>JBIQKQ010000026.1:0-29453 GCA_044506365.1 Hyphomicrobiales bacterium
GCTCTTCGCCAGCCTGCGTTCTGCCCTCCACCTCCCACTTGCCGTCGTCGAGTTCGATCTCGCGGATCGTGACGAGGCCTGCATCGCGCGCGATCTTCGTCGCCTGTTCGATCGAAATCGGCGGCTCCTGTTGCGCCTGGCTTGGCGCGGCCGCTACGGCAAGGACCAACCCCATCACCGCGGCGGCGAACGTGGTCTTGAGCATTGTCTCCTCCTCCTGACCCATCGATGGCGCCACCCAAACGCCGGCTCGCGCCGGACGTTCCGGCGCAGCCACGCGATGCAGGAGCGTTCAGGGCCGCGGCGGTCGCGCTATACCGGCGACCACCCCTTCGGCGCGAGTTCGAAACCCTCGAACGTGAATCCGGGCGCAACCGTGCAGCCGACCAGCGTCCAGTCGCCGAGCGACTCGGCCGCCTGCCAGGCGCCGGCCGGCACGACGCCCTGCGGCCGCTCGCCCGCGGCAAGATCGGCGCCCAGCAAAACACTCGTGCGCATACCGTTGTCGTGAATGTCGAGCCGCAGCGGCGCGCCGGCATGCCAGTGCCACGTCTCGACGGCATCCACGCGGTGCCAGTGCGAGCGCTCGCCGCGCGCCAGGAGGAAATAGATCGCGGTTGATGCGGCGCGGCCTGCGTCGTCAGTCCGGCTGTCGCGGAAGGTCTCACGGAAATGCCCGCCTTCCGGGTGTGGCTTGAGCTCGAGCAGGCGGATGATTTCGTCGGCGGTGAGGGACATGGCAGGGGTCAATCAATACGATCGCGGCAAGCCGAGCACATGCTCGGCGATATAGGACAGGATGAGGTTGGTCGAGATCGGCGCCACCTGGTAGAGCCGCGTTTCCCGGAATTTGCGCTCCACATCGTATTCCTCGGCGAAGCCAAAGCCGCCATGCGTCTGCACGCACATATCCGCGGCCGCCCATGAGGCATCGGCGGCGAGCAGCTTGGCGATATTCGCCTCCTCGCCGACATCGGCGCCGCTTTCGTAGCGGTCCGCTGCTTCCCGCACCATCAGTTCTGCGGCACGCATCTGCGCATAGGCGCGGGCGATCGGAAACTGCACGCCCTGGTTCTGGCCGATCGGCCGGCCGAACACACTGCGCTCCTTCGCGTAGGCCGCGGCCTTCGCAATGAACCATTTCGCGTCGCCGATGCATTCGGCGGCGATTAGGATGCGTTCCGCATTCATCCCGGACAGGATGTAGCGGAATCCCTTGCCTTCCTCGCCGATCAGCGACGAAGCCGGCACCCGCATGTTGTCGAAGAAGACTTCGGTTGTTGCGTGGTTCATCATCGTGCGGATCGGGCGGATGGTCAGACCCTTGTCCTTCACCGCGCGCATATCGATCAGCAGGACGGACAGTCCGTCGGTCCGCTTCTGCACCTTGTCGCGCGGCGTTGTGCGCGCGAGCAGCAGCATCAGATCGGAATATTGCGCGCGCGAGGTCCAGATCTTCTGGCCGTTGATCACGTAATCGTCGCCGTCGCGCCTTGCGGTGGTGCGCAGCGACAGCGTATCGGTGCCGGACGTCGGTTCGGTCACGCCGAAAGCCTGCAGCCGCAATTCACCGCGCGCGATGGCCGGCAGGTATTCACGCTTCTGCGCTTCGCTGCCATGCCGCAACACCGTGCCCATCGTATACATCTGCGCATGGCAGGCGGCGCCGTTGCAGCCCGCGGCCTGGATCTCCTCCATGATGGCCGCGGCCGCGCGCATCGAAAGTCCGCTGCCGCCATACGCCTCGGGGATCAGCGCGGCGAGAAAACCGGCCTTGGTCAGCGCTTCGACAAAGGCGGTCGGATAGGCGCGCGCGCGGTCGAGGTCGCGCCAGTATTCGCCCGGAAAGTCCGCGCACAGGGCGCGCACGCTTTCGCGGATCGCGGCGAGATCGTCGGCGTCATCACGCATTGCGATGCTCCTTTCCCTCTCCGGCCATGCGGGACGAGGGAAATGCCGGAATGCGAGGGGCGCCTAATTCTTGCCGAGCCCCAGCCGTTTGATCAGTTCGCCCTTGAACTTGTAGTCGGCGACCGTCTGGTCATGAAATTGCTTGCCGTCGAGATAGGCGACGCTCGAGCCGGTATTGCCGACCACCTTCAGCACGCCTTCCGATTTCACCGCCGCGACGCAGGGCTTGTCCAGCGCCGCGCGCACCTCGGCGGGCAAGCCTTCCGGGGCATAGAGCCCGTTCTGGCCGGGCGGCACCGAGGTCTTGACGCCCAGTTCGCGCGCCGTCGGCACATCCGGATAAGCCGGGACGCGCTTCTCGGTGAACACCACCAGCGGCCTGATCTGATCGTTGCCGCGGATCGACGACAGAGCCGGCGCACCGAAATCGAGATCGCCCTTCATCAGCACCGGCAGCATGGCGGCATCGCCGCGGAACGGCAGGTGCTGCACCTTGATCTTCATGGCATCCGCGAAATTCTCGACCGACAGATGCGGGATCGAGCCGAGACCGGCATGGCCGAAATTCAGACTCTTGTCCTTCGCGGCGGCCAGAAGGTCCTGCGCGGTCTTGTAGGGCGAATTCGGTCCGACCGCGATCGAGAACGGATTCTCGAACACCTGACAGATGTAGTCAAACGACTCCGGATTGTAGCGCACGCCTTCGACCAGATAGGGCGCATTGGCGATCGGCGTCGACGGCCCGAAGCCGAGCGTATAGCCATCCGGCGCCGCAGCCGCGAGCGCGCCGAAGCCGATCGTGCCGCCGGCGCCGACCTTGTTCTGCACCACAACCGACTGCCCGAACTGTTCGGCGAGCGAGGCCGAGACCGCGCGACCGATCAGATCGACGCCGCCGCCGGCGGAGAACGGGATGATCATTTCAATGCTGCGGGAGGGATAATTCTGCGCCGACGCCGCACCGGTCACGATCAGCAACGCAGCCGCGGCGGAGATTGCTGTCCTCATCATCGTCTTTTCTCCCGACATCATGGAAAAATCGCGTGTTCGACCTCGGCGCTTGTATCCCTTCTCGGCCCATGGTTTGCAAGGCTGGAAGCCGAGGACAAGGGCGACAAGGACAGATTATGGCCCGCCGCATTATCGATATCTCGATCCCGCTGGAAAGCGACGTCGCCAGCGATCCGCCGGTCGCGCTGCCGAAGATCCAGTATTTGCGACATCACGAAACCATCGAGCGCATACGCGGTTTCTTCCCGGGATTGCAGGCCAGCGACCTGCCCGATTCAGCCGGCTGGGCGCTGGAAAAGGTCGAGATCACCACCCATAACGGCACTCATCTCGATGCGCCCTGGCATTATCACCCGACCATGGATCACGCGCTCGGCGCGCCGAAGCCGGCGATGACGATCGATCAGATTCCGCTCGATTGGTGCCTGCAGCCCGGCGTGAAGCTGGACTTTCGGCATTTCCCGTCAGGCTATGTGGTGAGCGCGGCGGATGTGGAGGCCGAGCTGAAGCGGATCGGCCACACGCTGAAACCGCTGGAGATCGTGCTGGTGAATACGGCCGCCGGCGCGAAATACGGGGCCGACGATTATGTCGATTCAGGCTGCGGCATGGGCCGCGACGCCACGCTCTATCTGACCGAGCGCGGCGTGCGCGTCACCGGCACCGACGGCTGGAGCTGGGATGCGCCATTCTCGTTCACCGCGCAGCGCTACGCGCAGGACCATGACGCCTCGATCATCTGGGAAGGCCACAAGGCCGGCCGCGAGATCGGCTATTGCCATCTGGAGAAGCTGCACAATCTCGAAAGCCTGCCGGCGAACGGATTCACGGTGTCGTGCTTCCCGGTGAAGGTGAAGGGCGGCTCGGCCGGCTGGACACGGGCGGTGGCGATACTGGAAGAATAGGAGCGTCGCCCCCGCGAAGGTGGGGACCCATAGCCACCGCTCTGGAATATGGGTCCCCGCTTTCGCGGGGATGACCACCATCACTTGCCCCACACCTCTTCGGCGACTTCGACGCACAGCCGCAGCTTGGCCCACTGTTCGTCCTCGGCCAGCACATTGCCCTCTTCGG
The DNA here is from genome assembly GCA_044506365.1 of Hyphomicrobiales bacterium. Classification (GTDB taxonomy): domain Bacteria; phylum Pseudomonadota; class Alphaproteobacteria; order Rhizobiales; family Xanthobacteraceae; genus Pseudorhodoplanes. The sequence continues at coordinate 3,997 of JBIQKQ010000026.1, forward strand.
TCGAGGCGAAGCCGCATTGCGGCGAGAGGCAGAGCTGCTCAAGCGGCACGAATTTCGTCGCTTCCTCGATCCGCTTTTTCAGCACGCCCTTGTCCTCCAGCGTGCCGAATTTCGAGGTCACGAGGCCGAGCACGACGCGCTTCTTTCCCTTCGGCAGGAACCGGAGCGGCTCGAAGCCGCCGGCGCGGTCGGAATCGTATTCGAGGAAATAGCCGTCGATGCCGATCTTGTTGAACAGGACATCGGCCACCGGCTCGTAGCCGCCGGATGACACGAAGGTCGAGCGGAAATTGCCGCGGCACAGATGCATCGCGGTGACCATGTCGGCCGGCTTGTCCTGCAGGGCGGAGTTGATCATGTCGGCCCAGGCATTGGCGAGCCAATCCGGATCCTCGCCGCGCGCCGCGACCATCGCACGGCGTTCCTTGTCGCACAGATGCGCATAGGAGGTGTCGTCGAGCTGGATGTAACGGCATCCGGCGTCGGCGAAAGCCTTGATCGCCTTGCGATAGGCAAGGCCGAGATCGTGCAGCAATTCTTCGGTCGACTTGTAGATGCCATCCTGCACCGGCTTGGGTCCGACGCGATATTGCAACACGGTCGGCGAGGGAATCGTCATCTTCGGCGTGATTGCGTTCGAACAATTTGCCTTGAGGAACTGGAAATGGTCGATCATCGGTGCGCCGGAATAGCCGAGCCTGCCGGTCACGGCGATGTCCTCGGGGCGCGTCTCGACGCCGGCGAATTTGATGCCGTGCGCGGTTTTCACCAGTTCGGCGCCGTCGAGCTGCTTGAAGAAGTCGAACTGCCACCACGAGCGGCGGAACTCGCCATCGGTTGCGAGCTTCAGCCCAACCTCCTCCTGCTTCTTGATGATCTTCCTGATCTCCTCATCCTCAACCGCTTTCAGCGCGGCGGCGTCGATCTCGCCCTTCTCGCGCTTGATGCGCGCTTGTTTCAGCGGTGCGGTTCGAAGCAGCGATCCGACATGATCGGCGCGGAAGGGGGCGGTGGTCTCGGTCATCTCGGCATCTCTCTCTATTTCAAAGGCAGGTCAGATCACTTGATTGCAAAAGGCAGGTCAGATCGCCTGGCTCTCCCCAAACCCGCTTTGCCCACGGGGCGGGAAAACCACGCTTCAAGGCGCAGGCGCCTCCAGGTCTTCTAGCATCCGCGCGCCGTCGCGTCGCTCCGTCGCGAGCCATCGTTGTTCTTGAGGGAGAGTGCAGGGGAAGCGCGTCGCGGCGTGACGGCAGCGCGAGCGTCGCTCACCCTCATTCCACGATCAGCTTCACCATGTCGCCCGGCTGCACGCTGTCGGTCGGGCCGAGGCCGTTCAGCACGCGGAAGCGCTCGACCGGCTTGTCGGACACCGCCATGCGGGCGGCGAGGCGCTCGACGCTGTCGCGCGCTGAGACGGTCACGACGCGGATGCGCAGCGGACGGGCGGAGCGGATCTCGGCATTGCTCATGCGGCGGAAGCTCTGCACGCTGTCGCGGAATTGGCGGTCGAGCTCGGCGGTCTTGTTCTTGGCCGCGAAGATGAAGCGATAGACCTCGCTGCCGAAGCGGATCGCGTAGAGCCGAAAGCCCCAGGGGTCGCCCTTGGCGATCGCGGTCGCGCCGCGGAAGCCGTTGATCGTGACCTCCTCGATCGAGGCATGATCGATATTCTCGATCCAGCCGGCGGCGAGATAGTCCGTCAGCTTCTGATCGGCGGGGATGCGGACCACGTCGAGCCGCAGCGCCAATTCGCCGCCGTCCTTCACGCCGAACACCGCCTGCGGCGTGTTCTCCAGCACGAAACCCTCCGGCGCGGTGAAGGTGAAGGCGAGTTTCGGATGCAGGAAGCGGCGTCCGCGCACAAAGCCTTCGCTGGGATCCTCACCATAGGTTACGCCGTCGAGAAGCCGCAGGTAATCGGCGCGCTCGCGCCCGCCGGCTCCGGCCGAGGCATGCTGGCGCGCATTGAGCGTGGCATTGGCGACGCGCTCGGGCGTCGCCGGATGCGAGGACAGGAATTCCTGCGTGCGCGGATCGGCTTTCGCGCCAGCGCGCAAGTCAGCATTGCGGCCCATCGCGGTGAGGAAGCGGGTGGCGCCGTACGGATCGAAGCCGGCGCGCGCGGAAATGCCAACGCCGATGCCGTCGGCCTCGAATTCCTGGCCGCGCGAGAAGGTGGCCAGCGCGATCTTGGATTTTGCGAGCGCGAGCGCGCTGGTCTGCGGATCGCCGAGCACGTCGCTGGCGACGCGATTGACCAGCGCGGCCTGGCGGATCTGGTCCTCGCGGATCGCAGCATGGCGCGCGATCACATGCGCCATCTCGTGCGAGAGCACCGAGGCGACTTCCGAGGTATCGTTGGCAAGCGCCAGCAGGCCACGCGTGACATAAAGCTGCCCGGTCGGCAGCGCGAAGGCATTGACCGCGGGCGAGTTCAGGATCGTGACCTTGTAATGCAGGTCAGGGCGCTCTGAGGCCGCCACAAGCTTTTCGACGGTGGCGTTGAGGCGCTCCTCTAGCCTCGGATTGGAATAGGCGCCGCCATACACCGCGAGGATGCGGCGATGCTCGCGCTGCGCGGGAGTCAGCGGTTCGGGCTTCTCGGCCGGCGGATCGGGCAGTGAGATGTGGCGCGCCGCCTGATACTGGCCACCCGAACAGGCGGCGACCAGCGCCGTCGCCACGGCGACGAACGCAGCCTTCAGCCAGTTGGGCGCCGCATCCAGCAAACCCGCATTCCCCCCTTCGTGACGGCTCATCGCTGGCCGTCCCAGTCAAACTGATCAGCCGAGGCCGCCTCGATCCATGGGCCCCCGCGTTCTTCGATCACGCCGCGCACCCGGATGGTGCGCCCGGCAAGCGATCTCGGCGGCACGCCGGCGGAGATAAAGGCCGGCTCGGTCCGTTTCGCAATCGTGACGGTAAAGTCCTCGGACCAGCGCCGTCCGAAATTCACGTAAACCGTATTGCCGCTTTCGCGCACCGACAGGACCCGGCCCTGCACAATCGCAAACCGGCCGCGATCGCGCAGGATCGTCGCCGGATCGTCCGCCCGATGCAATCGATAATCCCCGGAGCCCCAGATTCCAAGTCGCGATAGACGCGCCGCCTGTTCCCGCACGAGCAGGTTCCGGCGGCAGGCCGGATCGCCGAGCCGGGTTCCGACCACAGCCAGTCCCCGGTCCAGCAAGGCATACTGGATCGGAGTTTCCGAGCCGCTAACGAATGCGAAAGCATGAATCCGGCCGTAGCGGTCGGGCTTGGCGGTTCCCTTCAGGGAGATTGTCCGACCGACGGCGAGTTCGGACAAAGCGGCGCGGGCGGCGTCGGCCGGGACGTCCCATTCAATGCCGGCAAGCCGCACGCTGCGGCCATCACCAAGGCGGAGCGTCTGGGCGTTCTCGATTGCGGCGACACGGCTTTCGCCCAGCGCCTCGCCGCCGCAGGCGAAACCCGGCGGTGCCAGAAAACATTGTGCCAGCAGCATGGCTGCAGCGCCGCCCAGCATCTGTCCGCGACGTTCCCCCATCATTTGCATCGCATCGAAAGGCGGGATTGCGGCATCAGCGTGAAGTTTGCGCCGGCACGGTGGCGAAACCGGGCAAGGGTCCACCGCTGCTTTACCCAGCTGCCGCTGGCGATCCGATATATCGACGAAAAGAGAATTGCGGGATAATAATCGATGATTGTTGACCCGCCTCCCGATCTCGCCCATGATCCCGGCCATCACATCGGAGTCCCATCCATGCTTGCACCGCGATCAGACGTGACCATCCAGGAAGCGGAGCGGCTGATCTATCAGGAAGGCGAGCTGCTGGATGACTGGCGTCTGGACGACTGGCTGGCGCTCTATACCAGCGACATGACCTATCTCGTTCCCTCGCCCGGCATGCCGATGGACTCCTCGCCGGATACCAGCCTGTTCCTGATCAACGACGACCGCTTCCGCATGGAAAGCCGCGTCGTGCGGCTGAAGAAGAAGACAGCCCATTCGGAATATCCGCACTCGACCACGGTGCACATGTATTCAAACCTGCGCATCACCGGGCAGGATGCCGAAGGCACCCATGTGCATGGCGTGTTTCATGTCTCGCGCTATCGCGACGGCATCACCGATATCTTCCTTGGACGGATGCGCTACCGGCTGGTGAAGCAGGGCGACGATGTCCTGATCCGCTACAAGCGCTGCGATCTCGGCGTTGATCAGCTCGTGCCGCAGGGCCGGCTCACCATCATCCTTTAGACAATCAGCCCGGACGGAGACCGGTCACATGGACCAGCATATCGGAACGCCGCTCGAAGTGCGGCACGATCCCGCCGCAGGCACGTTTCACGTTTCGCGGCGCGTGTTCACCGACCAGAACATCCTCGATCTCGAACACGAGAAGATTTTCGAGCGCTGCTGGCTCTATTGTGGGCACGACACCGAATTGCCGGAGCCAGGCTCGTTCATTACGCGCACCGTGGCCGGCCGCGACTTCATCTTCAACCGCGATGCCACGGGCAAGGTCGGGGTGTTCTACAATCTTTGCACCCATCGCGGCGGCCGCGTGTGCCGCGAGCGCTCCGGCAAGGCCACGATCTTCCAGTGTTTCTATCACGGCTGGGTCTTCAACACCGACGGCTCCCTGCGCGGCATTCCGCAGGAGGGCGCCTATCCGGAAGGCTACAAGAACCAGGGACGCGGTCTCGTGCATGTGCCGCGGCTCGAGCAGTATCGCGGCTTCTGGTTCATCTGCCTCGACGCCAATGCGATGTCGCTGTCGGACTATCTCGCCGGCGCCAAGGAATATATCGACAATATCGTCGACCAGTCCGAGATCACGATGGAGATCGTGCCGGGCGGGCAGACGTTTCAGGTCGATGCCAACTGGAAGCTCTGGCACGAGAACGGCATGGACCCGTTCCATGTGCACAGCGTGCACCAGACGTATTTCGATTATGCCGGCGACGCGGCCAGGATCGGCAAGGAGCGGGCGAAAGCGCAAGGGGTCTCGGTCGACGAATTCGACCTCAAGGTGAGCGCCGAGCGGATGATGACCGGGCGCTACAACGCGCTGATGAAGACCAAGACCAAGTTCCAGTTCGATCTCGGCAACGGCCACATGGCCTACGACTATCCGTCCACGCATGGCCGGCCGTTCGCGCAATGGCATCCGAGCTGGGACCCGAAATTCCGGCCTGAACTCGAAGCGATCTACGAGAAGGCGGTCAAGCGCGTGGGCGCCGAGCGCGCGCACAAGATGGCGACGTTCGACCATCACATCCTGATCTTCCCCAACCTCGCGATCGTCGACAATCACGGCATCATGATCCGCACCTATTTCTCCAAGACCCCGGCCGAGATGCTGGTGCAGAGCTGGACGCTGGCGCCCCGCGAGGAATCGCCGGATATCCGCAGGCTGCGGCTCTACAGCTACATGGATTTCCTCGGCCCGGCCGGCTTCGGCACGCCCGACGACGTCGAGGCCATCGAGGCGGCGCAGCGCGGCTACAAGGGTGCGGAGGATTACGGCGGCTGGAACGACATATCGGCCGGCGTCGCGCCCAAGGATCCGATGAGCTTCGTCAAGCACGGCGACGAAGGCCGCATGCGCGTGTTCTGGACCAAGTGGCAGGAATATCTCTCGGCGTGATGGAACCATAAGCCGGAATGAGCGAACCCTGAGAAAGCGCGCTCGAATGAATGCCAGACGCGGAAAGCCCGCCGCTGACAATCACGCCACGCGCGCGACATTGCTCTATCGCGCGCTGAAACAGGACATCATCCGCGGCGTACTGCCCCCGCGCGAGTGGCTGCGCATCGATGCACTGCGCGCGCGCTACGACGCGGGCGCGAGCCCGCTGCGCGAAGCGCTCAACCGGCTCTCGGCCGAGGGTCTTGTCGAGCAGAACGATCAGCGCGGCTTCACGGTCGCTGACCTCAACGAGGCCGATCTCGACGAGATCGTGTCGACGCGCTGCGCCCTCAACGAGATCATGCTGCCGGAAGCGTTGCGGCGCGGCGACCCCGCCTGGGAGGAGCGGGTGGTGCTCGCACATTACCGCCTGTCGAAGACGCCGCCCTTCACCTCAACCGGCGATGCGAACGAGGATTATCTCGTGCATCATCGCGAATTTCATATGTCGATCCTCGCGCCCAGCGGGTCGCGATGGCTGCTCGACCTCTCGGAAAAGCTGTTTGACTGGACCCTGCGCTACCAGAATATCGCGCTTCGGTCCGACCTCGTCGGATCGCGCGATGTCGCAGGCGAGCATGCCGAACTGACCAAGGCCGTGCTGGCGCGCGATGCCCAGAAGGCGATCCGCCTCCTCAACGATCATGTGCGGCTGACCGAACGGCTCGCCTGCGCGCCGCGCGAAAAGGCCGTGGCTGTCTTAGCGGTGCGCCGGAACGCGCGGGCCGACTGATCGCAACAGCGTCAGGACGCGCCGCGCGCGAAGATTCCGGACCGCGATTTGCGACTGTCCTCGCTCGCCCGATCCCAGCCGCCATATGGTGCTGCGACGGTCACGGCCTCGTTCGGCTGCGGCTGCGGGGTGAAGGTTCGGACCGCGGCCTGGGCCGCAGCGACCGCGCCGGGCTCTAGCTTGCGACCGATCTCATCGCGGTGCCGCGCCGCTTCGCGATCGCCCTGAAGCGCCGCAAGCGCGAACCACTTGTAGGAGTCCTGGTGGTTCTGCTCGATGCCGATTCCGCGCATCAGCAGAATGGCGAGATTATATTGGCTGTCGGCGATGCCGCGTTCGGCGGCGCGCTGGAACCAGCGGACGGCTGTCCTGTAGTCGCGCCGCCCGTCAATGCCTTCGGCATAGAGTACGGCGAGATTATGCATCGCCTTGGCATTGCCCTTCTCGGCCGCGGCCCGGTAATGCGTGCGCGCGAGGTTGAGGTCTTTCTCGACGCCGAGTCCCTTCTCGTAAAGGCTGCCGATCCACAGATGCGCCGGGATGATCCCGGACTTTGCGGCGCGCTTCAGCCAGCGCAGGCCTTCCTCGGTATTGACGGCGACCGATTTGCCTTCGACCAGCCGGACGCCGACCTCGTATTCGGCTGCGGGCTTGCCCTTCATCGCCTCGGCACGCAGAGCGGCCGGAAGGCTGTCCGGCAGTGGCAGGGTAGGCTCGCTTGCCGGCGAGCCGGCAGGAACCGGAACCGGCCGACCGATGACGCCGCTATTTTGCTGTTCGCCAACCGCCAACGCGGATTGCTGAACGGGCGGCTCGGGCGGCGAAACCGCATGATCCGGCGCCTGTGAGCGGGCGAGATCGGGCACTTCGACCTCGACGCGCTCGATATCGTTTGCACGCTGCTGCGGCACGGGAGCCTGGGACGCGTCCGCCTTCGCGATGGCCGGCAGCGGGATGTCGCTCAATTGCACCGACACGCGGGCGGCAACGACCGCGAGGATGATGACGACCGCCCCGAAAACCAGCGATCGCACCGGAATCACGATCGCGCGCCGCGATTGTCCCGGCGCGGAGTCTGCTGCCTCCAGCGGATGAGGGACGTCGTTGCGAATCCGGGCTCGGGAAAATTCCGGATCGTGCTTGTTTTCGAAATCCATGAGATGTCCGGCAGCATCCGGATGTCCGCCCGACAGGCTCGGCGCTTCATATGCGGTGGCGTCGCGCTTTCCTTCGCGCGCGCCTTTGAGATTGCCGGCCAATTGATCGACCAGTTGGGACAGCGCAGCATGCGCCGCTTCGAGTGCGTTTCGCGCGCTGGCTTCGTCGGCGGGAAGGCCGGTCTCCGGGCTCCTGTCTGCGGGCGGCTGGACGTCCTTCTGCAAGGCATCGAGACGCTGATTGATATCCAGCAGACTTCGTTCGATGGCTGAAACCTGCGGGCCCGGCGCTGCCGGCTCCTGGCTTTCCGGAATAGCGGCCCTCTGGGTCATAACCCGCTGCAGCCGGGCCGAAAGCCCGCGTACCTCTTCGGACAGGGCGCCAAGCGTATCTTTGGAGGCGACCAGCAAGGCGACGTTTCGCAACGCTGCAATGACGGTCTCGACCTGTGTTGCGGCCTCGCCATTATCAGGTCTGCCGGGCGTCGGCTCGAGGAGCTCGGCCAGAGTTCGGATTGCACTCTTGAAGGCGGTCACACTCTCGAGCGGCTTCAACTCCCGAATGATCGCCCGAACCTCGCCCAATCCATGTTCGATCGGCGCGAGAACACGCGGGTCGACGCCGGACGTGCGGCTCGTCTCGATACGGTCGATCAAGGCGTGAATATCGGCCTCAAGCGCCTCGATCGCGCGCAGGGGCACGGCTTGCATCAGCGGTGCGACGATCTCCTCCAGATTCTGCTGCGGATGCTTGCGGATGACGCCGGGCGCCGGGCTGCGTTCGCGCAGCGATTCGATCTGAGCGGTCAGGTCGCGCAGCTGACCTTCCAGTGGCGCCAGATTTGAAGAGGCCGGAGCCGCGTAATAGCGCGCGCCCCCATAGGCCTGTGCGCGCGGCCGCAGCCACCATAAGCCGGTCGGATTCGCCGCATGGAACGATCGGTGAGGTGCTGGTTGAGGAGGCAACATGCGCGCATCGCCGGCGGCGCTGGCGGACGCCGCCTGCGATCGCGGAAAACTGGCTGGCTGCGGCGGGACAAGCGCTGTGCGTGCATAGGGTGGCGCGGCACGCGGCTGCGCGGCATGAAATTGTGGAGCCTGCGGCGGCAGGCTATCGGCATGGCGGCGATGGGGCGACGCGAAGGCGCCGGGCCGCGTGTCGCGTTGGAGCTGCGCGTCGCGCTGAAGCTGTGTCGCGTGATGCGGGGGCCATCCGCTATCGGTATCCGGCATCACCGGCCGTGTGAGCGGCGCACGCCAGCCGCCTTGCGCGTCATCGTTGTTGGTCCACTCGCGCCTGTTCATGCTTCTGACCCGCTCACATCGGTTTCCGGCGGCCCGCAAGCGCGAAATCCTAAAGACGCCGTTGCGCCGGGACACGAGGGCTGCCAGCGCCAACCTTTTTCCGTTATGGTAAAGAACGCGTTAAGGTTTCGCAGTTGACCGTGAAATCAGCATTGTTCACACGCCGCGCGGCGGAGCGAAGCCATGCGGACGGGGGCGACGCAACCACCGTCAGGTCAGCCATTAACGATTTGTTTACCAGTTGCGCCTGCGAGGCGCGGGTCGGCCGCCCGCCGCACAGCCGCTGCGATCAGAAATATCTCGCAATCACAATGCCGGCGATCGCAATAAGCGTCATCGATACAGCGAGCCATCCTGTCAGGAACCAGACAGCGCGCGGGACGCCCGGCGGCGGCGTATGCGGCGCTCCGGTTTTGTCCGGCTTTGCCTGGACATGGCTCGCGGTCCAGTCTTCGGCGACGAGCGAAGGAGAATCCACGATGAAATCCTTCGGGCTTTTTGCAAGCGTCACACGCCGTTCCTCCGGCTTCACCGGCGGGATGCGTTCTGCTGCTCCTCGCGAGTTGTTCGACATGACGCGCCTCGTTGCGAGGCAAATATAGGCGCGCCGTTATCGGGCGCGGGATCAAATTGTCGCTAGAGTAAATGACAGGACTGTCATCTTCGTTCGACGGCAAGCGTCCGAGCCGGCTCGCCCGACGCTTCACCGGCGCGCGGCTGAAGCGACCGGAAACCTGCGATGCGGATCGATCAATAGGCGTTCCGGTGTGCGGCTCTCGAATACAGCGTCGCGAACAGGATCTTGATGTCGAGCCAGATCGACCAGTTGTCGATGTAATAAAGGTCGCACAGGATGCGGCCGCGCAATTGCTCGTCGGCGTCGATTCCGCCGCGAAAGCCGTTGATCTGCGCCCATCCGGTGATGCCCGGCTTGACGTTGTGACGGCGCGCATAGAGCGCGATCTTGGCGCCCCAGGCCTGGTCGTGAGCAAGCGCGTGCGGACGCGGGCCGACCAGTGACATGTCGCCTTTCAGCACGTTCAGAATCTGCGGCAGTTCGTCAATGCTCCAGCGCCGCATGAACCGGCCAATGCGGGTCACACGCTCGTCGGCGCGAGTCGCCTGGCGAATGCCGGCGCCGTTCTCCAGCGTTGTCATTGTGCGGAACTTGTAGATCCAGAACGATTTCTGATTGAAGCCGTAGCGTTGCTGCCTGAACAGCACCGGCCCCGGACTGTCGAGCTTGATCAGCACGGCGATGACCGCGAACAGAGGCAGCAACAGCACAATTAGGAGGCCCGCCAGCAGCACGTCGAACAGTCGCTTCAGAATTGTTGCGGTCGTCGACATCGGCGGATGCAAGAGATGCAGACTGGCGATCGGCCCGAGCTGTTCGATCGAGATGTGGTCGAACCGCTCGAGGATGCGCTCCGGCGCAAGGCTGATCGAGCACGGCAGGGTCATGAACGCATCGATGCAGCGCTCGATCGTCGTCTGATTCGACCACGGCGCAATCACGAGGATGTTGTCCGGGTTGAGCGCGCGCGCTTTCGACACCGCGCCGTCCAGCGCGGCATTCAGCGAACGCGCCGACGCGCTCTGCGACAGGGGATCACCGGGCGAGGGCAGGTAGCCAATCCCGACGATCCGGCATCCGAGACTCAACAGATTGTAGCGCTGGGTGAATGCGCGCACATCCTGCTCGCTGCCGACCAGAAACAGCCGCTGTCTGGCGATCAGCCCGAGCCGGTTCGCCGCATCGAAGGCGAGGATGCGCAGCGCGTAAACGCCGACCAGCGCCAACAGTCCGGCCGCGTAGAACAGCACCAGCCAGCCGCGGGAATAGAGCATGCTGGTCTTCGACAGGAAGCCAAGGATCACGAGGCACATGAACGCAAACGTCCAGCAGCGCGCGATCTGTCCAGGCCGTAGGTCGAATTTCGGATTGCGGGCGATCTGATATTCGTCACGGTAGATACAGGGGATGAGGTAGAGCAGCGCCGCCATCAGCCCCACTTTGACGTAATCGGCGAGCGGGCCGGCGTCGCCATAAGCGAGCCAGTGATAGAGAATTCCCGTGCCAACCGACGCCACGATCACGGTGGCCGCATCGGTTGCGGCGGCGATGACCGCCATCGCGAACCGGCGCAGCGACGGCCGCGCCGAGATCGATGTGCTGGTCCGCGAGCCCTGGTCCAACCAGATATTTGTCACTTGCCGATCGCCGCCTGTTCCAAAAAGAGGCGGTTTGCGCGACCGCCATCGCTTTCGATGACGAGTCAGCAAGTGCGGGACCACGACGCGCGTTTACCAAGTCGGATGGTCCGCGGTGTGCGCGGATCGCGTTATTGCAATGGTTTTTGCCGCGGCCATGCGCGCGTGCGCCCGCGATCATGCGCAGCCGGCGCGGCGCGGCTGTTCCGGCTGTCCTAAGCCGGAACAGGGGGCGGCGTGTGTCGCCGGGCGTCAGTTCACCGACTTGATATTGATGGTGTTTCTCAGCACGAAGCCGTCATGGGCGGTGGCGACCATGGTGCGCACGAATTGCAGGAACTTGTTGAAATCCACCGTCAGCGCGTTGGAAATGTAGATCACGTCCTTGTTCTGTATCGGCATCTGCGTCGCGAGAAAATATCCCGCTGGATCGCCGAAATTGGCCCAGTAGATGACCGGGACCTGACGCGTGTTGCCCCAGCGGCTGACATCGACGCCCATCTGCGCAAGAATGTCGATCGGCTCGACGCGATAGATGAATACGGTGCGTGGGTCGGCTTGCTGATCGATCAGGCCGCCGGCCTTGGCAACCGCTTCCGCCAGCGACAGGCGGTCCTGATCGAAATTGAACTGTCCCTGCTGTCCGGTCGCGCCGAAGGCGAGGAAGGTCTGCTGCTCGCTGAACACATAGATGGTGTCGCCGGGCTGCACGTTGATGTTGTTTTCCGGCTCCGAGATCAGCCTGTTGAAGCCGACCGTCTGCTTGTGGCCGCGCCGCTGCAGAGTGACGAAGGTCTGCCAGCCCTGGTTCTTGGGACCGCCGGCGCGCGCGATCGAATCCAGAATGCGCTCGCCTGGCAGCGACAATGAAAACTTCACCGGGTTGTTCACGTCGCCCATGACACTGACGAGGTTCGAGCGCTGCTCGGCGATGGAGATCACCACCTGCGGCTCGATCGCCCTGTTCTTCAGCCGGTTGACGATGTCGTTCTGGACCTCCGGCACCGTGCGGCCGGCGGCGCGCACCTGCCCGGCATAGGGAACCGTGATGTTCCCCGCCCGATCGACGGTCTGGTTGGGAATCTGGACGAAATTGCCGGGCCGCGACGCCGCCTGCAGCGGGATGAACAGGCCACCGGCCTGCGCCTCGAAGACCGTGACCGCTACCACATCGCCGACCCCGAGCCGGATGTCCGGCGCCGGCGGCCGGTCGGAAAACGAGCCGACCCCCTTGAGGCCGCCCCGGGCGGACAGGGCGGACACCACGGTGGGCGACAGCGGAACAAGCTCGTATTGCGCATCCGGCCCGCCGCTATAGGACATGATTTCGGGACTGTACGGGCCCGAGGCCGAGAACATTCCACATCCGGCGGTGAGCAGCACGGTTAAGGTGAGCGCGATGCGGGCCAGCCAGGTTCCGAGCGGGATTCCCGCGAGGGAACGAAGCGCGGGCCCGAGGATACGCCCAAGGCTTCGCCAATGGCATCCGGCCCCGATGCGCTTCGCGCCGTCGAGGCGCAACACGCCGCGCATACCCACCGCAACACTGGGGTACCTAAAAATCGTCATTGAACCCGGTTCGCCATGCGGCCCGCCCGGGGTCATAATTCGGAGCTTATGGTTAATGGAGCTTTAAGGCGGCTTCTGATCGGACCAGAGCGCCAGCCGCCGATACGCCCGCCGATTAAGCATTCAGGGGCTGTTTGCTTGCGCCGCGGGAGGCGATGCCATATCCGGCTTCCGGGGGCAGGCCTTTGTCGGTTGGGGATTTTTTAACCGACGATGTCTCGCGGACGCGCGCCGCGGTATGTGAGCAGACCATGCTAATGGCTAACGGACCCCAGCAAAAGCGCCCGGATTTCGGTGTTCCGGGCGTTGCGCCGGCGGATGCCGGCGACACGATCGACCTCCAGAGCATCGTGCGGTTTCTGCGCCGGCGCGCCGGCACGATCGCCGCGGTCGCCGCGCTTATGGTGCTGGCGGGTCTGGTCTACGCCCTGACCGCGACGCCGCTTTATACCGCGACCGCGAGCGTGCTGGTGGATAACAGCAGCATCAAGTCGCTGCGCGATCAGGCCCCGACATCGGACGCGCCGATCTCGGTAACGATCGACAGCCAGGTCGAGATCATCAAGTCGGAACGCGTGCTGCTTCGCGCGGTCAAACAGCTCAATCTTGCGAACGACCCGGAATTCCAGAAGCCGCTGGGGCTGCTGACGAGGCTCAAGAATACGGTGAGCGCCATCGTGGCGCCCGATGAGGTGACGCAGCCGGAACCGGTCGACAACGAAATGCTGGCCGACTGGCTGCGCAACCATCTCGATGTCAGGCGGGTCAACCTGACCAACGTGATCGACATCAGGTTCACCTCGGACAATCCGGAAAAAGCCGCGCTGATGGCCAATGCGATCGCCGACGCGTATCTCGCCGACATTCTCGAAGCGAAATACGAGATGGGGCGGCGCGCGGGAGAGTGGCTCGAAGACCGTCTCAAACAGCTCTCGCAGCAGACTTCGGAGTCCGACAGGGCTGTCCAGAAATTCAAGACCGAGCACAATATTATCAGCACCGGCCGGGGCGGCCTGATCAACGAGCAGCAGATCGGCGAGATCAGCAGCCAGATCATCCTGGCGCGCGCGCAGGTGGCCGAAGCCAAGGCCCGGTGGGAGCGCGTCGAACAGATCCTCAAAGGCGACGGGAGCGACGCGACAGTGACCGAAACGCTGCGCAATGACGTGATCGTGCGCCTGCGGCAGCAATATCTGGAAGTGGCGCGGCGCGAGGCCGATCTTTCGGCGCGCTACGGCCACAAGCATATGGCCGCCGTCACCCTGCGCAACGAAAAGAAGCAGCTGCTCGAGAACATCAAGGACGAATTGCGGCGCATCGCGCAGAGCTACAAGAGCGATTACGAGATCGCCAAGCTGCGGGAAACCACGCTGCAGGACAGTCTCGATTCCATGGTCTCGCAGACGCGCACGACCAATCAGGCGCAGGTCAAGCTTCGCGACCTGGAGAGCGCGGTTCATGCCTCCCGCGAGGTGCAGGAGAATTTCCTCAAGAAATACATGGAAATCGCGCAGTCCTTCCCGGCGACCGAGGCGCGCATCATCTCGCAGGCCAAGACCCCGCGTTACAAGAGTTCGCCCGCGGTGATGCGCATCACGGCGGGGACCGCCGTGCTCGGTCTCGTTCTCGGGCTCGTATTTTCGCTCGGCCTCGAGGCGATGGACACGACATTCCGCACGCCGGCGCAGATCGAGGAGGCGATCGGCTGCCGGGCTCTGGGAGTCCTGCCAAATATCGGCGCGCCGAAGCTGCCCTACCGCACGCTGCATGCGAATGGGACGGCGCGAGCAAGCCCCTATGGCAGACGAATCCTCGGCGATGACCTTGGCGCTCTGCGCTATGCGGTCCAAAATCCGCTGTCGCAATTCACCGAGACCCTGCGCCACGTCAAGCTCGAGGCCGGCGCCAATCCGCTCGGCGCCGCGGAAGGCAAGGTGATCGGCTTCTGCTCGACACGTCCCGGTGAAGGAAAGAGCTTCGTGGCGGCGAATTTTGCCGAGCTGGTCGCCGATACCGGCCAGCGCTGCATTCTGGTCGATTGCGATCTGCGCTATCCGGCGCTGACCTATATGCTTACTCCCGAGGCTGAATACGGTCTCGCCGAGATCGCCAAGGGGCGGACTTCACTCGATGGCGCCGTTTGGACGGACGCGCTGACGCGCATGTCGTTCCTTCCGGCGGCATCGCAGCGGCAGATCCATCATCCGCATGAAGTGTTCGCATCGGACAGCGTGCATGTGGCGATCGAAGACCTCCGCAAGCGTTACGACTACGTGGTCCTCGACCTTCCGCCGGTCGTCCCCTTCGCCGACGTCCGGGCCATCAGCCAGATGGTGGATTCGTTCGTCTTCGTGATCGAATGGGGCGCGACCAGCCGCGACTCGGTGCTCTCCGCGCTGCGCGCTGCGCCGGGCGTCCGCGAGAAGCTGCTCGGCTGTCTCCTCAACAAGGCCGATGTCACCAGGATGAGCCAATACGATCGCGATCACGGCAGCGACTATTACGTTCGCTATCGCAGCGGGACTGCCGCCCGGCCCGGTCTGAACGGGTGAGAGGCAGCGAAATCCATATGACGCGACCGATATGGTTTCCCCGTTGATGACGCGCACGATTCTTGTCAATCATCTGCTCGAGCCTCCGAACCTGATTTCGGGGATCTCGCGCTATCTGTTCGCGCTGCTCGAAGAGCTGGCGCGCTCATCGCGCTATCGATACGTGCTGGCGACCACCTGGTCGGCCGAAAATCTTCCCGCCGCGCTGCGGGACGGTTCGATAGAGCTCCGAACCCTTCCGTTCCAGCCGAAGGCGCCGGTCAATGTAGCGGGCCAGGTCGCAACGGTTTCGCGCCTGATGCGCGAGACCGGCGCCGCGCTCGAGTTCAATTGCAATCCGCTCGGCTGCTTTCTCGGCGGCTGGCCGCGCGTCATCACCGTCCACGATCTCTACTTGGAGACCCTGCCGGAGGCCTATCCGCGGCGGCATCGTCTGTGGTGGCGCATGCTGTTTCCGCTCAGCCTGCGCGCCGCTTCGGCGGTGGTCTGCGTGTCGCACGCGACGCGGCGCGATGTCGAAGCGCGGTACGCATTCGCGCGCGACCGGCTGGTGGTGGTGCATGAGGCGCCGATCATGGCAGTCACCCAGGGCGCCGCGCTGCCGGACCGGTTCGAGACGCCTTACGGCCTCTATGTCGGCAATGTCTCACCGAACAAGAATGTCGGGGTGCTGGTGGAGGCGCTGAAGCTGCTGGACGCGGAGGGCGCGGCGCCGGCCGTCTATCATGTCGGCCGCGACCCGGCGGGCCTCCTGGCCGAGGCGGAGCGCCGGCTTTCGGCCGGCAATCTGATCCGCAAGGCCGGCGCGGTACCCGACGCCGAACTCGCCGCGGCCTATCGCGGCGCCACCTGCTTCATCAACACGTCGCTGAACGAGGGCTTCTGCCTGCCGGTTGTCGAAGCCCAGTCGTTCGGCGCGCCGGTGATCTGCGCGGACATTCCGGTCTTGCGGGAGGTTGCGGGCGCCGCCGCGAGGTTCTTTGCCGCCAACGATGCCACGGCGCTCGCCGGCCATATCAGGTCGGTGTTCGCCGACGTGACGTTGCAGCAGCGGATGGCGAAGGCGAGCCTTGAAAATGCCGCGCGGTTTTCGTGGCGCAAGGCGGCGCGCGAAACCGAGGACGTTTTCAGCGCGGTGCTGGCCCGGCGGCACAGTCCGCAAGTCGCGAGAGCGGGGCACGAAGTCGGGGTGTCCCAGTGACCGGAAGAAGCAACATCGCTCCGCCGCGGCTTCGCATCGACCACGCCCATATGCGGCGTCGCGCGACCGGTATCGAACGGATCACCCGCGAATTGTTCAGCGCTGCCGCGCTCGCGCCGCTGCCGGTGGAAACGGTCGAGGCATCAGGCGGACGGATGGGCGTGGTGCTGGCGCAGAACGTGACGCTGCCGCTCGAAGCTTTGCGTCACCGGGACGACGTGTTCGTGTTTCCGGGCTTTCCGCCGTCACCGTGGTTTTCCTTTGCCTGCCGCGAACGCACGGTGATGTATGTCCACGATGTGTTTCTCCTGACCCGGCGCTCCGAACTCAATCTCGCCGGGCGGTTCTATTTCGCGCCGCTGTTCGCGCTGTCCCTGCGCTCGCTGCGGCATTTTCTGGTCAATTCGGAATACACCGCCACGACGCTGCGGCCGTTCTGCCGCCGCGACGCAAGCATCGTGCTGTGCCGCCCGACGGTGCGGAACGTCTTCGGTCTGAGCACCGGCGATCGCGCCGCGCGTCCTGTCGCGCCGCCCGCGCTGACCGTGACGGCGATCGGAACCATCGAGCCGCGCAAGAACTTCCGGGCTGCCGCGCGGATCTGCGAGGCGCTGGCCGCGCGGCTTGGCATTCCGGTCGATCTGCAGATCGTTGGGCGCGCGGGATGGGGGCCGGACGCCGAATGGCTGGCGCAGCAACCGCATGTGAAACTGCTCGGGCCGCTGCCCGACGATGAGGTTCGCACCGCGATCGAGGCGAGCGATCTGTTCATCTGCACCTCGCGCGACGAAGGGCTCGGGCTTCCCTTGCTGGAAGTCCAGCATGCCGGCCTGCCGGTGATCGCCCCGGACATGCCGGTTTTTCGCGAAGTGCTCGGACAGTCCGCGCTGCTTGTCGATAGCGAGGATCCAGCCGCAGCGGCTGGCACAATATCCTCGCTGTATGGGTCGTCCGGCTGGCGCGCCCGCTATGTCGAGGCGGGTGTCGCCAATGTCGCGCGCTGGAATGCGCTGGCGCGCGCCGATCATGCGAACGTGCGCGGCCTGTTCGAGACCATGCTGGCGGTTCGGCACAACAAAATTGTGAGAGAGGCCGCCACGGAATTTCCGGCGGCCTGACCCGGCAATGCCGCCTTTAGATTTCGTTAACCATAACGACGCAGGCTGCGTGCCTCTCGATCCCGCGAGGCGAATCGCATGAAAGCCCTTGGACTTGCCGGAGCTTTTCTGATTGCAGCATCGGTTTATGCGCACGCGCAGACAGCGCCGTCGCCGGCCCGGATCAACTCGCGGGTCGACTCGCTCAAGTACAATTCCAATCCGAGCACGCTCGGGGCCAATGACTCGATTTCCCAGTATGGATTGACCCATCGAACCGATTCGCGCGTGCGCTCGCGCGTCGACTCGTACAACTACAACACCAATCCGAGCCAGTTCCGGATCGTCGATCCGCGCTTCAACGTCCAGCGCTTCTGAGCGCAGAATCCGATCTTAGGCTTAACAAGCCAAATCGGTCCCGTTCGAATCAAAACGCTCATAAATTCCAGTCCTGGAACGAACCTCGCGACGGCGCCGCCTGGCGCTGATGCGACTTCGCAACCTCTGGAATGGAACAGCGTTCATGCAGGCTCGCGGTGGACTGGTCGAAATCGACGGACAGGTGATCACGACGCGCGATCTCGCCGATGCGGTGCGCGCGATCGTGCATCGACTTGACGGGATGCGCTCGTTTCTGGTGTGCACGCTCAATCTCGATCATCTGGTGAAGCTGCGCACCGATTCACGCTTTCGCGCCGCCTATGCAAAGGCCGAAATCGTGATGCCGGACGGGTTCCCGATCGTTGCCTTCGCGCGCATGGAGGGCGTCGCGCTCGAGCGCGCCACCGGCTCGGACCTGATCCTGCCGCTGTGCCGTGAAGCGGCGGCGCTTGGCCATCCGGTCTATCTGTTCGGCTCGACCTTCGAGACGCTGTGCGTTGCCGGCCGCCGGTTGTCGGAGTTTATTCCGGAGCTGCAGATTGCGGGCGTTTATGCCCCGCCCCGTGAATTCGAGGTCACGTCCGCGGCGGCGGACGAAGCGATCGACATTATCGACCGGTCGGGGGCGCGGATCTGCCTCGTCGCATTGGGCGCGCCACGCCAGGAACTGTTTGCGGCGCGGGCCGTGGATGCGACGACCGGCATCGCGTTTCTGGGGATTGGCGCCTCGCTCGACTTTATCGCCGGCGCGCAAACCCGCTGTCCGGCGCGGCTTCGCAGGCTGAATCTGGAATGGGCCTGGCGTGCGGCGTCCAATCCGCGGCGGCTGTTGCCGCGCTATGCGGCCTGCGCTGCGCTGTTTGCGACGCTGTATGCGCGCTACGCCCTGCGGACATGGTGGCCGGCCCGGCCCCGCGCGTGAGGGCAGGCACGATCCTCAGAGCATCATCAGCTTGCGGGCGAAGAAGCCTTCGGCAAAGCGCTCCGGCGCGCAGCATTCCATGCCGCGCAGCCGTGCGAGGCCCCGGAAGGTGTCGGCGTCGAACCACTGCTTGGACCGCTGGGTGGCGAAATGCCGGTCCAGGTGGTCGAGCTTGCGCTGCATGATCGCGGCCGGCAGCGGCACATAGAGGTTCGGCTGCCCGAGATCGCCATCCCATTTGGGGATTTCGTATTCGAGGATGAAGTGATTGCGGAACGTGTTCCAGGTCAGCCGGCACAGCTCGCGATGATCCTGATGCGCGTCGTCGCGGCGGTGCGTGAAAATCAGATCGGGCGAGACCCGCGGCTTGAGGTCCTCGAACCACGACTTGATGGCCTCGCCCTGCTGAGGGAAGAAGCCGTCGCGAAACTGCATCGTTTCGACGGTCCGCGTGGCGACGCCGCTGAGAAGATCCTCGGCCGAGGCGCGCGCTTCCGCCTCACGCGGTCCGGTGGCGCTCAATACGCACCAGTGAATGTCGAGCTGGATGCCGCGCGCCATCAGGCCGAGCAACGTGCCGCCCAGTCCGATCTCGATATCATCGGAATGCGCGCCGAGGCATAGCACCGAGAGCCGGTTGTCGGCGGCAGGCAGGTTGAGCGACAGCATGGCGGGACTTTCACATCCGGCGCACGATGCTGCGTTCGCGCGGCGCGTCGGTCTCAGGCGCCCACGGCATCTGGCCGTTCTCGACCATCTCTTCGAGGATCTGCCGGTCCCGCAGCGTATCCATCGCCCGCCAGAAGCCCTCATACTTGAAGGCGACCAGATTGTTGTCGGCAATCAGCCGATTGAAGGGCTGAAGCACCAGCTCCTCGCCATCCTTGATATAGTCGAAAATCTCGTTGCGGAAGATGAAATAGCCGCCATTGATCCAGACTTCCGACTCGACATTCGAGCGCATCCCCTTGACCAGGCCGCTCTCGTCGAATTCGGCGAGATGGAAATTGAACGGCGGACGCACCGCGATGAAACAGGCCAGCTTGCCGCTGGCCTTGAAGAAGTCGATCATGTCCGGCAGCGGCGCGTCGGTCAGGCCATCGCTGTAATTGGCGAGGAAGATTTCCTCGTCCTTGACATGCTCACGGACCGCGACCAGCCGCTGCCCGATATTGCGCCAGACGCCGGTATCGATCATGGTCAGGCGCCAGTCCGGCGGCTGCTCGCCGATGATCTCGACCTTCTTGCCGAACTGCGACACCACGCAATTGTGCGTGGCCGCCGAATCGAGATGCAGGAAGTAGTCCTTGATGACATTGGCCTTGTAGCCAAGACAGAGCACGAAATCCCGGTGTCCGTAGCGGCTGTAATACTGCATCACATGCCACATGATCGGATGCGATCCGACCGGGATCATCGGCTTCGGGATGTTTTCGGAATATTCGCGGATGCGGGTGCCAAGCCCACCGCAGAAAAGTACGACCTTCATCGATTGTCCGCCTGCGCCTGTCCCGATGGGGAGGATAAATCCTCAGCACCGGCCTGCCTTTCTGTTCCGTCAATCTCTGCGCAAGTGCCTGTGGAATCAAGCTTTGCACGCATCACGCTTGCGGGATGTCGGCGTTAGTGTAAACGGCGGCGAATAGCGTCTTCCCGGAATTGCGCATGAGGTCGCGCATTGTAGATCGGAAGGAATGACGCCGGCACAAGGCTACAAAACGCTTGCGATATTGCCGCGAATTGTTGCGTTGTGCTTAAGGTTAACGAAGCCTGTCCCGCTTGCGATTCCGTGCCGCGTGGTAGAGATCGTCGCGCTCTGAGGAGGTGTTCGTGCTCTTCAAGGAAACCGGTCTGCAAGGCGCGTTCGTGATCGAGCCGGAACGGCGCGAGGATGCGCGGGGATATTTCGCGCGCATCTTCTGCCAGGAGGAATTCGCGGCGCACGGGCTCAAACCGCTGGTCGCGCAGGGCAGCATCGCCTCCAATGTCAGGAAGGGCACGCTGCGCGGCATGCATTTCCAGTATCCGCCGGCTGCCGAAAGCAAGGTGGTCCGCTGCACCCGCGGCGCGCTCTACGACATCATTATCGATTTGAGGCCGGAAAGCCCAACCTACCTGCAGCATTTCGGCATCGAGCTGAACGAGGACAACCAGACGGCGCTGTATGTCCCGGAGCGCTTTGCGCACGGCTACCAGACGCTCTGTGACAAGACGGATGCGTGCTACCTGATGGGCGACTTCTACAGGCCGGAAACCGAGGGCGGGCTGCATCACGATGACGCCAGCCTGAACCTGAACTGGCCCTTGCCGGTGAGCGTGATCTCGGAACGGGACCGCACTCTGCCGCGCTACAGCGCGATCGAAGCCGAATTGAAGCGCAGGATGGGCCGCGCGCCGGAGCCGGCCTGACCCCTCCGGCCCTCCGAAATCGCGCCCTCGTATCTGATCGCTCTCGAAGCGTCGCTTCGCTCACCCGGGCTACGGAGGCGGTGGACTGTCGCCGGTCGCTCGCATGGCTCCTATGCGCCGACCGCCACGGGCGCTGCCGCGGTCGCTTCGGCCGAATCCGGCGCGATCGACGGCGACCGGCGAAGCTGCGCATCGAGCACGCCCTCAGCCATCAGCATCTTGATATGGCTGATGCGCTGATAGCGCGGGCCTTCGAACTCCTCCAGCGTCACGCCCGACGCGCGATAGGCCTTGTAGAGCTGCTCCGCGCCCTTCTGCGCGTCCCATTGCGGCCTGAAGCCCGGAAGCTTGCGGCGGATCTTGTCGAAGCTCACCCGGTATGAGCGCTTGTCCGGGCCGGCATCGTCGGCAAAGCCCAGCTCGCATCCGGGAACAGTCTTCGCAACGATTTCGGCAAGATCGCGGATTCGGTAATTGTGTTCCGTCTGTCCCACATTGAAGGCTTCGTTGAACACGGCGTCTTCCGGCGCCTCGAGCGCGGCGATGAAGGCGCGAGAGATGTCCTCAATGTGGACGATCGGACGCCAGGGCGTACCGTCGGACTTGAGAAAGATCTTTCCGGTCGTATGGGCCCAGGCGACCAGGTTGTTCAGCACAATGTCGAACCGCAGCCGGGGCGAGACGCCATAGGCGGTCGCGGGGCGCAAATAGATCGGACAGAATCCGTCGCCTGCGAGGCGCGCGATGTCGCGCTCGGACATGACCTTCGACTCGCCGTAGGCGGTGACCGGATTGAGCGGTGCGGTCTCGTCGATCATCTGTTCGCCGGCCTGGCCGTAATTGCTGCAGGAGGAGGCGAACACAAAACGGCGGACACCGGCGCTCTTGGCGAGCCCTGCGAGCCGCACGCTTGCCTGGCGATTGATCTCGTCGGTCAGGCCGGGCCGCAGATCGCCGAGCGGATCGTTGGAGAGCGCAGCCAGATGCAGCACCGCATCGATGCCTGCGAGGTCCTCCGCAGCGACGTCACGCGTGTCCTTGCGGATCGTGGGAACCCGCACGATTTCGCCGCCATGTTCGAACGTGCAGCGCGAATACAGATCGCTGTCCAGCCCGACGACCTCATGGCCCGCCTTCAGTAACATCGGCGTGAGTACGGTGCCGATATAGCCGAGATGACCGGTGAGAAGGACGCGCATGCTTATACTCCCGTGCCAAATGCACTGCGTTGAAATGTCGTGAAAGTGCAGCCCTGCGCGACGATTTCGTTGCCGCAGCACCGGCGCGGCTCCGGTCGGAAGAGCACTTCCCGGATCGTCGGAAGGGAGCGCACCCGCATCCTCCCGTCAATGCCGGCCGGCCAACATGCCTAATGTGGTCGCGCCCGCGGCGTTGCCGCGTGCGAAATGCCCCGCAATTGAATCGCCGCGATCTCACGCGAGGTTGGCTACCGCATGCCGCGCGCCTTGCGAATGCCGCGCGAAAATCACCGCATGTTTATGCATCGCCGGCATCACTGCATTTAGGTTAACGCGCAAAGTTCGAATTAAAGAGATTTGTCGCCGCATTCGCTGCCAATCCGATGTGATAGTGCACCGGCAATCGTCGAACAGTTGCGGCCGGAAAATCTGACAGGATGCCGATGAGCAACGAGGCCCGCTCTCGGGACGGAATGGGGGCGCATTTGCCGCCGGCAGCGGACAGCTTCCGGCTGACCATGCTGTCGTCGGCGTTCATGGCCTGTGTCGCGCTGTATTTCGTGCTGCCGGGCAATGCGCTGCCAAAAATCGGATGGCACTATTTCGGCGGCGGCAGCGAATTTCAGAAAATTCATCCCGCGACGTTCCTGCTTGTTGCGGTGTTCTCGATGCTGCTTGTGCTGGACCGCGTCTTCCAGCGCCGCTGCATCGTGCAGCTGAAGACCGACCACGCTTTCGTTGCATTCGGGTTTGCAGCGCTCGCGGCCTCGCTGTTCGCGATCGTGGTGAGAGGCGCGTCGATCGCGAACCTGCTCGAGACCTTCGCGCTGGCGCTGATGGTCAGGCTTGCCATCGTCGCGGCTCCGCGCCGGTCGATGGCCCAATTTCGCATCTTCGTCGACCTGATGTTCATTGTCGGCGCGGCCACGGTGTTCTGGGAATTCGCATTCAAGCGCTCGATCATCTTCGAAAATCCGATCTTCTACGACCAGGCCACCGAACAATTCATCGTCACCGAGTTCCGCGCCGCCGGGATCTTCGGCCATCCGCTGAGCGCTGCCGGTTTCTTCAGCCTGTATTCCATTCTCATTCTGGTCTCGACGCCGATGCGGCTGACCATCGGATGCGCGACGCGGCTGGCTCTCGCAGGCCTGTCCTTCGTTGCGATCCTGCCGACGGGCGGCCGGTCTGCGCTGCTGGTCGGCGGGCTGGTGATGGCCGCCTTTATCGGCCAGTCCGTCCTGCGCTCGCTCGCCCGCGGGACCTTCAGCAAGGCTGGCCTTGTGTGGTTCGTGACTCTGATGGCGGGTCTGTTGCTGGCGCTGCCGGTGATGGACCATTTCGATGTCTTCGACGTGATGCTGGCGCGGTTCGCAAGGGACGATGGCAGCACGCTGAGCCGTGAATATGCATTCCAGATCCTGTTCAACACCCGCCTGCAGGACCTCTGGTTCGGACTCGATCAGAGCGAGGTGATGAATCTACAGCGCCAGTACGGGCTGGTCGCCATCGAGAATGCGTGGATCAATTTCGCGATGGTCTGCGGGCTGGTGATCACGATTCCGCTGCTCGTGACGTATCTCTTGTTTCTGTTCCGCTCGAACCCGCGCTACTGCACGTCCGGAATCTACTACACGGCGCTGTTTCAGTTCATCCTCTCGAACGCGACCAACGATCTGTGGGCCAAGAATACCGCATTCGCGACCGGCCTTGCGATTGTCTTCTCATTCCTGCGCAAGGACATGGTCGCCCAGCCGCAGAACGCGGGCGGATATCGTAGATCGAGTCAGCAAATCTGGCCTATGTCGGTGTCTCACGGCCCGGCGCCGATGCCGACAGCGGGAGCCCGTCCATGACCGCCTCGCAGAGCCGAACCGCCGGCCCGCTGATCACCATCGCGATTCCGACCTACAACCGCGCCCCGTGGCTGCGCGGTTGCGTCCAGTCCGCGCTCGCTCAATCATACCCGAACTTCGAAGTGCTGGTGTCGGACAATGCCTCGACCGATGGCACGCCGGAGGTCCTGCAGGAATTTCGCGATCCGCGGCTTCGCGTCGTGAGGCAGGCCGCGAATATCGGCCTGATGCCGAACTGGAACGCATGCATCGCGGCGGCGAGAGGCGACTATATCGTTTTCGTTCCGGACGACGACCGGATCGCCCCCTGGATGCTCGAACGCTGCGCCGACCTGCTCGCGCGCGAGGACGACCTCACCATGGTGGTGGCGCTGAACGACCTTCATCTGACGCAGGAGAACCGGACGCTGCCGCCCGCCCGGAGCCGGACGCTCCGCACCGGCATTCACCAAGGCGCGGGCATCTTCCTGGAATATCTGAAGGGCGACTTGTCCGTGCAGCTATGCAGCCTGCTGATGCGCACGGATCTGCTCCGGCAACAGGGAGGCTTCGCCAGCGACTGGCCCTATGCCGGCGACACCGCGGCCTGGGGCCGGATCCTGATGACGGGACGGGCCGGTCTGGTCAACGAAAGCTGCGCGACCTTCGCATGGCATGACGACAGCGCGACATCGCAATACAGCATCGGCGATCGCATCGACAGCGGCCGAAGGTTCATCGCCGTGCTTGAGGAAGCCGCCGACCGCGACCTCGCCGACCCGAAGATGCGACGCGACATCAAGCGGCAGACGAGGGGCTATGTCGCGCGCGATGTGATCGGCGTCATCACATCATATCGCAAGAGCGGCGCGTCGCTGATCGCGGTGCTACCTGCGCTCCTGCAATGCCGCCGCGAGATCGGCTTGTCCGGATTTGGCATAGGCCAGGCTGCCGGCCTTGCGAGACAGCTTGCGATCATCCTCTTGCCGCGGTTTGCCTCGGGCGGCATCGCCCGGCGCAAGCAGATGCTGCGAACGCGATCCGGCGGCGTCGCCGACAGCTATCGGGGCAACCATGCGTAGCCCGCGCGTATCGGTGGTCATCAACAATTACAACTACGCGGATTATGTGGGCCAGGCCATCGAATCGGTGCTGGCCCAGACCGGCGCAGATGTGGAATGCGTCGTCGTCGACGACGGCTC
>JBIQKQ010000194.1:0-4183 GCA_044506365.1 Hyphomicrobiales bacterium
GAGGCGCTGGATCATTGGCGCGCAACGTTTGTATCGTAGGTTCAACGCTTTCGGGAGTGCGCTGTTTTGCGCATGGACAAAAAAGGCCCCGGTGCATTGCACCGGGGCTCTCAAGTTTAAGAAGCGCGTCTTAGGAGTGACGAGCCTGGAGTAACGCTACGCGGCAATCACGCCGCCTGGTGGCGCCACTTGCCCTCATAGCCCTCGCGCACGTCTTTAGCATACGGCGTCGGGCCGACCACGACCTTGATCTCGGTCTGCTTGTGGCGCTCGACGGTGGTCTTCTTGGTGCCGCCATTCTCTTCGCCCCAGACCAGCGTCAGCTCGGTGCCGGGCTTTGCATATTCGCCCTCGACCCAGCCGAGCGACAGCATCTTGCGCTCGTTGAACGAATAGCCCGAGAACATCGAGGCGCCGACCATCTTGCCGCCCTTCGCCAAGACCGTGTCGTAGGACGACGAGGCATAGTTCGACAGCGGCAGGTCGATGAACTTGTAGTTCTCACCGGGAGGCGCAAACATCGACGCGTTGACGCGGTTCACGTCGTCATTATCCCAGGCGAAGGTCACCTTCTTGCGATTGTTCTTGCCTTCCATCGCCTTCAGCGCGTCCGCGCCGATGAAGTCGTGGTCGAACTTGGTGAAGGAGGCATAGCCGAGTTCGTAGGGCGAGGTGTAATAGTCCTCGATATTCTTCGACACGTACGAACCGCCGAGGGCGGCGACCGCCTCGTAGCTCGTCGCCGGCAGCCACTCGCGATAGGCCTTCAGCTTGTCGCCGGAATAGATCGCCGGCACCGGCGAGGGAATCCAGCCCGACTCCAGCGTGTTGGTCGCATAGGCGCGCGAGCCGACCGGCACGATGCCGAAATCCTTGCCGGCCTCGAGAATGGCATTGCGCACTTCATCGCCTTCCTCATACGGGCCCCAAATTTCCAGGCCCGGTGCGCCGGCCATGCCGTGGCGCAGCGCGCGGATCTTGCGGCCGGCCATCGTCACATAGCCCATGTTGAAGAACTTGATGTCCGGGAAGGTGCCGCCGGTCAGCTTCTTGATCACGCCTTCGGCGTTCGGGCCTTGGATCTGGTAACGATAGTAGGTGCGGACCACCGGCTTGCCCATCGGGCGCGACGGCGAACGGTCGTCATAGACGGTCTCGACGTCATAGCCGCCGGTCTTGGCGTGGAATTCGATCCAGTTCGCAGCCGGGTTGCGGCCGACATACACCAGCTCGTTCTCGGCGAGATAGAACAGGATGCCGTCGCCGATGACATGGCCATACGGGGTCACCGGGGCGAATTGCTTGGCCTTGTCGACGGTGAAATTCTTGAAGGAGTTGGTCGAGAGGTAGGACAGCAGCTTGACCGCGTCCTTGCCCCGCACGAACAGGTTGACCATGTGGTGCGACTGATCGAACAGGACGCAGGTCTCGCGCCAGGCCCGCTGTTCATCACGCCAGTTGGTGAATTCCGGCGCAACGACCGGATACACATAGGCGCCGATCTGCGAGTTGCGCATCATGTCGACGGTGTTGCCGACTGCCTTCAGCTTCTCTTCCAGGTTCTTGTAAGCCATCGTTGGTTCCTCCGATGATGGTTCGATGTCGTGTTGTGACAATGATGCCGGCTGGCACGCGGATCGAGGACCTGCCCCGTCAGCCGTTTCTTAAGTTGTATACATCGGCCTAGAAATTGCCGATTGAGCGTTGTCCTTCTGGGTCTGTCCTGAATTGGGAAGGCAATTTACCGCAGGTTTGGTCGCGCTCCGGATGGACTAACCAGCTGTCCTGCCTGTATTGTATACAGCATGAATTCCCGGCAATCTCAAGGCCGGGGAGAGGGAGTGGCCGGTGCCTGTCCAGCCGACCGAAAACGAGCGGGCGTCTTCGCAGACGGTCAAGGCGCAGCTGTCGCTTCGGGACCTGATCCTGTCCGGCGAGCTGAAGCCTGGCGACCGCATATCCGAACTGTCGGTGGTCGAGCGTCTCGGTATCTCGCGCACGCCGATCCGAATGGCTCTGGTGCGGCTGGAGGAGGAAGGGTTCCTGGAAGCGATTCCCTCCGGAGGATTCGCGGTCAAGGCGTTTTCCGAGCGCGATATTCACGACGCCATCGAGATGCGCGGCACGCTGGAAGGCTTTGCGGCGCGGCTCGCCGCCGAGCGCGGCGTGCGCAGCGCCGTGATGCTGCAACTGAAGGACCGGCTCGCGCATCTCGACGAGCTGGTGGGGCGGCCCACGCTGAGCGTCGACGATTTCTCGGAATATGTGGGCCTGAATGGGCAATTCCATGCGCTTCTGATCGAGGCGGCCGACTCGCCGGTGCTGACCCGGCAGATCGATCGCGCGCTCAACCTTCCGTTCGCATCGCCGAGCGGCTTCGTTATGGTGCAGGCGATGTTGCCGGAGGCGCGCAAGATTCTCACCATCGCGCAGGATCACCATCATTGCGTGGTGCGCGCGATCGAGGATCGCGAGGGCGCGCGCGCCGAGGCGCTGATGCGTGAACATGCCCGGCTCGCGCATCGCAATTTGCAACTCGCTTTCCGCAATCAGGGCACGCGCGATCTCGTGCCCGGCGCGGTGCTGATCAAAAAGCCAATGCCGGCGCGCTATTGAGGAGAGGCCAGCCGCACTTCTTTCCGTTCGTCCGCGAGGCGGGGACCCAGCGCACCCGCTGCTTTGCGGATTCCTGCTTTCGCGGGAATGAACGAAGATAACGTCATCAAACCTGATGTAACAAGAACGGGAGTGAAAGCGTCATGCAACGTACAAGGCCGCCTTTCCGCGCCGACCAGGTCGGCAGCTTCCTGCGCCCCGAGCGGCTGAAGGAAGCGCGGGCGAGGCGCGAAAAAGGCGAGATCACGCCCGGCCAACTCAAGGCGGTGGAGGACGAAGAAATCGTCAAGCTCATCCGGAAGCAGGAAGAAATCGGAATGCAGCTTGCGACCGATGGCGAATTCCGGCGCACCTTCTGGCATTTCGACTTTCTCGGCGGCCTCACGGGCATCGACCTGTACGATCACACGCAAGGCATCCAGTTCCAGGGCGCGCAGACCAAGGCCTGGGATATCCGGACCGTCAGCAAGATCGATTTTCCGGACGATCATCCTTTTCTCGACCATTTCCGTTTCCTGAAGGCCAATACCAAGGTCATGCCGAAGATGACGATTCCGTCCCCGACGGTGGCGCATTTTCGCGCCGGGCGGGTCAAGATCAGCAAGGAGGTCTATCCGGACCTCGATGTGTTCTACGAGGACCTCGGCAAGGCTTATGCGAAGGCGGTCCGGGCGTTCTATGACGCCGGCTGCCGCTATCTGCAATTCGACGACACCGTCTGGGCCTATCTCTGCTCGGAGAAGGAACTCGCGCAGTCGCGCGAGCGCGGCGACAAGACCGACGACCTGCAGCAGAAATACCGCGACATGATCAATCTCGCGCTGAAGGACAAGCCGGCGGATATGACCGTCACCATGCATGCCTGCCGTGGCAATTTCCGCTCCACCTTCATTTCGTCGGGCGGCTATGAGCCGGTGGCCGAGGTGCTGCTGGGCCAGGTCGATTTCGACGGTTATTTCCTCGAATACGACACCGATCGCGCCGGCGGCTTCGAGCCCTTGCGTTTCCTGCCCAAGGGCGAGAAGCAGGTGGTTCTTGGGCTGATCACTTCCAAGAGCGGCACGCTCGAGAACAAGGACGATGTGAAGCGCCGCATTAACGAAGCGGCGAAATATGCGCCTCTGGAGCAGTTCTGCCTGTCGCCGCAATGCGGCTTTGCCTCTACCGAGGAAGGCAACATCCTGACCGAGGACCAGCAATGGGCCAAGATGCGGGAGATTGTCGAATTGTCGCGCGAGGTATGGGGCAAATAGGATCGCATCCCGAAAACGCCGTCGCAACGCACCATCGCTCACATTGCGAAAAGGATAGAATCTTCCGGGTTGTGCGGTGACGTGTCGAGTTTTAAGGCTTGAAGCCGCCATGGGGATCGGGAAAAATCCCCGCACAAATAAGTCCTTGAGGGAGGAACAATATGCTTCGACACCTGACTGGTGTGCTTGCGGCGGGTGCAGCTTCTCTTGCGCTGCTCGCAAGCCCGCAGGCTCATGCCCAATCCGGCGAGCCGATCAAGATCGGCCTCGGCATCGCCATGACCGGCGGCCTTGCCGGACCTGGCAAGCAGGCC
>JBIQKQ010000195.1:0-4167 GCA_044506365.1 Hyphomicrobiales bacterium
CAAACGCCCGAACCGCCATTTTGATCCAGTCCGGCTGCCGGAACGCTTCGCCGGCATGGACCAGGGCAGCGATCATCAGCCCGTTCCAGTCCGCCAGGATCTTGTCGTCGAGGCCCGGCCGCACCCGCTTTTCGCGGATTTTGTGCAGCATGGCTCGCAGCATGGGGAGCCCAGCATCGATTTCTTTGCTGCGCGGTAAGTCATTGAGTCTGTTGAGTATATTGTGTCCCTCAAAATTTCCTTCGGAGGTCACGTCGTAATGCTGCGCAAACAGCGCAGCATTTTCGCCGAGGGCCGTTTCGATCTCGGTCAGCGACCAGACGTAGAACTTGCCCTCCTCGCCTTCCGAATCCGCGTCGAGTGAGGAGTAGAAGCCGCCTTCGGGGCCGGTCATCTCACGCGCTAGCCAGCCTACGGTTTCCTCCGCGCGCTCCCGGTACAGCATCTTTCCGCTGCGCTGCGAGGCCAGCGCCAGCAAATCGAGAAGCTGCGCATTGTCGTACAGCATCTTCTCGAAATGCGGCACCAGCCACTTGTCGTCGACCGAATAACGGGAATAGCCGCCGCCGAGATGGTCGTAGATGCCGCCCTCGCTGATCTTCGTGAGCGTCAGGTCCACGATGTGGAAATATCGATCCTCGCCGGTCCGCAGCCCCGCCCGCCACAGATTCTCGAACATTGTGCATTGCGGAAATTTCGGCGCGCCGCGCAGCCCCCCATTCACCGGGTCCATGGCGCCGCCGAGCTGCATCGCCGCCTGGTCGAGCTCTTGCCGGCCGATGGTGACGCGCTGTGGGTGGTGCGCGACCTCGGACAGCCGCGCCATCAGCGCGGCGCGGTTCTGCTCGATCTTGCCCGGCTCCTCGCGGAACAGCCGCGCCACCTCGCGCATCACGTCGACAAAGGCCGGCCGCCCGTAGCGGGACGTTTTCGGAAAATAGGTGCCGCCCCAGAACGGCTCGCCGGCCGGCGTCAGGAACATTGTCAGCGGCCAGCCGCCCTGCTCGCCCAAATGATGCAGCGCTTGCATGTAGATCTGGTCGATGTCTGGCCGTTCCTCGCGGTCCACCTTGATGTTGACGAACAGCTCGTTCATCACCCGCGCCGTCGCCTCGTCCTCGAAGCTTTCGTGCGCCATGACATGGCACCAGTGGCAGGCGGCGTAGCCGACAGACAAGAGGATCGGCTTGTTGCTCGCTTTTGCTTCGGCAAGGGCTTCGGGGCCCCAGGGCCACCAATCGACAGGATTGTGCTTGTGCTGCAGCAGATAAGGCGAGGTCTCGCGCGCGAGCCGGTTCTCGTGGGTGGTGGAATCCGTCGCCATGGTGCGTCCGTGGTTGAGGGTCGGGATGCTAACGCAGCGCCGACGGCACAAGTTGCGCGACAGGAATCAATCGCGGCGAAGATCGGTCAGGCCGAAGTCCTTCCCCTGTCGAGTGAAGTCCTTGCCCTTGTAGAGTAAGGTCTGGATTTGCATTGGCAAATGCATAGGCGGCCGCACAGACCCGTCAATGCATCCAATGCAGGCGTATCATCGGCCAGGCATTCCGGATTTGCGAAGGCTGCCTTCGCGGCTTAGGCATTGCGGCCGGTCACGACTTGCTTCAAGTGCGCTGCATGGACGGATTGCTCATCGCACTTGTGGTTCTCTCCTATCCGCTCGCGGGATTCGTGAAGGGCGTGATCGGCATGGGATTGCCGACCGTGGCGATGGGTTTGCTCGCTGCGGTGATCACGCCTGCGCAGGCCGCGGCGATTCTGGTGGGGCCGTCGCTTGCGACCAATGTCTGGCAAATGCTGGCGGGCCCCTATCTGCTCGGGCTGATCAGGCGACTTGGCGGCATGCTGCTCGGCATGTTCGTGGGCGGCTGGCTCGGCAACGGCATTCTCACTGGCGCAAATGCAAGGCCCGCGGCGATCGGACTTGGCATCGTGCTGGTCGCCTATGCGCTGATCGGCCTCTCGAAAGTGAAGTTCTCGGTGCCGCGAGCCAGCGAAATCTGGCTTTCGCCGATCGTGGGTGTGCTGACAGGCATCGTAATGGCGGCGACGGGCGTGTTTGTGATCCCCGCGCTTCCCTACCTGCAGGCCATCGGTCTCGAGAAGGACGAACTGGTGCAGGCGCTGGGCCTTCACTTCAGCGTATCGACGGTCGCGCTCGCACTTGTGCTTTGGGACGGCGGCGTCTTCGACCTGTCGCTCGGCACGCTGTCATTGTTTGCGATCGTGCCGGCGGTCGCGGGCATGTATGCGGGACAACGCGTGCGCGCGCGCATCAGCGCCGATGTGTTTCGGGTTTGTCTGTATCTTGGCCTGCTCGCGCTTGGCGCGCTGCAGATCGCGCGGAATGTGTTTTAGTGTGACAGCAGGCTCGCGCGACGAACACGCCGCAATGCAAGGAGTTTAGAACGGCATAAGATACGGAAGCGCTTTGCGTCCGTGTCGCCGATAGACCCGGAAATCGGTGTTCGTCGTTAGCAATGTTGGGTCGGGTAAGACCTCTGTCATTCGCACGAGACATGCGTCGGCGAAGCTCATCGGGATGGCGGCGTATTTGTCCATGAGTGCGAGAATCTCGTCGATCCCGAAGTCGCTGGTGCCGGTGCTTATGAGGCCCCCGTCACGCACGAACGCAGCCAGCAACGGCATACCGGATGAACCGATCATGTGAAATGTCTCGGACAACACCGCGTCGCAAGTTCGCCACGGCGGGGGCCATCGCTTCAATACTCCGGAGGCCCAGTTATGATTGGGATCACCGCGGTTATACAGCGCGATCAGGAAGCTCGTATCAACGATGACGCTTGCGGCCATATCCACTGGCCTTCAACGCAGCTTTGATATTTCTGCTATCGCCACCATAGGGCAGTTCATCGACCGCACCTGCGAGCTTGGCGAGGCTATCTTTCCAAGGCGCTGCATGTGTCGGTCGTGACGCGATGCCCGATAATCTTTCACGCACGACCGCAGTCGCAGAGACCCTTCGTCGTCGGGCTTCGGCCTCGATGTCCTCAACAATTTCGTCCGGCAGCCGGAAACTGCGCGATTTCATCGACTTGATGTAATACGCGCCTGGCAGAGTTGCAACACAACAGTCCTGCTCGCCCCCTTTACGAAGGTTCCCGGAAGGGGTTCTTAGCAAGACATGACCGTATCCTCCGACACCATCTATGCGCTGTCCTCCGGCTCGGTGCCGGCCGCGATCGCCGTGATCCGCATCTCCGGGCCGCAAGCCCGGGCGGCTCTCCAGGCCCTGGTCGGGCGCGTGCCCGAATCGCGGCGCGCCATGCTGGCGACCGTGCGCGATCCGCAGACGCGCGAGACCATCGATCAGGCGCTTGTGCTGTTTTTCGAAGGGCCGAACAGCGAGACCGGCGAGGATGTTGTCGAACTCCAGCTGCACGGGGGCAGGGCGGTGATTGCCGCGACTTTTGCAGCGCTGTCGCGCCTGCCGGGCTTGCGGCCGGCCGAGGGCGGCGAGTTCACCCGGCGCGGGTTCGAGAATGGCAAGCTGGACCTGACCGCGGTCGAGGGCCTCGCCGATTTGATCTTCGCCGATACCGAGGCGCAGCGCCGGCAGGCGGTGCGTCAGCTTCAGGGCCTGTTGGGCGATCGTGCCGAAAACTGGCGGTTGCGGCTGATCGAGGCCATGGCGCTGGCTGAAGCGGGCATCGATTTTTCCGACGAGGCGGATGTAGCGGCCGATGTTGCAGTGCGGTCGCTTCATGCTGCGCGTTTGCTGCAGGAGGAGATCGCAGCATTGCTGGCGGAGGGGCGCCGTGGCGAACGCCTGCGGAACGGCCTGGTGGTCGCTATCTCAGGCCCCCCCAATGCCGGCAAGTCTACGCTCCTGAACAGGATCGCGCGGCGGGAGGTGGCCATCGTCTCGCCGCACGCCGGTACCACCCGGGACGTGATCGAAGTGCATCTCGATCTTGACGGCTATCCCGTCACTCTTCTCGACACGGCGGGCATTCGTGAGAGCGATGATCCGGTCGAGCGCGAGGGCGTGGCGCGGGCGAGGGCGCGGGCCGCTGCGGCCGACTTGGTGTTATGGTTAACCGATGGTGATCAGCTGAATCCAGATTCGGGCGCCGGAATTGCGAATCCGGATTCAGAAAAGCGTTCTGAGCCGCCGACCTGGTTGATCCGTACGAAAATTGACCT
>JBIQKQ010000196.1:0-4150 GCA_044506365.1 Hyphomicrobiales bacterium
GCTCGGCGTGAAAATCTGGGAAGACCAGATCAACAAGAAGGGCGGGCTGCTCGGGCGGCAGGTAAAGGTGATCGCCTATGACGATCAGACCAACGCGTCGACGGTGCCGGGCATCTACACCAAGCTGATCGACGTCGACAAAGTCGACCTGATCCTTGGACCCTACGCCACCAACATGATCGCTCCGGCCATGCCGGTCGTCATGCAGAAGGGCAAGACGATGATCGGGTTGTTCGGCCTCGCTGTGAACAGCGAGTTCAACTATCCGAAATACTTCGCGATGATCCCGACCGGCCAGAATACGAAGCCGTCCTTCACCGAAGGCTTCTTCGAGGTCGCGGCGAAGAACAAGATCCAGACCGTCGCGCTGGTTGCTGCTGACGCGGAATTTGCCAACAACTCCTGCGAAGGCGCGCGCACCAACGCCAAGAAGCATAACATCAAGATCGTCTACGATCGCAAATATCCGCCGGCGACCACCGACTTCACCCCGATCGTGCGTGCGATCCAGGCGACAAATCCGGAAGCGGTGGTGATCTGTTCGTATCCGCCGGATTCGGTCGGCATGGTGCGCGCAGTCAACGAGATCGGCTTGAAGCCGAAGATGATTGGCGGTTCGATGGTCGGGCTGCAGATCACCGCGATCAAGACCCAGCTTGGGCCGCTGCTGAACGGTTGGATCAATTATGAGACCTGGGCGCCGACCAAGCACTTCCTGAACCCGGACGCGGAGGCCTTCCTGAAAGACTATCAGGCGCGCGCAAAGGGAGCCGGCGTCGATCCGCTCGGCTATTATCTTGGCACCTGGGGCTATGCTTATGCCGAACTGCTCGGCAAGGCCGTCGAAGGCGCCAAGAGCCTGGACGACGACAAGATCGCCGAATATCTGCGCACGCACACGATCCCGACCATCATGGGCCCGGTCAAGTTCGGCAAGGGCGGCGAGTGGGTCGAATCCGGCATGATGCAGGTCCAGTATAAGGGCATCAAAGGCAACGACATCGAGCAGTTCCGGGGCATGGATACGCAGACCATCGTGGCGCCCGCAAAGCACGCGACTGGCGAAGCCGTCCTGCCGTTCGAGAAGGCGCAGAAGCAGTAACGCGCCGACTGCCACGCATTACGGCGCCGCGCGAGACAATCGTGCGGCGCCGTTTTCATCTGTGATCCAAAGGCTGTTAGACTTGCCTTGTCCCCGCAAAGGCGGGGACCCATACCGCCGCTCTGGAATATGGGTCCCCGCTTGCGCGGGAGCGACCGATCCACAACCAGAGCTGGTGCCTCACATGCTTCTTCCCACAAGCCTCGTCGGTTCCTATCCGCAACCTGAATGGCTGATCGACCGCGAGCGCCTGTCGAAGCAGGTGCCGCGCGTGCGTATGCATGATCTCTGGCTCGTTCCGGAAGCTCATCTCGAAGCCGCGCAAGACGACGCAACGCTGCTGGCAATCCGCGACCAGGAACGCGCCGGTCTCGACATCATCAGCGACGGGGAACAGCGGAGAGAGAGCTATTCCAACCGCTTCGCCACCGCGCTGGAAGGCATCGACCTCGACAAGCCCGGCACCACCATCAACCGCACCGGCAAGACCATTCCGGTGCCGCGCGTCGCCGGCAAGATTCGCCGCATGCATCCGGTCGAGGTGCGCGACGTGAAAATCCTGCGCGCCAATACCGACCGCAAGATCAAGGCGACGGTGCCCGGACCGTTCACCATGGGCAAGCAGGCGCAGGACGATTTCTACGGGAGCGAGGAAGCGGTCGCGATGGATTACGCAGCGGCCGTGAACGAGGAGATCAAGGACCTGTTCGCGGCCGGCGCCGATATCGTGCAGATCGACGAGCCTTGGATGCAGCAGCATCCGGAGAAGGCGCGCCAATACGGTCTGAAGGTGCTGCAACGTGCGCTGGACGGCGTCACGGGCACGATCGCGATCCATCTCTGCTTTGGCTACGCGCAGGTCGTGCACGACAAGCCGACCGGCTATTCGTTTCTGGGCGAACTCGAAAACGCGCCGGTGCATCAGGTCTCGATCGAGGCGGCGCAGCCGAAGCTCGATCTCAATGTGTTGAAACAGCTGCCGTCGAAAACCATCATTCTCGGCGTGATCGACCTCGGCGATCTCACGGTGGAGCGCCCGGAAACGGTCGCCGATCGCATCCGCGCCGCGCTGAAGGTCGTACCGGCCGAGCGGCTGGTCATCGCCCCCGATTGCGGGATGAAATATCTGCCGCGGCCGGTGGCCTTCGCCAAGATGAAGGCAATGGTGGACGGAACCAAAATCGTGCGCAAGGAACTGACCGGGACCTGAGCGGCCGATGCGATCTTGCTTGTCCTTCCCTGAAAGGGGAGGGTGGCGGGCAGCGAAGTTGCGAGCCGGGTGGGGCCTTCCCGCGACAATGGCGCCCCTCCCGCCTCCTGCGGTTCGCATCGCAGTCAAGCTTGCGCAGCCGGCGTAAACTTGTCTGCGCGTCGGGCGACCCTCCCTTTCAGGGGAGGGAATAAGAAAGGATGTGACTGATGAGCAAAGACACGCGACCCCCCTTCCGTGCCGATCATGTCGGCAGTCTGCTGCGTCCGAAAGCGATCCACGAGGCGCGGGCGAAACGCGCCAAGGGCGAGATCACCGCGGAGCAGTTGAAGGAGATCGAGGATCGCGAGATCGAGCGGGTCATCAAGAAGCAGGAAGAGGTCGGGCTGAAGGCGATCACCGACGGCGAATTCCGCAGGTCCTGGTGGCATCTCGATTTCCTCTGGGGGCTCGACGGCGCCGAAAAGCACGTGATGGACACCGGCATCAAGTTCGCCGCGGTCAACACCCGCAACGAGGGCGTCGCGGTGACCGGCAAGCTCGGCCTGTCGGGGCCGCATGCCATGGTCGAGCATTACAAATTCGTCGCCGCACATACCAAGCAGACCCCGAAAATCACCATTC
The DNA here is from genome assembly GCA_044506365.1 of Hyphomicrobiales bacterium. Classification (GTDB taxonomy): domain Bacteria; phylum Pseudomonadota; class Alphaproteobacteria; order Rhizobiales; family Xanthobacteraceae; genus Pseudorhodoplanes. The sequence goes on from JBIQKQ010000196.1 coordinate 2,937, forward strand.
CGTCGCCGTCGGCAATCTACGGACGGCCTGTTCCGACCCCGATCGACAAAACGGCCTACCCGGATATGGATGCGTTCTGGGCCGATCTGGGCAATGCCTACAGGAAGGCGGTGAAGAGCTTTGCCGATGCGGGTTGCCGCTATCTGCAGCTCGATGAGGTCTTCATTGCCATGCTGTGCGATCCCAACTACCGCGAGCAGATGAAGAAGCGCGGCGATGACCCGGACAAGCTCGGGCCGATCTATGGCGATCTCATCAATGCGGCCATGTCGGACATCCCCGACGACATGACCATCACCATGCATCTGTGCCGCGGCAACTACAAATCGACCTTCATGGGCTCGGGCGGCTACGAGGCCGAGGCGGAGGTGCTGTTCGACCGCATCAAGGTGCACGGTTATTTCATGGAATACGACACCGAGCGCGCCGGCGGCTTCGAGCCGCTGCGGCTGGTGCCGAAGGACCGGCGCATCGTGCTCGGTCTCGTCACCACCAAGACCGGCGAGCTCGAAAGCAAGGACCTCATCAAGCGCCGGATCGATGAGGCCGCCAAATACATCTCGCTCGATCAGCTCTGTCTGTCGCCGCAATGCGGCTTTGCCTCGACCGAGGAGGGCAATACGCTGACCGAGGAGCAGCAATGGGCGAAGCTGCGCATGATCGTCGAGATCGCTGAGGAGGTGTGGGGCCGTTAAGCGGGCCGGGCACACAGAGACGCGCCCAAGGACAAGGTCCTGGTCCTCAACGTCAAGGCGGCCGCACCAGGCGCCGGATGCGCCGGTGCGGCGTCCGCATCAGCGGAGCGAATGGCGAGCCTTTGCCAAAGCTGACGAGCGCACAGGGGGCGGGCAAGTAGGCTCGCGCCCCAAGCATTCGACGTCGTGCGAGGCCGAACGCCGGGCGGTTGCGGATCGGGGAGCCGCAGTCCCCCCGTGCCTTTGGCCATGCCGTACCGGCCGCCGCAGGGGCGAGACAATCGAGACCAAAGAAAACGCCCGGCCGAGAGGCCGGGCGTAAATTTGCAGGCGATCGGTGCTGTAGGGCCGATAGAGGTTACGCGGCCTCGTCCTCGACCTTCTCGGCGTCCTCGTCGGCTTCGTCCTCGGCGGCCGCGCCTTCGGCGGGCTTGGGACCGCGGCGTGGGCCCTTGGCGAGCGCTCCCTCGATCTCCTTGATGGCCTCGGTCTCGGTGATGTGCTGCACCGCCGAAATCT
>JBIQKQ010000027.1:0-28893 GCA_044506365.1 Hyphomicrobiales bacterium
CGAAAGCAGCTCCAGCATCTGGTATTCCTTGCCGGTCAGATGCACGCGCTGGCCGTGGACCTCGACGGTCTTCTGGTCGAGATTGACGACGAGATCGCCGGTGTTGATGACGGACTGGGCGTGGCCCTTCGACCGGCGAACGATCGCATGGATGCGCGCCACCAGTTCGTCCTTGTGGAACGGCTTGGTCATGTAGTCGTCGGCGCCGAAGCCGAGACCGCGGACCTTGTCCTCGATGCCGGCAAGGCCGGACAGGATCAGAATGGGCGTCTTGACCTTCGCCACGCGAAGGGAGCGCAGGACCTCATATCCCGACATGTCGGGCAGGTTCAGGTCCAGAAGAATGATGTCGTAGTCGTAGAGTTTGCCGAGATCAACGCCTTCCTCACCGAGGTCGGTGGTGTAGACATTGAAGCTCTCGGATTTGAGCATCAACTCGATCGACTGCGCCGTCGCGCTATCGTCCTCGATCAGCAAAACGCGCATGCCAGTCCCCTCTCTCGCCGCTGCGGGGCCCCTAAGGTCGGCACGCCGGAGCGGCGGCCTTTTAAACGCCTTGCAACACTACGATTCGGGAACGCTAGTCCCGCATGGTTAACAAAAGCTGATTCCGCTGTGCAAGGCCGAACTAGGCAGGACCAGTCGAATCGGCCTAAAGACTTACTGGAATACAGTTTTTTTCCCATACGTGAGTTCAAGTTCCGTAACAAGAACCGGCGTTAACCGACTCCCGGGCTCCGGCCTTTGATTTCTATCTCCGGCAGGCGCCTTCGCACCGTTGCAGAAACGGTGTCGCAATGATTAACGACGCGGGTAAACACGAAGTTAAACCAGTCGCGCGAACGGTAACTTTAAGCGCGAGTGAACATGCGCTGCGCGCATGCCCTGCCTCTCTTTACACTTCCCACAAGGCGAGGGGTCGGGATCGGGTTTGCTTGCCGCCATTTTGGTTAATGGGTCCGTCCCCATGAAAGCGCTTGCTGAACAGATCGCCGAACTAGACGGGGTTGAAATCTACGGCCGCGTTGTAGGCGTTCGCGGCCTGATGGTCGAAGTCGCGGGCCCGATCCATGCCATGTCGGTCGGCTGCAAGGTCGCAATCGAGACGGCGCCCGGTCGGTCGATTGCGGGCGAGGTGGTTGGCTTTTCCGGCACGAACGCGCTGCTGATGCCGTTCGGCGCGCTCGACGGGGTGCGTCGCGGCTGCCGGGCGATCGTGAGTGCGGCGCCGGCAGCGGTTCGTCCTTCGGATGGTTGGCTCGGCCGCGTGGTCAACGCCATGGGCGAGCCGATCGACGGCAAGGGTCCGCTGCCGCCCGGCGCCTCTCCTTATCCGTTCCGTGCCGCACCGCCGGCGGCGCATTCCAGGCAACGCGTCGGCGGGCCGCTCGATCTCGGCGTTCGCGCGCTCAATACGTTTCTCACCTGCTGCCGCGGCCAGCGCATGGGCATTTTCGCAGGCTCCGGCGTCGGCAAGTCAGTGCTGCTGTCAATGCTCGCCCGCAACGTCGAGGCCGATGTGTCGGTCATTGGCCTGGTTGGCGAGCGCGGGCGTGAGGTGCAGGAATTCCTGCAGGAGGATCTGGGCGAGGAGGGTCTGAAGCGTGCGGTGGTGGTGGTCGCGACCTCCGACGAGCCCGCGCTGATGCGCCGCCAGGCTGCGTACCTCACGCTGGCAATCGCCGAATATTTCCGCGACGAGGGCCGCGACGTGCTGGCGCTGATGGACTCGGTGACCCGCTTTGCCATGGCGCAGCGCGAAATCGGACTGTCCGCCGGTGAGCCGCCGACGGCCAAAGGCTATACCCCGACTGTGTTCTCCGAATTGCCGCGCCTGCTCGAACGCGCAGGCCCCGGCCCCGACCAGGGCACCATTACCGGCCTGTTCACGGTGCTGGTGGATGGCGACGACCACAACGAGCCGATCGCAGACGCGGTCCGCGGCATCCTCGACGGGCATATCGTGATGCAACGCAGCATCGCCGAGCGCGGGCGCTATCCGGCGATCAATGTCCTCAAGTCGGTCTCCCGCACCATGCCGCGGTCCGCGGATCCGGCGTTCCTGCCGGTCATCACCCGCGCCAAACAGGTGATGGCGACTTATGCCGATATGGAAGAGCTCATCCGGCTCGGCGCCTATCGTCCGGGGTCAAGTGCGGAAGTTGACGAGGCAATCCGGCTGCATCAGCCGCTGGAGGCTTTTCTGGGCCAGGCCAAGGACGAAGCAACCACTCTGGCCGAGGGTTATCACCGACTTGCGGGCATTCTCGGCGACCTGGAAACAAAAAAATAACGATAGCCGGGCACAATCCCGCCGATTTCGCCTGTGCGCGTTTTTGCGCGGCGACTGGAATAGAGGCTTCGGGAGTATGTGTCGATGAAGTCGCGTGAGACGTTGATCCGGCTGCGGAAGTTTCAGGTGGATGAGAAACGCCGCCGGACGATGCAGATCGAGACCATGATCGCTGAGTTCGAGCGCATGTGTGGCGATCTGGAGCGCGAGGTCAAGGCCGAGCAGGATCGCGCGGGCATTCAGGACCCGTCGCATTTTGCCTATCCGACCTATGCAAAGGCCGCAAACCAGCGCAAGGAGAACCTGAAGCGTTCGATCGAGGATCTGCGCGTGCAGCTCGAAGACGCAAAGGCGGCGCTTGCGGAAGCCTTCGAGGAACTGAAAAAAGTCGAACTTCTCGACGAGCGCGACCAGGCGCGCGAGCGCGCCGAGAGCAATGCCCGTGAGCAGATGGAGCTGGATTCCATCGGCATCATGCGGATCAAGAACGCCGCGCGGGCCTAGCCGGATTTCCTCAGTCGAACGAGAGGGATGGCCGGGCGCGAGCCCGGCCATTATCTTTTGCGGGAACGTTTCGTGCGCCGTGCCGTCAAACAGGCGGCAAGGAGGGTAGCCCGATGTCACGATCCGGCACGCGCGCCGTTGAATCCACGATCGCTTTCGACGATCTCGAACTGGCGCAACGCGCCGCCACTCGAGACCCAGAGGCATGCCGCGCCATCATGCGGCGCCACAATCAGCGGCTGTACCGGCTTGCTCGCAGCATCGTCCGCAATGATGGTGAGGCGGAGGACATCGTTCAGGAGGCGTATGTCAGCGCTTTCGCCCACATTAATCGCTATCGCGGCGACGCTTCGCTGGCGACTTGGCTGTCACGCATCGTCATCAACGAGGCGCTGGGGCGGTTACGGACGGAGCGGCGGCGGCCGGCCCTCGAACTCGATGACGGTCGGCCGATTGCAGCGCAGATCATTCCCTTTCCGATGACTGCGGATTCCGACGACCCGGAGCGAATCATGGCGCAGCGTCAGATCATGCATCTGGTCGAGCAAGCGATCGACAACCTGCCGGACGAATTTCGCACGGTTTTTGTCGCGCGTGTCATCGAGGGCTTGAACATCGATGAAGCCGCGACGTTGCTCGGCATCAAACCCGAAACGGTGAAAACACGCCTGCACCGCGCCCGGAACATGGTTCGCCGGGAGCTTGACGAGCAAATCGGTCCTCTTCTGCTCAACGTTTTTCCCTTCGCCGGCCGGCGCTGCGAGCGGCTCACCGCCGCCGTGATGAAGCAGCTCGGATACGAGACCTGATTATCGGGAACGTTTGCGTTCCGACGCCATCCAATAGGTGTCTCAAACAAGGTCCCGCAGCAGATGCGGGCGAAGGAGGAGTTATGCTGCTGATCCGGGCGACGGCTGCGTTCGCATTTCTTGTTCTCATGTCCGGTATGCCGTACGCACAGACGAACAAACCGACTGATCCTCAGATCGCGCACATAGCCTATACGGCCGGCGTGATCGACATCGAAGCTGCGAAAATCGCGCTCGCAAAATCGAAAAACAAGGAAGTGCTTGAGTTTGCGGAGGGCATGGTGCGCGATCATGAGGCGGTCAATAATCAGGCGCTGGACCTCGTGAAAAAGCTCAAGGTCACGCCGCAAGACAACGACACCAGTAAAGCGCTCACCAAGGCCGCGGCCGACCAACGCAAGACGTTGTCGTCGCTGAACGGTGCCGCTTTTGACAAGGCCTACATGCAAAATGAGGTCGCATTCCATAAGCAGGTGAACAGCGCGCTAAAAACGCTGCTGATCCCGTCTGCATCGAATGCTGAACTCAAAGGCCTGCTGGAGACCGGTCTGAAGCTGTTCGAAGGTCATCAGAAGCACGCCGAGAATGTCGTGGCTGCGCTGAAATAGGATCGCCCCATGCCACACGGATTGGTTTTACCCGCTCTCGCGGCGATGATGCTGGGCGGCGGGATGGCTCTGGCGCTCGCAGACACAATCCAGGTGACGATCGAAAAGCTTGTCTTTGCGCCGGCGAATGTCAGCGCAAAGATCGGCGACACGATCGAATGGGTGAACAAGGATGTGATCGCCCACACCGCGACGGTGAAAGGCGGATGGGAGGTGATAATTCCTCCGAAAGCGTCGGCAACGATGGTGGTCGAGAAGGCGGAGTCGGTCGAGTATTATTGCCGCTACCATCCGAACATGAAGGGACGCCTTACGGCCTCGCCACGTTGAGGTCAGGACGCGGGACGCTCCAGCACAAGGGCAAGACTGGAACGGCCGGGCACCAGCCCAGCCGTTTTCTTTCGTGACATTCCGCCGTCTATGGAATGGTGACTTGCGTCAATCGACCGACTTGGCCGGAAACCGCTCTCGGCCCTCGCGCGGGTAGTAACACTGCATCGGCATGTGGCCGGTCGCCGGATCGCAGGTCCTTCGCCTGAGTTGCGGCGCAAAGCCGAGCTGGCTGTCGCGCTCCCAATAGACATTCGGCGCTTCTTTGGGTGGGGGCGGCTTGCGGGCCTGCACGGGCCGGCGCACCCTGGCGCGCTCACGGGTCGCCTGTTTGGCGGCAGGCCGTCGCACCTGCTTTGGTTCGATCCGGGGTGACGATTTGGGCTGCGCCTGTTTTGGCGCGGCGGCTGCGTTCGGCGCGGAGGCGGTGTCAGCGCCCGCAGGGGCACCTGCCGCAAGTTCCGGAGCTTGGGGGCCGACAGCGCCTGCAACCCCCTCGACCTCGGCAGGACTTGCGATCGGCACGCCGACAGGCTGATCCGCCACGCGCTCTTCGGCTTCTGCAGGGATTTGCACTGGCGGGCTCGCATGCAGCGTCCCGGACGGCGCTGGATCAGCGGCCTTAGCGGAGTGTGTGTCGGTCAAGGACAGGGCCGCCCGCGTGTCCGTTTCCTGATGCCCGCGATAAACCGCCTCCGCTGCGAACAGCGCGCTCGTTACGACCGCGGCCAGCAGGGCGTAAGCCGCGACGCGCGACAATTTCTGAAATTGCGGACCTTCGGGCCATCTTGTCATGGCGGTGCTCAGACGCTGAACCGATCGAGACCTGCTGGACCGATTCGGGCAAAATCCCGGCCAGCCAGATTACAAATGCCAGCGGACCGGCCGGTGTCGATCGGGAGCTGGATTCTTGATGAACGGCGCGGTCGCTTGCGGCACCCCATCAGGTTCTCTCGCGCTCTCAGTTCCGATTAGAAACTGATGTCGACCGCCGCATGGGAGGGCGGGGTCCGACATCAATTTTTGCTCCACCGGCAGACTTAAAGTCTGCCGGTACAGCTTAGTTCACAGTCTCGACCGTGAGCACCGTGAGCGAACGGCGGCCGCCGCTTACGGTTTCCCATTCGATCGACTGGTTGACCGACAGGCCGATCAGCGCTGCTCCGACCGGCGTCAGCACCGAAATCTTGCCTTCCGCAAGGTCCGCCTCATCGGGATAGACGAGCGTGACCGTTCGCACCTGCGAGGTGACGTCGTCGCGGAACGTGACGCGCGATCCCATCGCCACCAGGCCGGGAAGGCGCTGGAATTCTTCGATAATGTCCGCGCGGTCGATTTCCCGCGAGAGAAAGTCGCCGGCCTGGGCGAATTGTCCGGTGGCGTGATCCGCAAGGCGGGTCAGTTTCTCCGCGTCGCTCCGCGTGAGAACAATTGGCGGAAGTTCGGGCCGCAGGTAACTCATGGAATCCTCCTTGGCTAAGCAGGTTGGAACCTTTTTGCGCTGCAGACGCGCTGCAGAGCGTATCGGTTTCAGAATTGTGAATTTTCAGGAAAGGTCAGCCCGGAAGGCTGACAGGCGCAGCCGTCCGGGTCAGCAGCCTGCTTGGAGGCGGCCTGCGCGGAACATGGAACGGGTCAGGTGCGCGATCATGGTTACTAAGTTAGGCCGTTAATACCCGAAGTCAACCGCGATGCCCGCAAGTTTTGCAGCGCGGCAACAAAGACCGGTACGCAAAAAAGTTGCGCCGCCTTGGGGGGAGGCGGCGCAACACATAACGTTGATCCCTGGGGGGAGGGAGATTCAACGTCACAAAACTAACGGATATTGCCGAGCTCCCCGGCGGTTGTCGTGGTCGCTCCGGCGCGGATCACCGGACCCGCTGCATCAAAGCGCGACGCGAACGTCGCAGTTCCGTCCGAGAAGTTCGGCTTGGCAAGGATGCCAACACCCACCACCATGATTGCAGCAATAAGCGAAACGACCACCACCTTAAGGTGGGTCGCACCGTCTGCGCTGCGTAGCGAGGAGTTGTTCATGACACGTCCCTGCTTATTGTTCATGTCCCGATTGGTCGGAACTTGGCGTCGCCGGGTTCATTCCTTTCCGTTCGACGCTGGATAAACGTAGGTCGCCCCTCGCCGTTCCGCATGGGGCATTCACATCTACTTGACCGGATGTGAAAGTACGTGACTGTTGTGACGCGGTCGCGGGGATTCTGCGCCGCCAGTTAATGTGAAGCGCGCTGCAATCCGCAAATTTTGCTAAAAATTCCACGCAGGGCGCGTCAGATGCTTCCGACTGTCTTCAGACGCGCACGCGGGTGAATCTCCGACTGTGAGAGAACCGGGGTCTGCGCGCGAAAGCGTTCGACAATGCCGCGCACGAACGGCCGTATTGACGCGGATGTGACCAGCACCGGTGCCTCGCCCTCGCGCGCAGCATCCTCGAAGCGTTCTCGAATGAGTGTGATGAATTCCGACAGCTTTGACGGCTGCATCGCAAGCGTACGCTCGTCACCCTGGCCGACGATCGCATCGGCAAAGGCCTGCTCCCATTTCGCTGAGAGCGGGATCAGCGGCAGGTAGCCGGACGGCGTGGTGTATTGCGCGCTGATCTGGCGCGCCAGCCGGGTGCGAACGTGTTCGGCGATTTGCGCGGGATTGCGGGTAAACGCGACGGCATCGGCAACGCCTTCGAGAATGGTCGACAGGTCGCGGATCGATATGCGCTCGCCGAGCAGCATCTGCAGCACGCGCTGGATTCCCGACATCGAAATTTGCGCCGGCACGATATCCTTGATCAGTTCGGCCTGATCTTTCGGCAATTCCTTCACGAGTTTGCTCACCTCGGCGTAGGACAAGAGGTCGGCGACATTGGCTTTCAGCAATTCCGTGAGGTGCGTTGACAGCACGGTCGCGGCGTCGACCACAGTGTAGCCTTTCACCGCGGCTTCTTCCTTGTGCGCGGCATCCACCCAGGTGGCCGGCAGGCCGAAGGTCGGTTCGGTGGTGTGGATGCCGGGCAGGTTCACCTGTCCGCCGCCCGGATCCATGACCATGAACTGCGACGGCCAGAGCTTGCCGCTTCCGGCCTCTACTTCCTTGATCTTGATGACGTAGGTGTTGGAGTCGCTCTGCACGTTGTCCAGAATGCGGACGGCCGGCATGACGAAGCCCATCTCGATGGCGAGGGCGCGGCGCAGCGCCTTGATCTGCTCGGTCAGGCGGTCGGCCCCGTCCTGGGCATTGACCAGCGGCAGCAGCGCATAGCCGAGTTCAATCTTGAGGTCGTCAATCTTCAGAGCGGTCGAGATCGGCTCCTCGGCCGGGGCCGCAACGGCGGTCGTTTCTTCCTCGCGCTTGGCCGCGGCGGCCGCCGCCTTGTGGTGCTTGTCGAGTTGCCAGGCGAGCGCGCTCGCTCCCCCGCCCAGCAAGAGAAATGGCAGCATCGGAATGCCGGGGAGGAGCGCCATGATCAGCATGACGCCGCCCGACATGCCAAGCGCCTTCGGATATCCGGAGAACTGCTTCATCAGCGCCTTGTCGGCGGCGCCCGAGACGCCGGCTTTCGAGACGAGGAGGCCAGCGGCGGTCGAGACGATCAAGGCGGGGACCTGCGTCACCAGGCCGTCGCCGACGGTCAGCAGCGTGTAGGCCTTGGCGGCATCCATAAAGCCCATATTCTGCTGGGCAACGCCGATAATGATGCCGCCGATCACGTTGATGAAAACGATCAGCAGACCGGCGATCGCGTCGCCACGCACGAATTTTGAGGCGCCGTCCATGGCGCCGAAAAACCCGCTCTCGTCTTCCAGCTCCTTGCGCCGCGTCTTGGCCTGCTGCTCGTCGATCAGGCCGGCTGAAAGGTCGGCATCGATCGCCATCTGCTTGCCGGGCATGGCGTCGAGGTGGAAGCGGGCGGCCACTTCTGCGATGCGACCGGAGCCCTTGGTGATGACGACGAAGTTGACGATGATTAGGATCGTGAAGACGATGATGCCGATCACAAAATTTCCGGCCATCACGAAATTGCCGAACGCCTCGATGACATGGCCGGCGGCGGCCGGGCCCTCATGTCCATGCGCCAGGATCAGGCGGGTGGAGGCGAGATTGAGGGCGAGCCGCAGCATGGTGGCGATCAGCAGCACGGTCGGGAAGGACGAGAATTCGAGCGGCGCGTGGATGAACAGCGCCGTCATCAGGATCAGCACCGACATCGTGATCGATACCGCCAGAAACAGGTCGAGCACGACCGGCGGCAGCGGCAGGATCAGCACGACAAGGATGGTCAGAACGCCGGCGGCGAGCATCAGATCGCCGCGCCTGGCAAGATGCGCAATCTCGCCGAAGGCGGGCAGCGCAAAGCGTCCGCGCGGTGGTGCAGCCGAAATGTCGGACATTCAGAACCCGAAAAATCCCCGTCCCCTAGGTAATATTTGCCCGGTCCATGGTTAGCGAACCGTTAACAGGGGTGCCTCGGCACCTCGGACGGATTAATGTCCGTGGGCAAACGGGGGCAATCATGACTGGATCGGAGAATGCCGCGTTTAATGTGGCGGCAGCGCAACAACTGTTGCGCGACGTTTTTGCATCCTGGGTGCAGGATCTGCAACTCGGCATCGAGGCAATTCATCCGCCCGGAAACGAGGGCGGGGCGGGGGCAACGCTTCGGATGAAGTTTTCGGATCGAATCTGCCGCGAGGGCGGCGTGATCTGCGGACAGGCGCTGATGTCGCTGGCCGATACCGCCATGGTTTTTGCCGTGGCTGCCGCTTCGGGAGGCTACCGGCCGATGACCACGGTCGACCAGACCTCGCATTTCCTCAAGCCGGCCGCGAATGCCGACGTGCTGGCCGACGCGCGCATCGTGCGTATCGGCCGCACCATGGCCTTCGGACAGGTGATGCTGACACCGGCCTTCGACCCGAGGCCGGTGGCGATGGTGTCCAGCGCCTATGCGCTCATGTGAGGGCTGCGTAGCGTCTGGGAATATGGCGGTGGTTATCGTTTCACCTCGGCGCGCCACGTCACCGGCCAGTCGTCCAGCGGAATCCGGCGGCACTCCGACATCGATCGTTCAACCGCGAGCCGGAATGTCTTGCCGTTCCACACCCATTGCTCCTCGATACCGCAATCGCCATAGCCGCGGCCCTTGTTGAAGCTCGTCAGCGTCATGGTCTTAGGGTCGAACAGCGGGTTCATCAGGCCGGACCGCGGTCCGTCACTGTCGACTTTGCGCAGGTCGGGCGGCCTCGAAAAGGTGGCGGGACGCAGGGCCTTCACGTCGCCCGCCAGGCCGATCAGGAACACGTTCATGAAATTGTAGGCGCCGCTGCTGTCCGGGCAGGTGAACTGATACAGGAATTGTCCGCCGCCGAGCGGGTTCACGTCCTCGATCTGCGAGCCTTCGTCGTCCTCCTCACATAATGCGCGGCCTTTGGCGAGCAGGGCAGGCGAGTGCTTCTCCGGCGCTTTCGCCTTCGAGGGCTTGGCCGCGACAATGACCGGCGCCTTTGGCTGCGGCGGAACTGCGTATGCCGGTTTCGGCCCGCGCCGCACCAGCGCGGTGATGGTGTCGAGCCGCTTCTGCTGGTCGTCGATCCACAGGAACGATGCGCCGGCGCCCGACATTGAGACGCGCGTCACCGCGTCGTCCGTTTTCTTGCCGTCCGCGAATTGGCGGGTGATGACAATGGCCTTGGCCTTGCGGATCGAGTCGATCAGCGTGGTGGCCGCGGCGCCTTTGGCGATCTCGATGCGGCGATAATCGTTCGCTTCGCCTTCCGCGCCGACGAGCGTGCCGGCCGGCAGTCCGGGCAAAGCGGGATCGTCGAAAGCCACGCTGTAGCCGCTAGCACCTCGCAATTCGACGGACAGCATGACGATCACCGGCGCATCGGCCGCGCCGCCCCGGTCGATCCGCAGATAGGCGCCGGCATCGTCGCCATCGGCATTGACCGCGAAGGCCGAGCAGTTTCGCAGGTTGTCGCAGGCCGCGAGCCAGTCGCGGAATTCCTTGAAGGATGCGTGTGCCGACGCGGCCGGCGCCGTCAGCACGACGGCGAGCGCGATCCGGGCAGAGACATGCATGGGCGTGGTCCGGTCAGGTTAGTGGCGGAAAGACGTGGCGGCCGTCGTCGCCGAGCGGCAGCGGATCGGCGCGGCTGACATGCTTGAGGTCCAGTTCGGCATAAAGATGGGGGAACAGCGCGCCGCCGCGCGAGGGCTCCCATTTCAGGGCGTCGCCCAGCGCACCGGCATCGACATGCAGCAGGATGAGGTCGCGCTGGCCGGCGAAATGCTTTGCCGCCGTTTCCGAGACCTGCTCTGCGGTGGAGAAGTGGATGTAGCCGTCGGCGAGATCGACAGGCGCGCCGCGGAAGGCACCGGCTTGCTGGGCTTCATGCCAAAGAGAGGCGGGGAGAATTTTGTAGATGGTGGGCATGACCTCTCCTTTCCCTCCCCCGCAGGCGGGGAGGGATAAGCTATCCCGCGTACCGCATCTCGCCGCCATGAGGCGGCGGCACGGGCACCCCATCGCCGGCATATTCGTTGAGTTTGTTGCGCAGCGTGCGGATCGAGATGCCCAGGATATTGGCGGCATGGGTGCGGTTGCCGAGGCAATGCTTCAGCGTCTCCAGGATCAGGTCGCGCTCGACATCGGCGACGGTGCGGCCGACAAGGGCGCGCGTCACCTGTTCGGCGGCGACCGTCGCATGCGCGACCTGCGCGGAGGCTTGCGGCGCATCCAGCCGCATGCCGTCGGGAGTCATCAGCGAGTCAGCGCCGATTTCAGGCCCGCTGGTGAGCAGCACCGCCCGATGCAGCGTGTTCTCCAGTTCGCGCACATTGCCCGGCCAGGGGTTGCGGGAAAGGGCCTTCTTCGCCTCGGCCGAAAGCGGACGGGCCGGCAGGCCGTTAGCCTGCGAATACTTGCCGACAAAGTGCTCGGCTAGCGCCAGCGTATCCTGTGGCCGTTCGCGCAGTGGCGGAATCCGCAAATTGACGACGTTGAGCCGGAACAGCAGGTCCTCGCGGAAGCTGCCGTTGCGCGCGGCTTCCGCGAGATTGCGGTTCGACGTTGCGATAATGCGGATATCCACCGGAACCGGTTTTGTTCCGCCGACGCGGTCGATCACGCGCTCCTGGATGGCGCGCAGCAGCTTGGCCTGCAGGCGCACATCCATCTCCGAAATTTCGTCTAGCAGCAGCGTGCCGCCATTGGCTTCCTCGAACTTGCCGATCCTTCGCGCGATGGCGCCGGTGAAGGCGCCCTTCTCGTGGCCGAACAGTTCCGATTCCAGAAGCGCCTCAGGGATGGCCGCGCAATTGACGCTGATGAAATGCTTCTTCGCCCGTTTCGAGCGCGAATGGACATAACGCGCCAGCACCTCCTTGCCCGTGCCGCTTTCGCCGGTGATCAGCACGGAGGCGTCGGAGCCGGCGATCTGCTGGGCGAGCCTGACCACATGGCCCATCGCTTCGTCGCGCCAGACCATTTCGCGATCGTCGTCGGCGACGGCAGCCAGCACTGCGGCGATCATTTCCGGATCGGGCGGCAGCGGGATGTATTCCTTTGCGCCGGCATGGATCGCGGCGACGGCGGCCCTCGCATCAGTGTCGATGCCGCAGGCGACGATCGGCGCATGGATGTGCTCAGCCGACAGCCGCGCGACCAGGCTCGCGATGTCGAGCGCGACATCCACCATCAGAAGATCGGCGCCGCGCCCCGAACGCAGCACCGCCAACGCCTGGTCGGCATTGTCGGCATGCGTCACCGAAGCGCCCCTGTCCATGGCGTATTTGGTGGCGAGCGTAAGCTGACCTTTGAGGGTCCCGACGATCAAGAGACGCATGGGAGTGCTCCGTACGCTGTTTCTTTCTCTCTCCCCTCGGGAGAGAGGGTGGCGCCGAACGACGTGAGGCGCCGGGTGAGGGGGCTTCGGTGAGTGGGTTTCCCCCTCACCCGCCTCGCGCTTTCAGCGCTCGGCACCCTCCCCCCGAGAGGAGAGGGACGTAGCAGCAAGCGTGGCGAGGCAGGGCGCTCAGCCTTTGTCCGCCTTGATAATTTCCGTCATGGTCACGCCGAGTTTGTCCTCGACCAGAACGACTTCGCCGCGCGCCACGAGCCGATTGTTCACGTAGATATCGATCGCCTCGCCGACCTTGCGGTCGAGTTCCAGCACGGCGCCGGGGCCAAGGCGCAACAGGTCCGATACGTCCATCCGCGAGCGGCCGAGCACTGCCGAAACGCGAACCGGCACGTCGAAGATCGCCTCGAGGTCGGCAGCGGTCTTGCCGTCGGTTTCGGGCTCCGGCGACGCGATCGCCAGATCGCCCTGCGGCAGCGTTGCGTTTTCGAGATTTGGAAACGGTACATTGGACGGGTCGTCACTCATGATCGCTGCCTTTCAACTCCGCATCCCCGTGGCCACGACGTCCTTCGATGAACCGCCGAACGGTTTCGCCGATCAACGCATCGGCGGCCGCCTTGTCGCGTGTCAGACCGCCATCGGCCCATTCGATCCGGCAATCTCCGACCGCAATGTCCGGCTCCGCCAGCACAAGAAGTCTGCCGTGAAAGCCGGCCTGGCGGGCGATGTCGGCGAGCTTTGTCTCCGCGTCGCCGTAAAGCGCGTCATTGACGCGGACCACCACGTGAGGCGTGGCCACGAGTTCGCGGAAGCATCCGGTGGCGAGCGCTTCAACTTCGGCGAAGGGCTCGCGCGCGATCAAAGCGTCGGCGAGCTTTCGCCCGGTCGCCACCGCGACCTCCACTGCTTCCGCCTCGAGGCGCAGTTCGACGGCGGAAAGCCCGCGCGTCAGGATCGAAAGCGAATGCGCGATCGATTCCATCGCAAGCGCAAGCCGCCGCGCGCTCTCGCCGGATGCTTCGAGCTGGCCTGCGGCAAAGCCGTTGCGATAGCCGCGCGTCTCCGCTTCGTCGACCCTGCTTTCGTGCTCGGCGAGCGGCACGGTATTCGCGGGCTTCGGGGCCCCGAAATCGAGGTCGAACATGAATTTCGTCGGCGCGCTCATCAATAGACCAGTTCCTCGTCGCCGCGCTGCTTGGAGATGATCAGTTCACCCTTGGCCGCGAGATCTTTGGCGAGGTTGACGAGCAGCACCTGCGCCTCGTCGACGTCCTTGAGCCGCACCGGACCCATATTGGCCATGTCGTCATTCAGCATCTTGGCGGCGCGCGAAGACATGTTGGAGAAGAAGAACTGGCGGACGGCTTCGTTGGCGCCCTTGAGCGCGATCGCGAGCTTGTCCTTGTCGACGTAACGCATCAGCGTCTGCGCCGAACCGGTATCGAGCTTGACCAGGTCGTCGAAAGTGAACATCAGCGCTTTGATGCGTTCTGCGCTGTCGCGATTGGCCTCCTCGAGCGAGGTCAAGAAGCGAGTTTCGGTCTGGCGGTCGAAATTGTTAAAGATTTCGGCCATGACTTCGTGCGAGTCGCGCCGGCGCGTTTTGGCGATGTTGGACATGAACTCGGTCCGCAGCGTCTGCTCGACCCGGTCGATGACCTCCTTCTGGATTGATTCCAGGCGCAACATGCGGTTGACGACATCGAGCGCGATGTCCTCGGGCAGGATCGCAAGCACGCGTGCGGCGTGTTCGGGGCGCAGTTTCGAGAGCACCACCGCGATCGTCTGCGGATACTCGTTCTTGAGATAGTTAGCGAGTACGTCTTCCTGGACGTTGGAGAGCTTCTCCCACATGTTGCGGCCCGCGGGCCCGCGGATCTCGTCCATGATCCCACCCACCCTGTCGGGCGGCAGGAATTGCTGCAGCAGGCGTTCGGTCGCCTCGTAATTGCCCATTAGCGAGCCGGATGCCGAAAGGCGGCCGACGAATTCGAGCAGCAGGCTTTCAACCAGGTCCGACTCGATGGTGCCGAGGGTCGACATCGTGATCGACAATTGCCGCAACTCGTCGTCGTCCAGCATTTCCCAGATCTTGCCGCCATACTGGTCGCCGAGTGCGAGCATCAGAACGGCGGCGCGCTCGGGACCCGTCAGCTGCCGGTTCGGCTTTGGCGCGCTCGCCTGGCGGCTGGCAAGACTGGCCACGATACTGCTGATCTGCTCGCGGGCCTGGACTGCGGTGTCGGATGCTGTCGCCATGACGTATCCTTATGCCGCCTCGTGCAGCCATTGGCGGATGATGGCGACCGTCTCGTGCGGATTGCGGTCGGCAAGTTCACCAACTTTCTTGACCGACTCGGCATGCACCTGGCCCTGGACCTTGGCGATGTCGATCATTGCCGAGGTGTGATTCGAAATCGCGACATTCTGGTCGCTGCCGACGATCGCAACATTCGGGCCACCCGCGGTGGTGATCGCGGCCGCGGCGTCCACGGGCGCGCCGCCGGGCAGGCCGATCATGGTGCCGTCGGGCAGAACCGTGGCCGAACGGGGCGTGTCGGGCGTGACGATGCGCCGGACCAGCGGGCGAACGACAAAGAACAGGACGATCAGCCCGAGAAAGCCCATCACGAGCGTCTCAATGGCGCGCATGATGTCGTCCCTGGTGAATTCCGGAATCTCCAGCCAGCCCTTGGGCGCGGCGGCGAAGTTTTGCGGCAGTTCCGCGAAGCGCAGGTTGACGATTTCTACCTGGTCGCCGCGCCGCTGGTCGAAGCCGATTGCCGAACGGACCAGGGCGGCGATACGGTCGAGTTCCTCCTTGTCACGCGGCGTATAGATCGACTCGCCGCTGCCGTTCTTGGTGTAGGTCCCGTCGACCAGCACCGCGACGGAGATGCGGTTGACGCGTCCACCCTCGATCACTTCGGTCTTGGTGGTGCGGGAAATCTCGTAATTGACGATCTCCTCGCTCTTGCGATTGTCACTCTTGTTCGCGGGCTCGGCGTTCCCGCGGTTCTGCTGAGCGCCCGGCAATTCGTTGGCGACCGTCACCTGGCCCTCGCGCGCCTCGTGCGAGTTCTGCGTCTCTTCGCGGGTCTGGCTTGATCGCACCACGCGACCCTCCGGATCGAACTTGTCCGTTGTCTGGGTGATGCGATTGAAGTCGAAATCGGCGGTCAGCTGGACGCGAGCGCGGCCGGGGCCGACCACGGACGAAACGATATTCTCCACGCTCTCGCGCAGACGGCGCTCGAAGGCGAGCTTGCGCTCGTCGGCACCCGCGCCGAGCCCGGAAAGACTGTCATCTGCCCCGTCGGCGAGCAGCCGGCCGGATTCGTCAACGATCGAGACCCGTCCAGGCTTGAGGCCGTTCACTGCCGAGGCGATGAGGTGACGGATGGCCCGTACGTGCTGCGCTTCGAGCGATCCGCGCAATTTGAGCACGATCGAAGCCGACGGCTCCTGCCGCTCGCGCGAGAATAGCGGTCGTTCCGGCAGCACGAGATGCACGCGCGCTGCGGCGACCCGGTCGATGGAGCGGATGGTGCGGGCCAGTTCGCCTTCCAGGGCGCGCAAGTGGTTGATGTTTTGTACGAAGCTCGTGGCGCCGAGGGCGTCCGACTTGTCGAAAATCTCGTATCCCACGCCGCCGCCCTTCGGCAGGCCGGATTCGGCCAGCTTCATGCGCAGTCGGGTGACCGCGTCCTTGGGAACGAGGATGACCGCGCCGTCGTTGCGCGTCTCGTAGGGAACGGCCTGGCGCTCGAGGTCGCGGATGATTGCCGCAGAATCCTCGAAAGTCAGATCGGTAAACAGCGGCGTCATCGGCACCGCCGTGACCCGCAGGATCAGGAACGCGAAGAAGCCGATCAGGGCGGCCGCGACTGCGGCCATGGCCAACACGCGCGTCGCACCGAGCGTCTTTACAAACTCGACCAGCCCTTGCACCGAAGAGTCCCCCCAACGCGCAACCCGGCAATATTTGCCGTGCGGATGGTTTCCAATCGGTTAACGGCGTTAGCGATTGCGGAGCGAAGGCGGAGGGGCCCCGCGAAGCGGGCCCATGTTCCAGAGCGGTGATTATGGATCCTCACATTTTGCGAGGAGGGGGGCGAAACTCTGTCTGTTCGAAGGAGCCGGGTAATCCGCCCGGCTCAATGCCAGCTGCGGCACATCTCGTAGCGGCCGAAGCCGATATCGGTCACGCAGGGCGCGCGGCGCACCTTCTTGACCGTCGAGACCTTGACCGGCCGGCGGTACACCCGCCGAGGCGCGTAAGGATTGGGCAGGCGCTTCCAGTAATAGCCGCGCACATAAACATACTTGTAGCCGCGCGGGGTGGAATAGAGCGGCTCCCGGAACGGGTAGCCGAGCGAGGTATCGACCGGAGTCCAGGCCGGGCCGCGCGGCCATGTATAGACCGGCATCGCCCTGTAGCCGGGCGGCTCGAAATAGCCGGAGGCGGCGCCGACGGCGAGCTGGCGGGCGGACGCGGGCAGGGCGGCGGCGACCAGCGCTGACAGCGCGAAGACAATCAGTCGAATCGGCATGAAGGGCTCCGGACCAAGCGGGTGCAGTCTAGCCGGGCCCGCCCCCGACCGGAAGCCGGTTCTCCACATGCGCACGCCAGATTGGCCTGCTTCAGGTGTAGCTGTGGACGCAGAGACACGAGCGGCAGTTCGAGATGGGCTTGCGCCAGCGGGACGCAGCGCATGTCGCAGTCGCGCCATGCTTGGCCTGTGGTCTGCGGTCGCTCGCTGACCGATACGAGCCGAAGCTTACTGCCGGTATTGCTGGATGCGCGTGGTGCGCAGGCCGGCGAGGCCATGCTGGTCGATTGAGAACTGCCAGGACAGAAATTCCTCGGTCGTGAGCGTATAACGTTGGCAGGCCTCTTCCAGAGACAGCAGGCCGCCACGCACGGCCGCGACCACCTCCGCCTTGCGGCGGATCACCCAGCGCTTGGTAGAAGGCGGCGGCAGATCCGCAATCGTCAGCGGAGAACCGTCCGGACCGATCACATACTTGACCCTAGGCCGATGAGGCTCGGTCATCGTTGCACTCACACACTCAACCGACAAACTCCCAGCAAGGTAGCGTGGCCCGCTTAAGATTTGCCTAAGCGCAACACTTAATTCCGATATGCTCGCGGCCCCAATGGAGCGCATCGCTTTAATGGCCTGTTAAGAGATTGAAGCTGCGTGCGATCAAAGCGGCGATGAACTTGCCGACCGCACCACACGCTTGATTTTGTCGACCGCGTATTCGGTATTGTTGACCGACAGCAGCGGCGGGCTCTTTGTAAGGTCGACGGAGTCAACGATGCCCTGGATCTCCGTCGAGACGGCGACTGGCTGTCCGCTTGCGTCCTTTGCCGTGATCGACAGCTTGTATTCGCCGTCCGGCTGCTTCACGCCGGAATTGTTGCGGCCATCCCAGACGAAGTTCTGAATGCCCGAATTGAGCGAGTAGGTGCCGGTGAACACGGTGGCGCCGGTCGAATTGAGGATGTTGACCGTTGCGGAGGCGGGCTTGGGCGAATTGAAGCTCCAACCGGCGCCGTTGCCGGTGAGTTTTGACGTCTGACCGTCGATGGCGACCGTCTGTCCGACGTAACCAAGCGCCTGTGTCGCCTGCGTCGACTTCTGCAATGCGACCAGAGTTTCCAGCTGCGTGTTGGATTTGAGCTGCTGTTCGACCTGCGCGAACTGCACGAGCTGTTGTGTGAACTGGTTGGTGTCCAGCGGATCCAGCGGATTCTGGTTCTTCAATTGCGTGGTCAGCAATTGCAGGAAGGTGGTGAAGTTGCTCGCAAGCGTATCGTTCGCAACGGTGGCGACATTGGCATTGACTGCCGCGGAGATGCCGCTCGTTCCTGCGATCGTTGACATGATGGTCGCCTTTCAATCAAACGCGGATATCGATTCCACCGCGTGCGCCGAGCAATCGCGCATAGCCCTGCGCCGCTTCGCCTGGCGGCACTTCGGTGTCATGGATCAGTGCGGCAACGTCGCGCCGGTCTTCGGCCTCGCGCTGATGCGCGAAACCCTGGTCGCGCAGCGAGAATTCCAGCGCATTGTCGGAGGCCTTCAGCCCGGCCTGCTGGAGCGCGCGTTCGAGCGTCGACTGGTCGCGTCGCAAGAGGTCGTAGGTATCGGACCGCTCAATCACCAGCCGCGAGGTCACATTGCCGTCGCGATCGATGTCGAGCCGCACGTCGATGCGGCCAAGCTCCGGCGGATCCAGCCTGATTTGGAAACGCGAATTGCCGGCGCGCGCTTGACCTGCGATTTCAACGGCGAGTGCGTTGAGCGGGACCGGCTGCGCGGCGCTGACTGCGGTCGTTTGCGGCGTTGCGCCCTGGATCGACGCGGCATGCGCAGGGGCGGGCGTCAGAAGATGCAGCAACGGATCGAGCTTCGGCCTTGCGGTTATGTCTGGATCATCCGAAGCAGCCGGAACGTCGTTGTGCAGAGGTGATGTTTCAGCAAGCGAGTCCGGACCAGCCGGTGCGGCCTGCGCCGGCGCTTGCGGCGGTTTCGGCTGGTCCCGGGCATCCGGCGCTGGCGCTGCGGTCTGCATGGCGGATTGCGCCGAGGCGGGTTCCGCGCTCCCTGCCGGGTCCCTGTCCGCAGGTTGTGTCGCTGGCTGGAATATCGGCGCGCTCCGCTCGCCCGGCGCCGATACGGCGCCGCTCGCCGCAAGAGCGGCCGGAGCATCCGCGAAGACGGGCGCCGGCGTGGCTGCTGGTACCGTGGCCGATCGATTCGGTTTCGGCGGTTCGGCCGCCGGCGTTCCGGGCGAAACGGGTGCCGCTACGGCAGCTGGGCCGAGCTCTGCGGCAGCCGTGGCTGCAGCGGCCGCCGCAGGCGCTGCCGGCGACGTGACCGTGACGGTAGCCGCGGCGACCCCGTCATTTGCGGCATCAGCAAGAGGGTCCAGCGGGACGGTTTCGGTCGGGTCTGCCCCTGGCAAGGGCGAAGCGGCCGGAACCGGGGCCGAGAAGGCATCCACCGCCATCGCAGCGGCTCCCTCCGATGCCGGCTCAGGCGACGGCCTACCGGGTGCAAGCACGTCTGACGCCGGCGTGGTCCCATCTGGCCCCGGCGCGGATCCCCGCAATGACGGCGCAAGTTCGCTGAGAGCAGGCGAGGGCTCCGTCATCGTCGGCGCGGCTTCGCCCGGCTCCGAGCGTGGGGCCGCGACGGGTGCAGGCTCGGCTCGCTGAGTCGTCTCCGTAGAATCGCGCGGTTGCGTCCGGGTTCGATCAGCCGGCTTGGCTCCTTGACCGGCCTGATTGTCCACAAGCGCGGCAAAGCCGCTCTCCGAGCGGATACCGCTGGGACGGGACGGGCGATCAGGCCGCTGTGGTGCAACGGACGCTTCGAATGCCACGCTTGTCACTGACAACTCCGGAGATATTCCAACAAGGGCAGGTGGCCCGGCCGCGTGCTGCCGGGTGCTCCGCACGCCTGTTGCAAGCCTCAAGCCAGTCGCCCGGCGGGAAAACTGCAGTAAAATCAGTCAACTTGCCGGGGGCGTCGCCACGGGAACCGGCAAGGCCGGCGTGCACCCGGCAGGAAATTCCCATCGGGCCTTCCTATATGTGCTGCGTTGCCTCAGCCGGGGCTCCGCCTGTACAAGCAGGCGGGGCCGGCGCAATGCCGAATATCAGGGAGTGCGGTTCGAGCCGCGGTCTTCATGCCCAATTCTCTCGGTCTGGACAGTCGTCCGCAGGACACCCGCGTCGTGGTCGCGATGTCGGGGGGCGTGGATTCGTCGGTAACCGCGGCGCTGCTTGCGGCGGAGGGCTACGACGTGGTCGGCGTCACGCTGCAGCTTTACGACCACGGCGAGGCGACCCACCGCAAGGGCGCCTGCTGCGCTGGTCGTGACATTCACGACGCCCGCACGGTCGCTGCCGCCCTCGGGATCCCGCATTACGTTCTCGACTACGAAAGCCGCTTCAAGGAAGAGGTGATCGACCGCTTCGCCGAGAGCTATGTTTCAGGCGAGACGCCCGTGCCATGCATCGCCTGCAACCAGTCGATCAAGTTCCGCGATCTGCTTGATACTGCGAAGGATCTCGGTGCGCAGGTGATGGCCACCGGACACTATATTTCGTCCCGAGCGCTGCCCGGCGGCGGTCGCGGGCTTTATCGCGCTCGCGAGGAAGAGCGCGACCAAAGCTACTTTCTGTTCGCGACCACACGCGAGCAACTCGAAGTTCTGCGTTTTCCGCTCGGTGATCTGACGAAGGCGCAGACGCGCGAGGCAGCGCGCCGATTCGGCCTGTCCGTGGCGGACAAGGATGACAGCCAGGACATCTGCTTTGTGCCGCAGGGCCGCTATACCGATGTCATCCAAAAACTGATGCCCAAAGCGGCCGATGCTGGCGACATCGTCGATCTCGACGGCCGGGTGCTCGGCCGTCACGACGGCATCATTCATTTCACCATCGGCCAGCGGAAAGGGCTTGGCGTTGCAGCCGGCTATCCGCTTTATGTCGTGAAACTCGACTCAGCGACGCAGCGAGTGATCGTTGGCCCGCGCGACGCCCTGCGCACGCGGCGCATCGCCTTGCGGGACGTGAACTGGATCGGCGACGGCGCGCTTGACCAGGCGCTCGAGGCCGGACGCCGCGAGGTATTTGTCAAGGTGCGCTCAACGCGGCCCCCGCAGCCGGCCTGGCTCATGCGGAACGGGGCCGAGGTCGTCGTGGAACTGGTTGACAGCGAGGATGGCGTTGCGCCTGGCCAGGCCTGCGTGTTTTACGACGCGGCGGAAGGGCAGGCGCGCGTGCTCGGCGGCGGCTTCATCAAGAGCACGGTGTCGGCGACGTCGGATGCCCGCCAGACAGAGCCTCTCGAAGCACGCGCGAGTTGATTTCCGCTGCTCGGGGACAATCAGGGGGGCAAGATGGGCGAACTCGACGCTGCGACGATTACCAAGGCATATGCGCGTTGGGCGCCGGTTTACGATCTGGTCTTTGGCGCGGTCTTCGAGAAAGGCCGCCGCGCTTCGATTGAGGCGGCCGAGCGCATTGGCGGGCGCGTGCTGGAAGTTGGCGTCGGCACCGGCATCTCGCTGCCCGATTATTCGCGAAACACCAGACTTGTCGGCATCGACATATCCGAGCCGATGCTGCGCAAGGCGCAGGGTCGCAAGCGCGAACTGCAGCTCGACAATGTCGAAGCGCTGTCGGTGATGGATGTCGGTCATCTCGGCTTTCCGGACGAAAGCTTCGATGCCGTGGTGGCGCAATACGTCATCACCGCGGTGCCCGACCCCGACGCCGCGCTCGACGAATTTGCCCGCGTGCTCAAGCCGGGCGGCGAGATCATTCTGGTCAATCACATCAGTGCCGAAAGCGGGCTGCGGCGCACCTTCGAACTGCAGTTTGCTCCGGTGGCGCGCCGCCTCGGCTGGCGGCCTGAATTCGAATGGGCGCGCCTGCAAGCCTGGGTCGACCGCAATCCAAACATACGGGTCATCGAACGAAAGCCGATGCCGCCGCTCGGGCATTTCTCGATGATGCGGTTCGGCAAGGGTCGATAGCGGAACGATTCTTCAGTCAGGGCTCTTGTCGTTCCGGAAGGACGACACCCATGCTGCATCGATTGCGCTTCATTCCCGTGGTGGTGGCGTGCGCCTGTCTCGGTGGCGCTTCGCTCGCGCAGACTGCGGACCCGGCGGTCCCCACGGAGCCCGCGCCGCCGAAGCTCGATTCGAGAGCCTGCGCCGACCGCGACCGGCTCGCCCGGGGCGATACGGTCGAGACCGACGGGCGGGGAGCGCCGCAGGAAGCCCCGAGTGACACGTTGGCACAGACCGACGGGGTGATCTGTCCCCCGCCCGGGCTTGATCCGCATATCCGCGCGCCCGCTCCCGCCACTGGGAGCGATATGCCCGTGATCCGGCCCCCTGACGCCCGTTCGGATGGCGCGCCTGAATAATCGGCCACAATCGCGGCTCGACGCGCTTTTTCGACCGGCTTGCTTGACAGCTTTTCAGCGCAAACCTTATATCCGGCCCAGCTTGCAGGTCGCCCGCAGCCGGGCCAGCCTGTTACGGCGGCGGGGTAGCTCAGTTGGTTAGAGCAGCGGAATCATAATCCGCGTGTCGGGGGTTCAAATCCCTCCCCCGCTACCATTTTCCCCCTATGCCGCGACGACGGAGTTGGCAGAATGCCGGGCCGCAGTCCGTGCCGCCGGTCATTGAACGGTTGCAAGGCGTTGTGCGGAGTGAGGTGACTGCGCCCTTATGCGATGCGGCCCTGCGGCGTGTATTGATCGACCGCCTGGGGCAGGGTGGTTGAGAGGCGGTTCAGCAAGTCCTGTTCGCTCAGGCCGGTTGCGCGTGACAGCGCCGATAGCATTTCCGGGCCAAGCGCGGATTCAAGGTCACCCGGCGCCACGTCCTTGTTCGGGCCGGTGCCGACCCAGGACTCGACCTTGTCCTTCTGGCCGGCGTCGCTGAACTTATCCATCAATTCACCGAGCCCTCCGGTCAGGAGGCCTCCGACGCTGGTGCCGGCGAGCAAGCCGCCGAGCCCACCCGGTAAGGCCGCGCCCTCGCTTGCACCCGGTGAGGCGCCGCCCGCGCTGCCCTTAGTCAAATCACCCAGCATTTCCATAATCTTGTCTCGGTTCTGATAGCCCGCGACCGCAAGGAGCGCGAGCAGCGCCGTCATCGAAGGAAACCCGCTATTCCGTGACATCGCCTGAACTCCGATGGCTGAGATGGAGGGGGTGCCTGACGAATCCATGCACAAATCTATGGACACGACCCATGTCCAATGTCGGCTAACAACCGGAATAGACGGAGGGTTCCGTCTGCTGACGAGCCTCATGCGAATGTGAACCTGCGGAGTCGCGCGCAGGCGATCAACGCAAAATCGTTCGGCTTCAGGCCAGCTTTACTTTGTCCAGCGCAAATTCAAGTCCAACGCAAATTCAAAGAATGAACCTTGCTCACTGATCGGTCCGCAACCCGCGCGCCTGTACGCTGCCGCAGCACCGTTCGCCGGGACGCTGCTTGCGCAGTGGTAGTTTGTCGCTGGTGCCGCACGGCGCGCGCATGTCGATGGGTGTTTTCCGCAGTCCGACGGAAGTCCATCGGCCAGCTTCT
Source organism: Hyphomicrobiales bacterium (assembly GCA_044506365.1). Classification (GTDB taxonomy): domain Bacteria; phylum Pseudomonadota; class Alphaproteobacteria; order Rhizobiales; family Xanthobacteraceae; genus Pseudorhodoplanes. Next base: position 23,552 of record JBIQKQ010000027.1, read on the forward strand.
CTCCGAATCAGGGCGGCTTAGAATATCCCTCTGCTGCGGAGACGGGCGCGCTCTACTTCAATCGCCATAGCGGCGGCGCCTATTCGCTCGATGCGTTGATCCCTCAGGCCTTCTGAACCTTTCCGGCCGGCGTGCTACCAATGGTGTCGCGGCGCCACGCCGTGAGGATTCGATTCGCCATGTCCTTCGCCATGTCCTATGTCGCCGCCGCCGTCATTTTCGCTCTCCTTTTCTATGGCATCTGGATTTTCAATCGACTGGTACGCGAGCGGAATCTGGTCCGCGAGGGCTGGAGCGGCATCGACGTGCAATTGCGACGCCGCACCGATCTGGTGCCGGCCCTGGTCGAGACTGTGCGAGCCTATGCCGCGCATGAGCGCAAACTGTTCGAGAACATCGCGGCCATCCGCACGGCCAGCATCGCAGCGTCCAACGTGAAGACGCAAGAAGATGCCGAACGCGCGCTGGAAGGTGCCCTGTCCAGGCTGATCGCGCTGCAGGAAGCCTATCCCAACCTCAAGGCCGACCAGAATTTTCTGAAACTGCAGGAACAGCTCGCCGAGATCGAGGATCACCTGCAGATGGCGCGCCGCTATTACAACGGGTCAGTGCGCAATCTGAATATCGCGGTCCAGAGCTTTCCGAATGTGCTGATTGCGCGCCCCTTCGGTTTCGAGGAAGCCGAGTTCTTCGAGGCCGACGACGCGGGGCGCGCGGCGCCAAATGTCCACTTCGAGCGGGCCGCATCATGAGCGCCTGGCTGCGCGCCGCAATCGTCTTTGCGCTCGCTGTCGCGGTCTCGTCGCCGGTCTTGGCTGCGGAGCGCATCCTGCAATTCGTCAGCGAGGTGAAGATCGAGAAAAACTCCGATCTGCTTGTCACCGAAACCATCCGCGTGCTGGCGGAGGGCCGCGAGATCCGGCGCGGCATCCTGCGCGATTTTCCCACACGCTATCGCGGACGCGATGGCCGAAGGGTCGAGGTCGGCTTCGATGTGCTGTCGGTGACCCGCGATGGCCGCCCGGAAACCTATACGACGGAAAGCCTGTCGAACGGCGTGCGCGTGCGCATCGGCAGCGGCGATCGCACCGTCCCGGTCGGCCCGCGTAGCTATGTGATCCGTTACCGCACCACCCGGCAGGTCGGCTTCTTCGAAGATTTCGACGAGCTGTATTGGAATGCAACGGGAACCGGCTGGACCTTTCCGATCGATGTCGCGGAGGCCCGCATCACCCTGCCGCAACCAGAGAACTTCACGCGGACTGCGATCTATACCGGACCGCAGGGCGCGACCGGCAAGGACGCACGGATCGTCGAGCAGCGTCCGGGCTACGTCGTGTTCCGCAGCACGCGACCATTGCCGGCGCGCAACGGGCTGACCGTCGCCGCCGCCTTCCCGAAGGGAATCGTCACGCCGCCGACCCAGGCGCAGATCGCGCGATACTGGCTGTCGGACAATCTGCCCGCGGTGACAGCCGCAATCGGGTTGCTGCTGCTGCTCGGCTATTATCTCTATGCCTGGCTCAGGGTAGGCCGCGATCCGAAACGCGGCACCATCATCCCGTTATTCGCTCCGCCAAAGGGAATGTCGGCGCCGGCGGTTCGCTACGTCTACGAGATGGATTTCGACAACCGCGCTTTCAGCGCCGGTATCCTCGATCTGGCGGTGCATGGAGGCGTGAAGCTGATCGATTTTGGACAGCAGATGAAACTCACCGAGGTGAAAGGTGCGCGTGACCTGTCGCCGCCGGTCGCGGCGATGGCGCGCGAATTGTTCCGGTCGGATTCATCGCTGCTGCTCGACAACGTCAATCACGAGAAGATCGGCAAGGCGAAAAGCGAGTTGCATGAGGGTCTCAAGGCGCTCTATCTGAAGACCAAGTTCACGAACAATTATGGCTGGTCGATTGCCGGTCTTCTGCTCTGGATCCTGCTGACCCTCGCGGTCGCGCTCTCGGTCTTCATGAGCTACGGCAGCGATTTGGGCGGCGGCATGCTGTTCGGCACGCTGTTCGCAGCGCCGGCAATCTCCGTCATGACCGCCTTTCTGCTGGGGCTGGTCTCGGGTCGAACTGGGCTGCTTACGTTCCTGCTCGGCTTTCTGTTTGCCGGTGGTTTCGCTGTTGCAGGCTTCGCTGTGCTGCTCGCGGCGAGCTACGAGGCGACGGGATCGATCTTCAATCCCTACACGGCGGCGATGCTGATGCCGGTTCTGACCGCGCCGCTTGTCGCGCTTGCGTTCTACATTCTGAAAGCGCCGACAGTGCAGGGCCGCAAGATCATGGATGAGATTGAGGGCTTCAAGCACTATCTAGGCGTTGCCGAAGAGGATCGCTTGAATCACCTGCATCCGCCGGAGAAGACCCCCGAACTGTTCGAGCGCTATCTGCCCTATGCGGTCGCGCTTGATGTCGAGAATCGCTGGGCGGAGCGCTTCGCCGGCGTGCTGGCTGCGGCCGGAGCCGCGGGCGCTGCCGCGGCGAGCTGGTATTCCGGCGACCGCCTTTCCGACGACGACTGGGGCAATTTCGTCGGCCGGGTTGGTGACGGCCTTTCGAGCACGGTGGCTTCCGCATCGACGGCCCCGGGATCGAGCGGCGGCAGCGGATCGTCCGGTTCGGGCGGCGGCGGCTCGTCCGGCGGAGGCGGAGGAGGCGGTGGCGGCTCCGGTTGGTGAGCGCGGTCGGTCCCGCGCGCGGTCGGTCCCGCGGCGTTGTTGATGCCGAGTCGCGTGGCGGCAGCCGATTACGGCAGCAACTTCACCTTGCGGTTCTTCATCATGCGAAGGAGCGCAGCCCGCAGATTGTCGTATTCCGTGGCGCTAAATCCCTTCATCGCCGCGCGATATTCGGAGACGGCGAGCGGGCGCATCGTCTCGTAGACCGCCCGGCCTTTCGGCGTGATGAACAGGTGCACATTCCGCGAATCGCGCTTTCCGTTCTCACGCGCGACATAGCCGCGCTTCGCCAGATTAGCCGCGAGCCGGCTGACGCTCGGCTGCGGAATCACCGCAGCTTCGGCAAGCTCGGTCAGGTTCGCGCCCTCGTGCGCGGCGAGAACGGCGAGCACGCGCCAGTCCTGGAAGGTGAAGCCGCGTTTGCGCAAATCGTCGGCCAGATTCTGATTCATCCGGGCGATCAGCCGGTTCATCAAATACGGCAGCATGTCGTCGAGATGCAGGTCGCCGCCGCCGGTCGCGCACGAAGTCATGTGCCAAGCATCCTCGGAAGCCAGGTGGCGAGCGCTGGGAACAGGATAATCAGCACAAGCACAAGCACGCCGAACAGCACATACGGCAAGGCTGCCATGTAGATCTGGTTCATGGTGACGTGGCGCGGCGCGACGCTCTTCATGGTGAACAGCAGGAGTCCGAAGGGCGGGGTCAGCAGGCCTAGTTGCATGCAGATCAGGAAGATGATCCCGAACCAGATCGGATCGATATTGAGCTTGATAACCAGCGGCATGAAGAACGGCAGCGTGATCAGCATCATCGAGACCTGATCGACGAAGCAGCCGAGCACCAGCAGGATCAGAATCATGCCGATCAGCACCGTCATCGTCGACAGGCCCTGACCGGTGATCAGGCCGATAATGCCGTTGACCACGCCGGAGAAGCTCAACACCTGCGAGAAGGTCGTGGCGCCGACGATAATGAACAGGATGATTCCGGAAATCGCCACGGTGCCGAGCAGGGCCTGCATCAGATTCTGGAAGGTCAGGCCGCGATAGCAGATCGCGGCGATGATGGTGCCGCTCGCGCCGAGCGCCGCAGCCTCGGTGGGCGTCGCCCAGCCGGCCGACATGGCGCCCACCACCAGCCCGAAGATCGACAGTAGCGGCAGAACGTAAAGCAGGAACGGCCGCCAGCGGTCCCACGCGCCCGGCTCCGTTTCAAGCGCTTCGGCCGGCGCGAGACTGGGATTGATGAGGGCGCGTAGTACGATGTAGCTCACGAACAGGGCGCTCAGCATCAGGCCCGGTACGATACCGGCGATTAGCAGGCCTGAAATCGAGATGCCGGCGAGGCTGCCGAGCAGCACGGTGAGCGCCGACGGCGGTATCAGCATGTCGACCCCGCCGATACCCATGATCGGACCCATCGCCATTTTCGGATGATAGCCGCGCGCCAGCATGGTGGGCAGCATCAGCGAGCCGAGCAGTGCGGTGGTGGCGATGGTCGATCCGGAGATTGCCGAGAACACGGTGCCGGCAACGATGGCGATCACGGAAAGGCGTCCCGGCACCCGCCGGATCAGTACGGCGAAGGCGTCGATCGCCTTCATGGCGACGCCGGAATGGAACAGCACTTCGCCCATGAGGACGAAGAACGGGATTGGCGTCAGCGCAAAGGCCGTGACTGATTGCACGGCGTTGCGGTTGAACTGGATCAACCCATTCTCGCCACCGAGGAACAGCATTGCACCGATGAGGTTGATCCCGAGGAACGCGATCGCCACCGGCACGCCTAGTGCCATGATCAGGCACAGTCCGCCGAACAGGATGAGGGTTGCTTCGGTCCAGGGCATCGGACTCACGCGACCGAGGTCGCCTCCTCGCGCTTCTCGCGATTCAGCAGCAGCCGGTGAAAGCGGAAGATGAATTCGATCGCCAGCAGGATGAAACAGATTGGCAGAGGCGCCAGCAGCCACCATTCCGGAAAAACCAGATTCTTGATGGTGATCGAGCCGATTCGCCAGGCGTCATAGGTCATCAGCGTGGAGTAGCGGATCATCGCAAGGCAGACCGCGAAGCCGAGAATGTCGCCCAGCCCCTCCATCACGAAGGCGACGCGCTTGGGCACCGCCGTCAGCACCAGATCGAGCCGCACATGCTGGCCGCGCCGCAGCAGCCATGGCGCGGTGAACAATGTGATGAGGTAAAGCGCATATTCCGAGACTTCATTCGCCCAGATGAAGCCTGTATTGGCGACGTTGCGCAAAATGATGTCGCCGGTGACGATGATAACCATCGCCAGCAGCAGCAGCGCGGCGATCAATGCGAGACCGTCGAGCAGCTTGCCGTAGAGGCTGGAAAGGCGGGTCATCGGATCATGTAGTTGTATTGAGCAACGGGTTGCCGAGCACTGTACCCTCTCCCCACAGGGAAAGGGGTGGGGTGAGGGGGGCTCGGATTCAACTGAGCTCCTGACCCCTCACCTGACCGAGCTTAGCTCTGTCAGCCTCTCCCAAAGCGGGAGGTGACAGCGAGTAACGCGGCTGCGGTTGTCCTCAATTCCCCGCGAGTTCGCGCAGCTTCTTGCCGGTCTCCGGCGCCTTGGCGATCACCGATTGCCACGCAACGTCGTTCGCCTTCTTGAGGAATTCCTTGGCAGCCGCATCGCC
>JBIQKQ010000028.1:0-12527 GCA_044506365.1 Hyphomicrobiales bacterium
CATGGCCGATGGTGAACACGCCGATATCGCGATTGAATTTCGTGGCGCGACCCTTGATGTCGGCGATGTGTCCCTTGCCAACCTCCAGATCGGTAAAGCTCGTGAACAGGTGGTCACAGTTCTCCGCTGCGAAATCCCGCCCGGGCGGACCGAAGGCCGCATTCATGGTGACAGGTCGCGGCTTCTGCACGGAAGCCGGGCGGCTCACCGCACTCTTCAACTGATAGTATTTGCCGTTGAAGTCGATCGGCGTGTCGCTGTTATAGGTCTTCACGATCACGTCGAGCCATTCCCTGGCCTGGACATAGGCATCCGGCACCAGCGTCACCCCGAACATGTCGAACTCGTCCGGATTCCAGCCGCATACGATGTTCAGTCCGGCGCGGCCGTGGCTGATGTGATCGACTGTCGCCAGCGCCTTCGCCGCATAGAGCGGATGAAGAAGCGGCACATGCACGGTCATGAACAGCGCGATCCGCTCGGTGATCGAGGCAAGTCCGGCCGCCCAGGTGAAGGTCTCGTACGACCATTCGCGGACACGGGTCGAACCGCCATAGCCGCGCCAGCGCGCGATCGGCAGAAAGAAATCGAGCCCGCCCCGGTCTGCGATCCTGCAGGCTTCCGCCACGTCATCCCATTCCGCCTTCCACGCCTCCGGAACGGTGGAGAAAGTCAGTCCGCGATCGGCATTGGCCGAGAACACTCCCAGCTTGAAGCCATGCTTCGCAGGGTTAGACATAGGATTGAGAGCGCTCGGGCTGGAACGGTGCTGCGGGGTGACGGCCGGCATGCCGGACTCCATCTAAACAATATACTGTATTCAGTTTATCGCTGGGGTTGTCGGTGTCAACAAATCGCGGTCTCCGTCCATCCCGACATGGCCGATGTCACTGCCTTCGATAGGTTCGATAGGCCAGCACGGCGACGTCGACATGCTCGCGAAAAAGGGCGCCGACGCGATCGGCGTCGCCGGCGCGGAAGGCGCCGTGGATCGCCCGCAGCCGTATCAGAACATCGTCGCGGACCGCGCGCTGCGATAGCGTGACGAGGCGAATGACCTGCACGTGGTCGATATAGCGCGCCAGGGCCGCAATCAGCTGCGCGTTCGGAACCTGCGCCATCCACGCCGCACGGAACGACGCATTCGCGAGGACGAAGGCCGTGAAGTCGCCGTCCTTGCTGGCCTGAATGCCGTCGTGTATGGCGTCGTCCATTTTCCGCAGCGCGTCGTCCGTCATTTTCCGCGCCGCGATCTCGGCCGCCGCCGGCTCCAGCAAGCGTCTGATCTCGAAAATATCGGCGATCTCCTGGTCGCTGTAGCGGCGCAGGATGAAGCCGCGCGTCGAACTCTCGATCATGCCGTCATGAACGAGCTGCATCAGCGCCTCGCGTACCGGCATGCGCGACACGCCGAACTCGCTCGCGATATCGACATCGACCAGCCGGTCGTCGAACGTGAACTGACCGCTCTGGATGCGCTCGCGCAGATGCTCGTAGATCTGCTCGCGCAGGCTGGTGGCCTTGAACACCTGCGCTTTGGCGGCTCGCTTGGTCGATCGCTCGCTCATCGTCACGCACTCATTGCGGTTTGCACGCCCAATTCGGGCGGCCACGGCCGGTCTGCCTTGTCAGGGGGCACCGCGTCCAGCAATGCCTTGGTGTAAGGATGCTGCGGATTTGCAAACACCGATTCGGTCGGCCCCTCTTCCACGATCTCTCCGGCATGCATCATCAGGATGCGGGAGCACAGATAACGCACAACTGCCAGATCGTGGCTGATGAATACCATGGTGAGCCGGTGCTTGCGGTTCAGATCCAGCAAGCAATTGAGGATATGCGCCTGCACGGACACATCGAGACCGGACACGATCTCGTCGGCGACGATCAGCTTCGGCTTGGCGCCCAAGGCGCGGCCAATATTCACCCGCTGGCGCTGGCCGCCCGACAGTTGCGAGGGAAAGCGTTCCAGACAGTCGGACGGCAACCCGGTGTCACGGAGCAGGCCTTCCGCGGCCGGCCGTCGCTGCGGCTCCGGCAGGTAGCTGTCGCCCACCTCCAGCGCCTGCGTGAGCAAACGCAAGACGCTGCGCCGCGGATTCAGCGCCGATTGCGGATCCTGAAAGATCAGTTGGGTATCGCGCTGGGTCAGCAGCACGGCACTGCTCACGCGCTCGGCGCCGTTCACACGAATGGTTCCCGCGCTCGGCTGTTCGAGCCCTACGATCAGCCGGCCGATCGAGGTTTTGCCGCTGCCGCTTTCGCCGACGATGCCGAGGATTTCGCCCTGGCGCACCGAAAAGGTCGCGGACTTCACCGCGTCGAAGCGGGACCGGCGCAAACCAAGAAATCCGCGGGAGGCGTGATAGCTGAGCCGGACCTTGTCGAAGGAGACGGAAGCCGGCGCATCCGCAAACCCGGCCGAAAGCGCGATCGCATCGGCCGCCTCCGCACCGGCCGCCATCTCACAACGCTCAGCGCATCGGACCCAATGCCCGTCCCCGACCATGCGCGGCGCCAGTCGGGTCGCAACGCATTGCGGATCCTTAACCGCGCAACGCGGCGCAAACCGGCATCCGGCCAGACCGGCGAAGCTCGCAAGCCCAGGCATGTGATCCGACAGCGCCGGCAGCACGCGTCGAGGCCCGGTCAGTTCCGGGACCGCCGACAGAAGGCTCTTCGTATAGGGATGCGAAGGCGCGTTCAGCACCGCCGTCGCTGGGCCGAATTCGACCATGTCCCCCGCATACATTACGCCGATATCGCTGCAGACATGGCCGGCGAGCCGCAGATCGTGCGTGATGAACAGCAGCGCTGTCTGATGCAGCTTCTGCTGCTCGGCGATCAGCCGCACGATATGCGCCTGCGTCATCACATCGAGCGCCGTGGTCGGCTCGTCCGCGACCACCAGCGTAGGCTCACCGGCGAATGCCATGGCGATCAGCACGCGCTGGCATTGCCCGCCGGACAATTCGTGCGGATAGCGCAGCAGCGCTTCCTCGGCGTTGCGCAGTTGCACCTGCGTCAACCGCTCGACCATCAGCGTATGGTGGCGGCCGCGCTCGATGCCGATATGGCGCAAATGCTCGGAAAACTGCGAGCCGATGGTCCGCACCGGGTTGAGCGCGCTCAAGGGCTCCTGCGGGATGAAGGCTATGCGGCGGCCGAGCAGAGCGCGCCGCGCCCGCTTGCCGAGCGACAGCAGGTCGACGCCGTCGAACGTGATGCTCCCGGCGCTAACGGAGAAATTGTCCGGCAGCAGGCCGGAAACGACCCGGCCGATCATGCTCTTGCCGGCGCCAGATTCGCCGACCAGCCCGACAATGCCGCCCTGCGCGAGTGTGAACGAAATATCGCGCAGCACGTCGATGCTGCGTCCGCTCATCCGGGCGGTGACGGTGACGTTGTCGAAGGACAGCACGTTCGTCATCAGATGCTCCGCCGCCTCAGCCGCGGATCGAGCGCGACACGAAGGCCCTCGCCGAGCAGGTTGAAGCCGAGCACCGTAACGATCATCGCCAGCACCGGCAGGACGATGCCCCACGGCGCCTGGTACATGTAGTTTCGCGCCTGCGCGATCATCTGGCCCCAGGCCGGCACATCGGCCGGCACGCTGAGGCCGACGAAGCTCAGGATTGCCTCGACGATGATGCCGATGCCGACCTGCAGCGTGAACAGCGTGATGATCAGCGGTGTGACGCTCGGCAGGATTTCGCGCAGGATGATCCGCAGATGCCCGAACCCGAGCAGCTTGGCCGCGGCCACGAAATCCTTGCGCGCGACCACCATGACTTCCGAACGCACCACGCGACAGAACCGCGTCCAATCCACCAGCACGATCGCGAGAATGACATTGCCGACGCCGGTGCCGAACCCGACCATCAGCGTCACCGACAGTACCACTGGCGGCAGCGACATCCACAGATCGACCAGATGGCTGATGGCGCGATCGATCCAGCCGCCGAAATAGCCTGCGAACAGCGCGAGAGAAGTGCCGAGCAGCGTTGCGCCGATGGCGGCGACGAAGCCCACGAACAGCGCGACCCGCGCGCCGTAGATCATCTGCGACAGGATGCAGCGGCCGAGGCTGTCGGTGCCGAACGGGTAATCGGCCGAGCCGCCCTCCGCCCACATCGGCGGCAGCAGCATGTTCAAGAGATCCTGGTTCGCCGGGTCGTTCGGCGCAATCTGCGGCGCGAACACCGCGCAGATCACCATCGCGATCACGATCGTCCCGCCGACCACGACACGCGGCGAACGGACCGAGTGGCGCAGCGCTTCGGTCAGCGCCGAAGGCGGGCGCGCGGTCTCAAGCGCGCCGGAGCTTGGGATTGAGTACGACATAGAGAATATCCACGACCGTATTGATCGCCAGCGTAGTGATGCAGAAGACCAGCGCGATGCCCTGGATCAGCGGCAGATCGTGATTGCGCACGGCCTGCACCATGAGATTGCCGATCCCGGGATAGGAAAAGATGGTTTCGACCAGCAGCGTACCGCCGAACAGGAAGCCGAATTGCGCGCCGATCAGCGTGATGGTCGGCAGCGCGGAATTGCGCAGCATGTGCGACAGGATGATCTGCCGTTCGTTCAGCCCGCGCTGGCGGGCGACCGTGACGTAATGGTCCTCGGACGCTTCCAGCAGCGACGAGCGCAGCACGCGGATCACCAGCGGTGAAAAGCCCAGCGCCAGCGCCATGGCTGGCAGGACGAGGTGCGACAGCGCGTTCTGCCAGTAGCCCCATTGCAACGCTACGATATAATCGATCAGCAGGAATCCCGTGCCATCCGGAATGACGATGCCCGGATCAACACGCCCGGAGAATGGTAGCCAGCCGAGCATCACGCCGAAGCCGAGCAAAAGGAAGATCGCCCACAGGAAGGACGGGATCGACAGCATGCAAACCACGAGCACATCGAGAATATTCTCGATGATCGTGCCGCGCGTGCCGTAAAGCAGAAGTCCGCCGGGAATGCTGATGAGGAGGGCAAAGGCGAGCCCGATAAACGATAGTTCCAAGGTCGCCGGCAGCGAATTCGCGAGCAGCCGTGTCACCGGCTCGCGATAGGCGATCGAATTGCCGAGATCGCCCGACAGCGCGTCGCGCAGCCAAATCAGATATTGCACCACGATCGAACGATCGAGGCCGAGCGCCTTGCGGACCACTTCAGCGTCCGCCGGGGTCGCGTTCGGCGGCAGCAGCAGCGCTAGCGGATCGGCAGGCAGCGCGCGCAAGACAAAGAAGACGACCATCGACAGCAGCAGCACGGTCGGAACCGCGCCCGCAAGACGCTTGGCAGCAACATTGATCAGGGACTGGAACATGGCTGCGGTTCAGTCGGCGAGCGGAGCCGCAAGGCTCCGCTCTTTCCCGCGAAGGCTGGAATCCGGCCCTTCCAATCTGGGTCGGAGCTTGCGCGGGGACGATTGGGTTGAAAGCAATGCGTCCCCACTCCTTTACGCGGTCCGCTTGGCTTCCGCCGGCAGGACATAGCCCTGCGAATAGCTCGGCATCGATACTGTCTTCTTGGTCACCATGTTTGCCACCGGCTGCAGCAGCGGAATGCTCCAGGAATTTTCCGACGCGTCCTTGTTGAGCTTGCGGTACTCCTCGAGGCGCTCGTCGCCAAGCTTCATGGCGAAGAGCTTCGCAATCCGCTCCTTGTTGGCCGGTTCCTTCCAGGCCGAGAAACGCAGGGCCGGATTGAGGATGCGGCCGGAATAGTTTTCCGGGTCGCCGGTCGCATTGGCCCAGCTGTAGAGCATGATGCCGGGCAGTTTGGCGGCGTGGTTGAGTTCGAGATATTTCGCGACGGTGATCTCCTCGAGCTTCACGTCGACGCCGATCTGCCGCCACATTGCGGCGATCGCCTGCGCGATCTCGTAGTCGTTCGGGAAGGTGCCGTTTGTGGTGCAGAACGTCATCTGCAGCGGCTTGGCCTTGCTGAAGCCGGCCTTGGCCAGCGTATCGGTCGCCTTCTTGCGATCAAACGGGAAGGTATAGCCTGGGACGTCTCCGGCCGAGCCGGGCGTCGCCAACACCTGCAAGGGCTTGGCGAGATTGTTGAAGAACGCCTTGGCGAGCGCCGCCTTATCGATCGCCATGTGCAGCGCCGTGCGCACATCCTTGTTCTGGTAGGTGTCCACGTAGCTCGGAATCTGCAGCATGTAGATTTCGGCCTGTGGGAACAGATCGACCTTGAGCTGCGGATTTTTTTCGAGCCGCACGGCTTCACGGAAGGGCAGCTGGATCGCAACATCGACACGCCCCGACTCGATCGCCGCCACGCGGGTCGACGCCTCGGGCATCACCTGGAACGTGACGCTCTTGATGGCCGGCACGCCGCCCCAGTATTTGTCGAAGGCCTCCATCACCATGCGCGAGCCGCGCTGGTAATCGATGAGCTTGTAAGGGCCCGCCCCGATCGGCTTGGCGAGGAAGCCCTCGTCGCCGACCTTCTCGTGATAGGCCTTCGGAATGATGTAGACGGTCAGGAAGCCGAGATAGAATTCCGCCGACGGCGAGGGCTTGGAATAGACCAGCACCGCCTGCGTGGGCGACTTGATTTCGACGTCCTTGAGATCCTGCAGCAGGCCTGCGACCGCGAGCCGCTTGTCCTTTTGCGGGCGCGTCACCCAGCTGTACTTGACGTCTTCGGTGGTGAGCTTGGAGCCATCATGGAAAAAGATGTCGTCGCGCAGCGTGATTTCGAGCCGCGTATTCGCGTCGTCGAGCCACTTGCGTGAGGCGATCTGGCGGGGCTGCAGCTTCTGGTCGGACGAATAGGTCAGTGGCGAGTCGTAGACGCATTTGAAGATGGACTGGCCGACCGGAAACGTAACCGCCGTCGGGTCCCAGCTCTGCACGTCGGCCATGAACGCGATATTCAGCGGGGTATCGGAGGATTGCGCCCCGGCAATGTGCGGAAGAAATGTCGTGGCCGGCAGGCCGAGCATCAACGATACGAATTCACGTTTGGTCAGTTCGAACTTCGCACTCATGGCGTCCCTCTGTTTTTCATGATGTCACGTATTGGCCCGTCCACGGGCGCTTCAGCCGGCAGATTGATCCTTTAGCTGTCGGGTCGGCAAGTTACGGCTTTGCAACCGGCGGCGGGGCGAGGTCGAACGCGCAATCTCGGCGCGGGCACTGTGGATTTGCGCGGCGATCGGCACATCATTGGCCGATCGCGTTGCAAGCACCACGCATGCCATGTCTCGCATCGAACGCTCTGCCATTGACTGCAAACCCCGCACTCACCAAGCTTGCTGCAAATAGTATACTGTATGTTATTATAAGCCCGTCAAGCGTCGCATCCGGCAGACGCGTCCCTCGGCACACGATAGACAAGCATCATGCGCGCGATCCAATTCGAAGCTTATGGCGGCCCCGAAGTGCTGCATTTGCGCGAGATCTCGCCGCCGCCGGTTGCAGATGGCGGCGTTCTCGTCGATGTCCACGCGGTCAGCGTCAATCCGATCGACTGGAAAGTGCGCTCCGGCCGCATGTCCGGCGGGGCGCCGCTGGCATCCGCCGCGACCACAGGTCGCGACGGCGCAGGCATGGTCGCCGCCGTCGGGCCGGGCGCCGATCCGGCCCTGGTGGGCCGGCCGGTCGCGTTCCTAGCTCCCCGCGGACAAGGCACCTGGGCGGAGCAGCTCGCGCTGCCTCAGGACAACGTCGCCGTCATCCCCGACGGCGTATCCATCACCGATGCCGCCGCCCTGCCGCTTGCCGGCACCAGCGCGTGGATTCCGCTGGTCGACATCGCGAAGGTCGCCCCCGGCATGCGGGTGCTGATCCATGCCGGCGCGGGCGGCGTCGGCTCGCTCGGCATCCAGATCGCGCGCGCCCGCGGCGCCCATGTGATCGCGACCTGCTCGCAGCGCAACGTCGATTTCGTGCGCACGCTGGGCGCGGACGAGGTGATCGCCTATGACCGCACGCCGTTCGAAAGCGCGGTCCGCGATGTCGATGTGGTGTTCGACACCATGGGCGGCGAAGTTCACGAAAAGTCGTACAAGGTTCTCAAACGCGGCGGTCTGATGGTCTGCCTCTCGGCCGAACCGTTCACCGATCGCGGCGCGGAACATGGCGTGACAGTGACGCAGGCCCAGGTCCTGCCGCGACGCGACATTCTCCATAGCCTTCTGACGATGATGGCGGACGGATCGCTGCGCGTTCCAATCGAGGAGACGCTGCTCTTCTCGGATTTCCGGCGCGCGCACGAACGATCGCAAACCGGCCGTGTGCGCGGCAAGATTGTACTGCAGCTTCGCAATGCGGATGGAACCGTCGCGGCATGACCGCAGTAGACTATCGCGGTGTCGCGATCGCGGCGCCCGTGAGCATTCCCTATGTGCGTTATTCGACCAGGGAGGCACACTGGTTTCTGGCGCGCGCGATCTCTGCGCTGCTCAAGGTATCCGGACTGAACAAGGACGACCTCGACGGGCTCGGCGTATCGAGCTTCACGCTGTTTCCCGACACCGCGGTCGGCCTCACCCAGCATCTTGGTCTCGCGCCGCGCTGGCTCGATCATCTGCCCTATGGCGGGGCGAGCGGCGTGATCGCGCTGCGGAGAGCCGCCCGCGCCGTGCAGTGCGGTGACGCCAATGTGGTGGCCTGCGTCGCCGGCGACACCAACCACGTCGACTCGTTTCGTCTCAACCTGGCAAATTTCTCGCGCTTTGCCCGCGACGCGGTCTATCCACTCGGCTCGGGCGGGCCGAATGCGAATTTCGCGCTCCTGACGTCACATTACATGCAGGCGACCGGGGCAACGCCGGAGGATTTCGGCAAGCTATGCGTCGCCCAGCGCAACAATGCGCTGCGCTTTCCGTCGGCCCTGTTCAAAAAGCCGCTGACGCTCGCCGACTATCTCGCCGCCCGACCGATCGCCGACCCGCTGAAACTGTTCGACTGCGTCATGCCGTGCGCGGGATCGGAAGGATTTCTGGTCCTGCGCGAGGACCATGCGAAGCGGCTCGGCCTTCCCTATGCGCGCGTCCTCGGCACCATCGAGCGGCACAATGCTTTCGCCGGCGACCCGATCCAGGTGCGCGGTGGCTGGGCGATGGATCAGGATCGCCTCTACGCGCAGGCCGGCTTCGGTCCGCCCGATGTCGACGTGCTGGAAACCTACGATGATTATCCAGTGATCAACTGCCTGCAATTCGAAGGTCTCGGCTTCTGCCGTGAAGGCGAAGCGCCCTCCTTTGTCCGCAACAACAGCTTCACCATCGACGGCTCCATTCCCTTCAACACGTCCGGCGGCCAGCTCTCGCTCGGGCAAGCCGGCGCCGCCGGCGGCTTCCTGGGCCTTGTGCAGGCGCTCCGTCAGGTCACCAGGCAGGCAATGAAGACGCAGGTTGCGAATGCGCGGCACGCCCTCGCCAGCGGCTTTGGCATGATCAACTACGACCGTGGCCTGTGCACCGGCGCGGCCATCCTCGGGCGGGCATGACCTATGACCGACCCGCTCAAGCGCCCGCCCAAACGCAACCCGATCCTGCCGCTGCGCCTGCCGACACTGCCGCCGTCGGCGCGCAGCCGCGCCGCTTTGCGCATGACCGCATCGGTCGCCGAGGGCCGTTTCGAGCTGCAGACCTGCCACGACTGCGGGCGGGTGCAATACCCCCCGCGCGATGCCTGCGGCAACTGCCTGTCAGTGCGGCTGGCGTGGCAACCGGTGAGCGGGCGCGGCGATCTGATCTCGGAAACGCTGCTACATCACTCGAACGAACTCTACTATCGCGCGCGTACGCCGCTGCGGCTCGGTCTGGTGCGGCTCGCCGAGGGAGTCACAGTCCTCACCCATGTGCACGGCGATTGCCCGTCGGCGAAGGCCGGCACGGGCACACCCGTTCGTGTGCGCGCGCATCTCGACAAGGCGGGGCAAGCCGCGCTGATCGCACTTCCCGCAACCGACACGCCCCACATGGCCGATGACAGGATGCTGCGCGAGATGACCTCCGATCCGAAATTCAGGAAAGTCCTCGTCACCGACGGAAAGACCGCGACCGGACAGGCGCTGGTCAAGGCGTTCGTCGAGGCCGGCGCCGACATCGTCTGGGTCGGCATGGCCGAGCCGTGGAAGCAGCCGCCCGGCTTCGAACGGATCACAAAGCTTCCGAATGTAACCGTGGTCCCGCTCGAACTGACCGATGCCCGCTCGGTCGAGGAGCTTGCCGGCTCGATCGGCGGCAAGGTCGATATCCTTGTCAACAACGCCGATTTCCATCGCAGCCACGGCATCGGCGACCGCCGCGGCACCGAAAGCGCGCGCGCCGAGATGGACGTCAACTATTTCGGCCTGCTGCGACTTGCCCAGAGCTTCGGACCGGCCTTGCGCGCGCGCGCCGCCGACAGCGCCGTGCCGTCCTCCGCCTGGGTGAACATCCTGTCGATCTATGCGCTGTCGGCGCTGCCCGGCCAAGGCACATTCTCCGCCTCGAAGGCAGCGGCGTTCTCGCTCTCGCAGACGCTGCGCGCTGAGATGCGCGTGGCTGGCATCCGTGTCGTGAATGTCTTTCCCGGTCCGATCGACGACGAGTGGACCCAGCTTGTGCCGCCGCCAAAGCTCGCGCCCGCAGCGCTTGCCAAAGCCGTGGTGAAGGCGCTGCAGGACGGCGTCGAGGACATCTATCCCGGCGATGTGGCGCAGGACCTTTTCGTCAAATGGCAGGAAAGCGCCAAAGCGCTCGAACGGGAAATGTGGGATCAATGAGCGCGGACACACCCGCAAGTATTCTTTCCGGCGTTGCCGCGGCGCTTGCCGCACATAAGCTGCGCATCGTCGACCTGTCGCAGACGCTCTCCCCCCGCTTCCCGCAAATCGTTCTGCCGCCGGAATTCGATCAGTGCGCGCCGTTCCGGATGGTGGAAATTTCGCGCTACGACGAGCGCGGCCCCGCCTGGTACTGGAACAACATCTCGTTCGGCGAACACACCGGCACGCATTTCGACGCGCCGGTGCACTGGATCACCGGGCGCGACCTTCCGAACGCCACGACCGACTCATTGCCAGCGCGCTCCTTCATCGCGCCGGCCTGCGTGGTCGACTGCTCGGTGCAGGCGGCGCGCGATCCGGACTTTCTGCTGACTGTGGATCGCCTGCGCGCCTTCGAAGTGCAGCACGGCCGCATCCCCGAAGGATCATGGCTCTTGATGCGCACCGACTGGTCGAAGCGCACTGATCCGGTCGCCTATCAGAATTTCGACGAAGCCGGCCAGCACACGCCGGGCCCGGATGTCGCCGCGGTGGAGTTCCTGGTGCATGAGCGCGGCGTCTTAGGTTTCGGGTCGGAAACCATCGGCACGGATGCCGGACAGGCCGCGCATTTTCGGCCACCCTATCCTTGCCACGCCATCATGCACGGCAACGGCAAGCTCGGCCTGCAATGCCTTTGCAATCTCGATCAGTTGCCGCCGACCGGCGCCATCATCATCGCCGCGCCGTTGAAGATTCTGCATGGTAGCGGCAGCCCGGCTCGGGCGATTGCGCTGGTGCCAAATTAAGCGGGGCTCGGTTGACATAGGAAAGCGGCCACCTCGATTTCGCGCGGCACGCGTCTCTTTCAGGTGGAGGGATGCAGGGCCGCTATCGATACGAACAGCGCCCGCACATCCCGTTCGGCGATGCCACGCGCGATGAACACCAGGCGGCTTCTCCGATCAGCGTCCGGCCACGCCTGCAATTCCGCCGGAGGATGGGCAAGATGCTGCACGAACTGCACCACCACCGGGCCAATGCATCCCTCGATCGCCAAGAGGCCCTTGGCGCGCAGGATGTCGCCGCCGCGCAGCGCCAGCAGCGTGTCCATCGACCGCGCCACGACATCCCAGGGTAGCGGCCGGTCGAAGACAAGGGTGAAGCTCGCGACGCCATCGCTGTGTGCGGCATCACCGATCGCTTCGGCCTGAAAGACCGGATCGGCCTGTGCATCCGTGAAGATGGATGGGTCGGCGCACCCGGCAGAGGCGGTGACGGTCCGCGCGCGCGGGTTGAGGGCGCGCAATCGCGCGATCAAGTCTTCCCGGTCGTCCGATGTCGCAAGGTCGGTCTTCGAGACCACAATGGTATCCGCAAGCATGACCTGCTGCCGCGCTTCGGGAAACCCGTCGAGTGTGGATTTCCCATTCACCGCATCGACGACCGCAATCACGCAATCGACGTGGCATTCACCGCCGAGCGCGCGGTCGGTCGCGAACGTGCGCAAGATCGGGCCGGGATCGGCCAGCCCCGATGTCTCGATCACGATACGCTTGAAATGCGGAACGAGCCCACGCTCGCGCTCGCTCATCAGCTTGCGCAAGGCCAGCTGGAGGTCGGAGCGCACGTTGCAGCACAGGCAACCGTTGCCGAGCAGCACGGTTTCGTCCGCGCTCGACCGCAGAAGTGCATCGTCGATTCCCTCGGTCCCGAATTCGTTGACTACGATGGCGGTGCCATGGCCGTCTTCGCTGTCGAGCAACTGCTTGACCAGCGTGGTCCGATGACGATCCTGCGCCTGCGCCAGCGCTTGC
>JBIQKQ010000028.1:12537-28881 GCA_044506365.1 Hyphomicrobiales bacterium
CAGCGTGGTCTTGCCGGCCCCGAGGAATCCCGTGACGACGATCACCGGAATGCGCGCGCCGCGCTCATGGCGGAGCCGGCGGCCGAACGCGCCTGCCGAAGGAGATCGGAAGAGCTGCTGCATCGCTCAGCGCCGTACCTTATCCCGTTCGTTCCCGCGCAAGCGGAAACCCACTCTTATGCCTCGTCGCGCTGGGTCCCCGCTTGCGCGGGGACGAACGGAAATCGTGGCGGAGCACTAAAACTCCATCTCCAGAATATACAGCCCGCCGACATGGCGATCGACGGTGTATACGATGCCGCGTTCGTCCACGAACACGTCGTTGAGCTGAATCGTTCCACGCGGCGCAAGAGGAGGGGCTTCCGGCACGAAGGTCGCGATCTCCTTGGGCTGGTACGGATTGGAAATGTCGTAGGCCCGCACACCGCCATTGAAGAACGTGCCGACCACGACCTGGTCCGAGAACCAGGCATGTGGCGAGGGCACGTTCTCGTGGATGTTGTGCGCGCCAAAACGCCCGCCCCGCCCCTTGAACGCATCATAGGGCAGCGGGCAGGTCGAAATCGGCACCGGATTGGTTTCGTCGCGCGCGTCGAGAATCCAGACCAGTTTCGGCCAGTCGGCGGCGTCGTCTACCACCGACTCGTCTGTCATCACCAAAAGTCCGCGGTCGAACAGCGGCAGGATCGTATGCGTGAAGCCATGATAGGGCGGAGAATTGTCCCAATGCGCGATCGGCGCCGGCCGCGACATGTCGGAAATGTCCATGATGAACATGCCGCCGTCGATATAGCCCAGATAGCAGCGGTCGGGCCGCTGCGGATAGACATTGGTGTTGTGGGCGCGAAAGCCCCAGTCGGACAGATGCTTCGGATGGCGCACCGGCGGCGGCACGTTGTCGCCCTCGCGCGTACCGGGCATCCACCAGCGTCCGACTTCTTTCGGCGCGGACGGATTGCGCACATCGAAAATCTGATAGCACTGGTCGTCCAGCGGATGGGTCGGTTTGAAGTCGGCCGCGCCGGAGGCCATGTGCACGTATTGTCCGTCGCAGAACCAGAGTTGATGCACGCCGCGCGAATACGGCCCTGAGCGATCGACGAAAGCGATGCTCTTTGGATCTTCCGGCACCGAAATATCGAACAACTCGAAGCCGGCCGGCTTTTGCCCGACCTTCTGGCACTGATAGGCCACCGCCATGATGTCGCCGGTGATCTCCAGCGAATTGGAGCGCATGAAGCTTTCCGGCAGGTTGGTCTGCACCACGATCTTCGGATTACGCGGATCGGTCACGTCGACCGCGGTGAAGTTCTTCGGCGCGCTTTCATGCGCGAGCCAGATGATACGGCGGCCGTCCTTGGCCACCTGTACCGCCATGCCCTCGCCCATCCCGCCAAAACCTGCGAGTTCATGATGGCCGAGCGGCTTGAAATTCCAGGCAATGGAGTCGGACGACTTGATCGGGCTTGCGGACATACCATTCTCCAACCAGCGAAGATCGTTTGATCGGCTCGTCCCCGCGAAAGCGGAGACCCAGCGTCTCAAGCACCATGCGTCTTGTGATCCTGGGTCCCCGCTTTCCGGGGGCGAACGGATAGTGTGGTTGCGCGGACCTACGCGCCGGCGCGCGCCTTTTCCATGAACTCCGGACGCAGCACCTTCTTCCAGTCCGGAATGCCGCCGATCCGCTTTTCGCGGACCAGGACTTCGGCCTGCTGGCGCATGTAGGAATCGAGGTCGGACGGAAAGCCGGGATTGACGTCCACGCGCCCGAGCGCCGTCTTGAAGGTCTCCGGCGACATCTTGTAGCCCTTCGACGTGAAGAATTCGTGGATCACGCCGGCCACCTTGGCGGGCTGCTCCTTGAAGTCGCGCGCCACGTCAAGCCAGCCCTTCAGATAGTTCACCGCAGTATCCGGGTTCTTCTCAAGGAAATCCGGCGTCGCCGCCATGAATACCGGCATACGGTCGACATTGGACAGGTCGACGATCGAGGTGCCGATGCCTTCGGATTCGGCGATTGCATTATAGGGCTCGATATTGATCATGGCATCGACCGTCTTGGCGGCGAGCGCGGCCACCATGTCGTTGACGTTCATGCGCACTTCCTGGAAATCGCCCTTGGTGATGCCGGCGCCCTTCAGCACCTGATCGACGAAGATGTTGCCGACCGAGGAGCCGACCTGATTGGCGATCTTCATGCCCTTGAGTTGCTCGACCTTGGTGACGTTGAGGTCCTTGCGCACCACGAGCGCACAGGTGCGGCCGACATACTCGACCACAGCGATGCCCGCCATGCCGCCCTTGTCGTGTCCGATGATCAGCGAAGGACCGGCATAGGTGCCGAGATCGACCTGACGCGCGACCATCTGCTGCATCGTCAGATTGCCCGACGGAACGGCGAATTCCTGGACCTTGAGGCCACGCTTTTCGAGCAATCCGGAACGCAGCAGGTAATAGGTCGGCATGCCCCACATGTTGGTCTGGTAGCCCTGCCGGATCGTTGCATCCTGCGCATGCGAAAGCCGCATGCCCGCGATGCCGGCGGTCAATGCGGCCCCGGTCGCTGCAAGATAATGCCGGCGCGTCAGTCCATCCTTTCGTATCGTCATGGTCTCGATCCTCCCTGACGGCCGCACGTCGGGCCGTGCTTGGTTTTTCAGTTCTTCATCTGGCCAAGTTCCCTGAGCAGTTTCTTCTGATAATCGAGAAATTCCACGCTCAGCGGATCGCGCGGACGCGGCAGGTCGATTTGCACCTGCGTCTTCACGGTGCCGGGATGGGGGGTCATCACGATCACCCGGTCGGCGAGGTAGACCGCTTCGGAAACATTGTGCGTGACGTAGATCACCGTCTTGCGGGTCTCGCGCCAGACATCCGCAAGCAGGCGCTGCATGTCGTCGCGGGTCAGCGCATCGAGCGCTGCGAACGGCTCGTCCATCAGGAGCACCGCCGGATTGTAGGCCAGAGCGCGGGCGATCGCGACCCGCTGCTGCATCCCTCCCGAGAGGTGATGCGGATAGGATCTGATGAATTTTTCCAGCTTCACGAGACGCAATTGCTCGAGCGCAATCGCCTCACGCTCCTCCTTGGGAACGCCCTTCATCTCGAGGCCGAAGGCGACGTTGCCGAGCGCGGTGCGCCACGGAAACAGCTGCGCGAAATCCTGGAACACCACGCCGCGGTCGGTGCCGTGACCGTCGACCTTCCGGCCGCCGATCCTGATCTCGCCACCACTGGGCGATATGAATCCGGCGATGATGTTGAGCAGCGTGGATTTTCCGCAGCCGCTCGGACCGACCAGGCACAGGAATTCCGAGCGCTCGATGTCGAAGCTCACATCCTGCACCCCGGTCACACGGCCGGCCGGCGTCTCGTAATTCAGGCAAACCTCGCGGATTTCGATTTCAGGCATTCGCGTATCCACGCCCTTTCGTTACGACCTTGTCGCGCGCACCATCCCCCAGCGCATCACGGTCGCTTTCTCGATCGATCCGAAAAACAGCCGCTCGAAAACGAAGCCGATGGCGCCAATAACCGCGAGCGAGGCCAGCATCAGGTCGGCATTGAGGAACTCCTTCGCATCGAAGATCACCCAGCCGAGGCCGAAATCGGACGCGGCGAGGAATTCGGCACCGATCACGGCAATCCATGCGCGCAGAAAAGCCTGCCGCACCCCCGTGATAATGAAGGGCGATGCGGCAGGTATCATCACCTTCCAGAACAGCGATTGGCCGTTTGCGCCCATGGCGCCGGCCGCACGCAGCCACAGCGGATTGACCGCACGAACGCCCGACCAGGTGTTCAGCAGGATCGGGAAGGTTGCGGCATAGAACACGATCAGGATCGCGACCGTGTTGCCAAGGCCGAACCAGAGGATGAATACGGGCACCCAGGCCAGCGACGGTATCGGCATCAGCGCGCTCGCCAGCGGCAGGCAGAAGTTCTCCACCGGCTTGTAACGCGCCATCAGCACGCCAAGCGGCACCGCGACGATGACGGCGAGCCCCATGCCCGCCAGCACACGATAAAGCGTTGCGGCGGCATGATGCAGCATCGTGCCGTCCAGGAGCGACGCCCACAGCGTCGCGCCGACCTTGCCGAGCGGCGGCAGCAGCACGGCCGGGAAATAGCCGCTGCGCGCCACCAGTTCGTACAGCACCAGAAACCCGACGATGGAGGTCGCGGCACGGCGCCAGGTGCGGATGCGTTCGGCGTTGAGCGTCATCGCATCATACCCCAGCGGACCAGCGTGTAGTCTTCCAGCTTCTGGAAGACGAGCTTCTCCAGCGTCAGGCCGATGATTCCGATCACGGCGACTCCCGCCAGCATCACGTCGGTGTTGAGAAATTCGCGCGCCCCGAAAATCAGCCAGCCGAGTCCCCAGGATACGGCGGCGAGCATCTCGACCCCGACCAGCACGCGCCAGGCTTGGGCCAGCCCAAGTCTCAGGCCGGTGAGGATGTAGGGCAGCGCGCCGGGAACAATGACGTGCCGAAACACCTTTGCGTCGGTCGCCCCCATGGCCTGCGCCGAGCGGAGCCAGATTTCCTTCACCGCCTTCACCCCGGTCCAGGTGTTGAACACGATCGGGAAAGTCGAAACGAAGGCGACCAGCAGGATCGCCGGCAGATTGCCGAGACCGAACCAGAGAAGAAACAGCGGCGCGTAGGCGATGCCCGGGATCGGCGCGAGCATGGCGACGATCGGCAGGGTGTAGTCCTCGGCCCGCCGGGATCGGCCCATGGCGATGCCGATCAGCACGCCGATCACAGCCGCGAGGGCAAAACCTGCGATCAGCCGCAGGATGGTTTCGATGGCGTGATGCGGCAGGATGCCTGAAACGGTGAGCCGCCAGAACGCCGCCGCGATGTCCTCCAGCGGCGGGAACAGCTTGCGTGGAAACATGCCGCTGCGCGCGACGATTTCCCAGATGACGCCGACCACGAGGAAAGGAAAGCCGTTACGGGCAATGTTCCGCCATGCCTGCCCGCCGGTGGCGGCGGGCGCGGATGGACTCGCGGACGCTGCCTGCGCGGCATCGGTCATGGCGATCCGGACGTTTCCAACCCTGCCCGGCACTTCTTCTGATTTTTGGAATGGCCGGACGAAATCAGGATATTCAGCAAGGCGACGCGGGACAACCGCCGGATGGGCCTGCGGCAATTTTTTCAGCAGTGGCGCGGGCCAAGGTATCCGGACCTGCGGGCACCATATGGTGAAAGGAACTGCTGCGGCGCACGCAATGCTAGACGGCGGTGCTCCCGCTACCGCCGTTCCGCAGCGCACTGCGTTGAATCTTGCCGGTGATCGTTTTCGGCAGAGACGGCAGGAACTCGATGGCGCGCGGATATTTGTAAGGCGCGATCTGCGCCTTCACGAGGTCCTGCAATTCGCGCTTCATCGCCTCGCCGTTGACGGCTTCTTCGCGCAGGACGACATAGGCCGCGACGATCTGACCGCGCTCCTCGCTTGGCAGGCCGACCACCGCGCATTCGGCCACAAGGGCGTGCTGCAGCAACACCCCCTCCACCTCGGCGCCGGAAATATTGTAGCCCGCGCTCACGATCATGTCGTCGGTACGCGCGTGATACCAGAAATTGCCGTCCACATCGGTTTCGAAAGCGTCGCCAGTCAGGTTCCAGCCGCCCTGCACATATCGCTGCTGACGATCGGCATCGTCGAGATAGCGGCATCCGGTCGGACCGCGGACCGCGAGTCGCCCCACCTGTCCCGGCGGCAGCGGATTCATATCGTCATCGACCACCATCGCCCGATAGCCCGGCGCGGCCTTGCCGACAGCGCCGGGAATGCGCTGGGTGTCCTGATTGATCAGGAAGCCGTGCAGCATTTCGGTCGAGCCGATCGAATTCATCAGCCGCGTGCCGGTCGCGCGGTACCAGCCCTCGGACACCGCCAGCGGCATATGCTCGCCCGACGAGATGCAGCTTTTCAGCGACGAGACATCGTAGCCGGCGGCGAGCGGCGTCATGGCGCGATAGAGCGTCGGCACCGTGAACAGCCGCGAGACGCCCTCGCGTTCGATCGCCGACAGCATGGCCTCCGGCGTCGGCTGTTCCAGCATCACTGCCGAGCCCCCGAACCGCAGCGGGAAGACCAGCATCGCACCCAGCCCGAAGGTGAAGGCAAATGGTGCAGAGCCGAGGAACACGTCGTCCGGTCCGGGCTGCAAGATGTGGCGCGGCAGGCAATCGGCAATTGCGAGCACATCGCGGTGGAAATGGACGGTCGCCTTCGAGAGCCCGGTGGTGCCGGAGGTAAAGGCGATCAGCGCCACATCATCATGGGAGGGAATGACATTGTCGAACGCGCCGCTCTGGCGCGCCATCCGCGCCTCGAGTCCGTCCGCAGCCTCGGTGTGGAAATGCACGATTCTCAGATCGGGCGCGGATGCCGCGGCCTTTTCGAGTTCCTCCGCAAGGCGCGCATCGCACAATGCGAACTGCACCTTCGCCTTGCCGAGCATGTAGGACAATTCGGCCGCGCGCAGCAGCGGCATGGTCGCAACGGCGATGCCGCCTGCTTTCAAAACGCCGAGCCAGGCCGCGGCCTTCATCGCATTGTTGGCCGAGCGAAGCAGCACGCGATTGCCTGGCACGAGACCGAGATCATCGCGTAACACCCCGGCGATGCGATTGGCCCTGTCGAGCAGTTCCGCATAGGTCCAGGTCGCATCCGGGGTGCGGATCGCCAGTCGATCGCCGAAGCCTGCCGCAACCTGACGGTCGATCAGTTCGACCGCGGCGTTGAACCGTTTTGGATATCCGAGAGCGTCGAGACCCTCGAATTCAGGCCACAGATCAGGCGGCGGGAGGTTGTCGCGCGCAAAAGTGTCGGGAAGATCACTGGGATCGAGCATGGAAAAAGCGGGAGCGAAAGTGCTTTACGAGAACCCTGTCCGGCGCGGAACAGGCATGGCAAACCGCAGATCCGTCCGATTGACGGGCCTGTCCCAGACGCATACATCCAATTCGATACAATTCAAAATGCGAGCGTAGACATGTGGCGTCCTCCGCAGCGCATCCAGTTCGAGGCGAAGCCGGGCCGGATCCCAACCCGCGCGGAAGCGGAAGCGTCGCAGCTGTTTTCGCCTGTAACCGTCGGATCGGTGATGCTCGAACAGCGCACCTGGGTGCCGGCAATGGTGCCGTGGCGGGCGACCGAGGACGGCTTCGTCACGGATGCCGTGGTCGAATGGTATGCGCGCTTTGCCAAGGGCCGGCCTGGCGCGATCGTGGTAGAGGCGACCGGCATCCGGGACGTACCAAGCGGGCCGTTGCTGCGGATCGGCGATGACCGTTTCATTCCGGGCCTCAAGCGGCTGGTCGAAGCAGTCCGGCAGGCGAGCGAAGGGCGGTCGCGCCTGTTCATTCAGCTCATCGATTTCCTCTCGATCCGCCGACGGCCGGCACCGGCGAAATATTTCGAGAGGTTCCTTGCGATCACCGACGTGCATCGCGCCGCCCTGCCCGGCCTGAGCGACGCCGATATCCGCACCGCGCTTGCCGGCATGAAGCGCGACGAACTTGCAAAAATTCTCAATGAGCGCGAACTGGAGTCGCTCGAATTCGGCTACCGCGAGCGCGTCACCGACATGGACCTGCCGCACATCCGCGATCTGCCGAACGTGCTGCCGGAGCTGTTCGCATGTGCCGCCTTGCGCGCGCAGCAAGCCGGATTCGACGGCGTCGAACTGCATTACGCCCACGCCTACACCATGGCCTCGTTCCTCTCACGCAAGAATACGCGCGATGACGGCTATGGCGGTTCGCTGGAAAACCGCGCGCGGCTTCCACTCGAAGTGTACCGCGAGGTGCGCGCGCGCACGCGGCCAGACTTCGCGGTCGGGTGCCGCTACCTCGCCGACGAATGCATCGAGGGCGGCAGCGACGCGGACGACGCGATCCATTTCGGCGTCGCCTTCGCGAAAGCCGGCATGGACTTCATCTCGACCTCGCGCGGCGGCAAGTTCGACGACGCCAAGCAGCCAGGCGTCGGCGGGGCGGCCTATCCCTATACAGGACCGAGCGGCTACGAATGCATGCCGCAATACATCTCCGACGAGCGCGGGCCGTTCGGCCGCAATATCGAGGCGACCGCCGCGATCCGCCAGGCAATCCATGCGCAGGGTCAGAACACGCCCATCGTCTGCACCGGCGGCGTGCATAATTTCGAATTCGCCGAGCAAATGCTCGCCGATGGCGTGTGCGACATTGTCGGGTCCGCCCGCCAGTCGCTCGCCGATCCGGACTGGTTCCTGAAGACAAAACTCGGGCTTGGCGACCAGATCCGGACCTGTGAATTCACGAACTACTGCGAAGGACTCGATCAGAAACACAAGACCGTCACCTGCCAGCTCTGGGACAAGCTTGGTGTTGCCGACCCCAAGGTCAGCAAGACCGCGGACGGCAAGCGCCGTCTCACACCCCCTGACTGGTCGCCGCCATTATGAGCCGCGCGATCGAGATCAGCGAAGTCGGCATGCGTGACGGTCTGCAGATCGAGCGCAGTTTCGTTGCGACCGAGAAAAAGATCGCGCTGATCGATGCGTTGTCGAAGACCGGGCTGAAGAAGATCGAGATTACCGGCTTCGCCCATCCGAAGGTGATCCCGCAACTCGCCGATGCTGAGGCTGTCGCCGCCGGGATCAGACGCGAGTCTGGCGTGCGCTACGGTGCCTTCGTTCCGAACGCGCGCGGAGCCGAGCGCGCGATCGCCGCCGGCATCGACGATCTGAAGGCCGGGGTCGCGGTGAGCGACAGCTTCAACCGGCTGAACGTGCGCATGACCACCGACGACGGCATGAAGGCGGTCGACGAGATCGCAGCTGCCGCGCGCGGAACCAGCAGCCGCCTGGTCGGGGTCATCGCCACGGCCTTCGGGTGTCCCTATGAGGGGCCGGTGTCGCGCGAGCGCATGCACCGGATGACGGCGCAGCTGCTCGGACACGGCGCGCCCATCGTCTATCTCGCCGACACCACCGGCGTTGCCAATCCGGACCGCATCCGGCGCACGGTCGAGGACCTGCAGCAGGCCTTTCCGCAGGCTGTGCTCGGGCTGCATCTGCACAACACCCGCGGCCTCGGCATCGCCAATGCGCTGGCGGGCCTCGATTGCGGTATCCGCCATTTCGAAGGCTCGATCGGCGGCCTCGGCGGCTGTC
The DNA here is from genome assembly GCA_044506365.1 of Hyphomicrobiales bacterium. Classification (GTDB taxonomy): domain Bacteria; phylum Pseudomonadota; class Alphaproteobacteria; order Rhizobiales; family Xanthobacteraceae; genus Pseudorhodoplanes. The sequence continues at coordinate 21,722 of JBIQKQ010000028.1, forward strand.
CGTTCGCGCCGCGCGCGGTCGGCAATATCTGCACCGAGGACTTCGTGCATATGGCGCACGAGATGGACATCGAGACCGGCATCGACCTCGATGCACTAATTGCGGCGGCCCAGATGGCTCAGGACGCGCTTGGCCGCACCCTTCCTGGCATGGTCATGAAGTCGGGAAAGGCTTCCGAACTGCACGCGATGGATGCGGCCCGCTCCAAGGTCGATTGAGCCGCGGTCACGACGCCCGCTTTTCCAGAAGGCGCCGTCTCTGGCTGATCAGATATTCCAGCCGGCTAAGCGCGACCTGCAGGGCGCCGGCGTCCACCGCGTCGCGTTTCTCGCGGGTGAATTCGCCGCTCAGAATGTCGTCGATTTCGTCTTCGATCTGGTCGAGTTCGGCGGCGCTGGCCGCATCACGGATACGGCCCGTGATCCGGTGCAGCCGCTCCGGCGGATGGCCACCCTCGGGCGCCGGCATCATGAACTTCCAGAACGCAGCCGCAAGCGAACTCAGCATTCCGACCAGTATGGAGGCGTAGAAAAACTGGTCACCGTATTTGTCGAAAATCGTTTTCACGTCCCCGGCGAAATACGCCGCTGCCCCAGGATGGATCGGAATCGGCGCATCCTTCTCGGTGGACGGGGCTGCGATCTGCGCAACAATCGGGTGTTCGCCGATCATGTTGCTGCGGGTCTCCATGATCGCCTGCGTGAGCTGGGTGGCGGTGTCGTCGTCGAGCTTTTCCCTCGCAATCAGATAGACCGGCACCCGCAAGGTGGTGAGATCCTCGTCTGGGATCGCGGGCGATCCCCTGATCGTCCCCTTCGGAACATCATAGCTCTCGTACATGCCGATGGCGGCGGCGAGGGCGCCCGCGGATTCAATGGGAATCAGCGTCGGGCTCTTCTTGGAATCGCGGGGGAAGAAGTTGCGCAGCATCGACAGATAGCGGCCGGAAATCGGCGTAACGATCAGCAACGCATGGACCTTCTTGCCCGAAACCGCGGCTGCGACCTCCGGCAATGCAAGATCGACGAACTTAACCTTGTTGCGGGTGAGGTCGTATTCGCTGTCCAGCACTTCGGCGATCCGGCGATTGACCGCTCCGCCGACCACGCCGATGGTCTTGCCCTTGAGGTGGTCAAGGTCGGTTATCGCGTTGCCGGGCAGCCCAAGCAGGACGAGCACGCCATGGGTGATCACCACCACGGTACGCGCGCCCTTGAGGGCGGCGGCATCGCCGCGCACGATGGCGAGGTCGGCCCCGCCCTTGGCAAAGACCTCGGCTGCGCCGAGCGGCGTACCGGTATCGATCACCTTCAAGCGGATCCGGGAATTGGCCGTCGATGCGAGCCTGGCCCCGAGCTCATTCATGAGCCTTGCGCCCTCGCCATCGAGGGAGCCGGCCGCGACGGTGAGCGTGACGGGCCGGGTCGAGTAACGATACGCATACAAGCCCACGCCCGCCGCCAGCACGGCGAGGCCGAAAACCAGGCCGACCCTCATCCAGCGCGTGAGCTGCATGACACGTCCGATACGCTGGTGAAGTATACCATGCGTGTTGCTGCACCCGATAGGCCAACTGCCATATCAGCCCCGATATCCAATCTTGCGAGAGATCGCGTCGGCGGACTCATAAACCATCGGCCGCAGAGCCCTTTCGCCGCCGATCGCTTCGGACAGCTTCTCGGGCACGATGACAGTGACCGCCGCAACCACGCGCGAGTCATGGTCACGGATCGGAAAAGCAAGACTGACCAGGCCCGGGTCGATGGTCGAATGATGGAAGACATAGCCGCGCTTGCGATCGGCTGCGATCTGGGCGTTGAAATCCTGAGCGGACACCACCGCATGCGCGCCCCGCGATTCCCTGCGCAAACGATCGTAGAGTCCGCGCAGCCGCTCGTCGTCCTGATGCGCGAGCATGACGCGACCGCTTGATGTCGTATGCGCCGGGAGCCGCGCGCCGAGTTGCAGGTTGCTGACCAGCCCGGCATTGGGCAGTGCACGCGCGAGATATACGGCATGCCAGCCATCGAGAATCGCGACATGAGCCGCTGCATTGGTGCGGTCGCTCAGCGTGCGCAGGAACGGTTGCGCAATCTCGGTGATCGGCTGCGCATGCAGATATTCAAAGCCGAGATCGAGGGTCTTCGAGGTGAGGCGGTAACGTCGCGTCTCGGCATCGCGTGCGATGAAGCCGTCGGCCTCAAGCGTATAGACCAGCCGGTAGGTGGCCGAGCGCGTCAGCCCGAGACCGGCGGCAAGTTCCGCTAGCGTCTTGGCCGGCTTGCTGCGGGGAAACAGCTGCAACAGCGCGAGACCGCGCGACAGGCCCGGCACGATATAGCGCGGGTCGATCCGATCGCTGTCGGCGGGCTTACGGCTCGGCATGTTTCGACGCTCTCCTTCCCCGTGTTTTCTATATCAAACCCTGCGTTGACATGACAAACGCTGTCTCCTACCCGGGGCAGGCACGGTACAAGAAGGATCGCACGCGATGGGACTGACGGCCGACATGGGGCGCTTCGTCGCCGAATTGCGCTACGACACGCTGCCGGCCGACGCAGTGAAGACCGTGCGGCTCGGCTTCACCGACTGCATTGCCTGCATGATCACCGGCTGGAACGAACCGGTGACCAGAACCGCTGCACGAGGCCTCGGTATCGTCCATGACGGCGCGAGCCCGATCGCCAACTTGCAGGCCCCCGCGCCCGAGCGCGCGCTGGTCTATGGCGTCGCCTCCCATGCCATCGACTATGACGACACCGGACTTGCCGGCCATCCGAGCGCGATCCTGGTCCCGACCATTCTGGCGGAAGCGGCCGAGAGCGGCGCCGACGGCCGCGCGATGGTCACAGCTTATGTTGCGGGCTATGAACTCTGGGCCGAGACCACGCGCCGCGATGACGACCAGCATCATCGCAAGGGCTGGCATCCGACAGCGATGTTCGGAACCATCGCGGCGGCGGGCGCGGTCTCCTCCCTGCGCGGCCACGACGCCGCGATGGCGACCCGCACGATTGGAGTCGCGGCGTCTCTCGCCGGCGGCATCGTCGGTAATTTTGGTTCGATGACCAAGCCCTATCAGGTCGGGCGCGCGGCGCAGTCCGGCCTGCTCGCGGCGCGGCTGGCCGAAGCCGGCCTGACCTCGACCGACACCGCGATCGAGGACGATCTCGGCTTCCTGCGCGCGATCTCGCCGAAGGGTCAGGTCGACACCCAAAGCCCTGCGAATTTCGGCAAGGACTGGGGCATCCTGCGCGCCGGCATCAATATCAAGCTCTATCCGGTCTGCTATGCCGTGCATCGCGCGATCGATGCGGTGATCGACATGCGCAAGACGAAGCCGGTCAAGCCCGACGAAATCGAAGCGATCGAACTCGAAATCGGCGAAACCCAGGCCGAAATCCTGCGCGTGCATCGCCCGACCAACGGGCTCGATGCGAAAATCTCCGGCGAGTTCGCCATGGCCTCCGCGATCGTCGCCGGCGCCTGCGGCAATGCCGAACTGACCGACGCCTTCGTCAACCGGCCGGACGTGCAGGACCTGATCCGCAAGGTGCGCGTCGTCACCACCTCCGAGCGCGACGATCACGAGCCCGCTCATTCGCCGTTCGACCGGGTGACGCTGCATCTGCGCGGCGGCACCACGCTCACCACAGAACCGGTCGCACGCCCGCGCGGGCATTTCCAGCGCGGGGTCGAAACCGAGGCGATGTGGGCGAAGTTCGAGGATTGCGTGAAACCGACGCTCGGCGAGCGCGGTACGCGCACGCTGTTCGATGCGATCCAGGGACTCGATCGCATGACCTCTGTCGACGGCTTCGGCATATTCCCGCCGGCCAGGCGTGCAGCGAGCGCGGCCTGATCATGGAGGGTCTCACGCATCTTCTGGTGGAGCGGCCCGAGCCGGGTCTGATGGTGGTGCGCTTCAACCGGCCCGAGGTTCACAACGCGCTGAATACCGCGACTTCGGAAGACCTCTACAAGGTGTTCGGCAAGCTCGCCTTCTATCCTGGCGATGTGCGTTGCGTGATCCTCACGGGCACGGGCGAAAAGGCGTTCAGCGCCGGCGGCGATCTCAAGGAACGCCAGGGCATGACCGACGAACAGTGGCGCGCCCAGCATGCCATCATCGAGGAAGCGGCCTATTCGGTGATCAACTGCGCGGTCCCGGTGATTGCCGCGGTCAACGGCGTCGCCTTCGGCGGCGGCTGCGAACTCGCGCTCTGCTGCGACTTTATCTATGCCGCGCGCCATGCGCGTTTTGCGCTGCCGGAAGTGACCCGCGGCATCATGCCAGGCGCGGGGTCCACGCAGAACCTGCCGCGCGCCGTGGGTGTGCGGCGGGCCAAGGAAATCATCATGAGCGGCCTGCCCTTCAGCGCCGAGCAGGCCTACGACTGGGGCATGGTGAACGAGGTCTGCGATGCGGCCGACCTGATGCCGCGGGCAATGAGCATTGCGAAAACGATCTGTGATAATGCGCCGATCTCGGTGCGGCAGATCAAGAAGGCGGTCAATGCCTCCATGAACATGGACCTGCAGTCGGGACTTGCGTTCGAAATCCAGTGCTACGAACGCATGATCTCCACGGAGGACCGCCATGAGGGCGTGCGGGCCTTCAACGAGAAGCGCAAGCCGCAATTCAGGGGACGCTAGGACAAAGCGCTGTTTGGGTGGCCAACACCTTGGTTGAACTCCCAAGCGGCGCCCCGCTACAATCCGGGCAACAAGGCCGAATGGCGCCATCAGCGGACGAACCGCGAATTTCCAACGGGAGGAGACACAATGACCTTCACCAGACGCAGTGCGTTGTTCGCGCTCGCCCTCTCGGCTCCGATATTCGCTGCGGGGCTTGCCGTTGCGCAGACATCGGACTGGCCGAACCGCGCCATCACGCTGGTCGCGCCCTACCCGCCCGGCGCCTCGACCGATTTCATAGCGCGCCTGATCCGCGATCGTCTCGAGGAACAGTTGAAGGTTCCGGTCGTGGTGGAAAACAAGCCGGGCGCCGGCGGCACCACGGGCGCCGCCCTCGTCGCGAAGGCTGCGCCGGACGGCTACACCTTTCTCGTGACGGTGAACGCCCCGGTCACGATGAACGCCTTCATGCAGAAGAACTTTCCGTTCGATCCGATGAAATCGTTCACGCCGGTCATCAAGGTCTCCGATGTTGTGATGACGCTTGCCGTCAATGCCAAGCTCCCGGTCAAGTCGGTTCAGGAATTGATCGACTACGCCAAGAAGCATCCCGATCAGAAGATGAGCTTCGGCAGCGCCGGGGTCGGCTCCGCGCACCATATCGCGGGCGAACTGCTCAAGCAGAAGACGGGCATCAACATGGTTCATGTGCCGTACAAGGGCGGCGGACCAGCGATTCAGGATCTCGTTGCCGGACATATCCCGATCAGCTTCGGCACGACGCCGGCGGTGATGCCGCAGGCGCAGGCCGGGACCATCCGCATCCTTGCGCTCGCCGAGGTGAAGCGCTCGCCCGACCTTCCGAACGTGCCCACGATCTCGGAGACCGTGCCCGGCGTCGACACCTTCACCTGGGTCGGCGTGTTCGCGCCACTCGGCACGCCGAAGCCGATCATCGACCGCATGAACGCGATCATTGGCGAGACCATCAAGAGGCCGGACGTGATCGCCAAGCTCAAGACACAGGGCGCAACCGCGGCCGGCGGCTCGCCGGAGGATCTGCAGAAATCGATGAAGGCGGAATACGATCACTGGGCCAAGGTGGTTCCCTCCATCGGGCTGACGCCGCAATAGCAACGACCGCCCCGCATCGCGGCGCCTGATTTCCCCTCGGGAATGCGGGGGCAGGAATCGGGCGCTGCTTGCTGTTCGAGACCCATCATGTCGGAGCAAGACCTGAAAAACCGCGCCGCGGTCGTCACCGGATCGGGCCGCAATATCGGCCGCGCGATCGCGCGTGCACTCGCGAAGAAAGGGGCGCGCGTGGTGGTCAACGGCTCGTCCAACCAGGCGGCGGTCGACAATGTGGTCGCCGAGATCAACGCGGCCGGCGGCACCGCGATCGGCGTCATGGCCGATGTCTCGAAGGACGCCGAATGCGGGCGGCTGGTCCAGTCCTGTGTCGATGCATTCGGCGGCATCGACATCATGGTCAACAATGTCGGCATCCGGCGCTATCAGGCGTTTCTCGATATCACGCCGGAGGACTGGGACACGGTGCTCGCCACCAATCTCAATTCCGCCTTCTATCTCTCGCGTCACGCCATTCCGCACATGCGCAAGAACAAGTGGGGCCGCATCGTGCTGATTTCGGGATTTGACGGCTTCTGGGCGCAGGTTACCCACCGGGCCCATAACATCACCTGCAAGGCCGGCATGCATGGGCTCGCCAAAGCGATCGCGCGCGAATTTGGCCCCGACGGCATCACCGCCAACACCGTGGTGCCCGGCGCGATCGATACCGAGCGCGACTGGAGCCAGTATCCGCATCAGGCGAAGGAAAAGATCCAGTCGGAAATCCCGCTCGGCCGCTTCGGCGCCGTCGAGGAAGTGGCGGCCGCGGTCGCTTTCCTTGCCTCTCCCGGCGGCGGCTTCGTGTCGGGCCAGGCGACGCATGTCAATGGCGGGCACTACATGATCTGAGGGATTGTCCCTCCCCCCATGAGCCAAACGGGTCCGCGCGAAAGCGTGGCCCATGATAAGCTTAGCGAATGGTGCGGAGAGCCGATCGGCTGAGCCATCAGCGCGTTTACGCGCGTCTTCGCTTTTCCGTCCCCCCATGAGCGAAGCGAATGGCGGGGAGGGTCGATCGACTGAGCGGCAGCGAATGAGATCGGGGTGGGGGGCGCCGATCGACTTGCGTCTCGGGGCAAACTCCCGGCCGTGTTGTGTTTGCTCGGCTGTTTGCTGCGCACGGGCTTGTGCGGCGCTGTTGTTTGCTGCGGACATGCTTGCGCCACCCTGTCGCTTGCTGCGGACGTGCTGGCGCGGCCCTGTTGTTTGGAAGGCGCGGGCGCGCCCGAAGTCCAGCTTCGCATTCCATCCCTTGCGAGAAGCAAGGGCGCGCGGAACGCCGGGCTTTCAGCCAGCCCATGGCCTCATGCGCGATGTGTGAAAGCGCATGAGCGATAGTCACCACGGACCGCCGAATGGCTCCGGCGTTCCGCGCGCGGTGTTTGAGG
>JBIQKQ010000029.1:0-23384 GCA_044506365.1 Hyphomicrobiales bacterium
GACCGAGGGTATCCAGCCCTCCATCATCAAGGATATCGGCCGCGCCATCTCCTATCTGCGGGACCTCGGCACGATGGCAATCGTGCTGGTTGAGCAGTATTATGATTTTGCGCGCGAACTGGGCGACCGCTTCGTCGCGATGGATCGCGGTTCGGTGGTTTATTCATCCGGTAAACACGATTTGAACGAACCGGCGCTGCGCCGTGCGCTGGCGCTGTGATGCCGCGACGCTGAATCGTTACAGGTGCACGGCATGAGATCCGAAACCGGAACGAACGACAAGGCGACTATCTTCGCCCGCAACCGGGCGCGCGGATCGATTGAGCTGTCGGTCGCCGAGGCCGCAGGCCGCACGCGGCGCCGATGTGTTGTCGAGGAGGGTTCGCTGCGCATCCGCCTTCCCGATGTCGGCGGAGCCGAAAGCGAGGCGGTGATCCTCAACACCGCCGGCGGGATTGCCGGAGGCGACGCATTCTCCATTGCGATCGATGCAGACGAGGGTGCACGGCTGACTGTCATCAACGCTGCAGCGGAAAAGGTCTATCGCACTCTCGGCGACGCTTCGCGCATCGATGTGCGGCTTAGCGTGGCGCGTGGCGCTGCACTGCGCTGGCTGCCGCAGGAAACCATCCTGTTTGATGGCGCGAGATTGCAGCGCTCGATCGATGCCGATATCGCGGATGGCGGCTCACTTATGATCGCGGAATCGACCGTGTTCGGCCGCACGGCCATGGGCGAGACGGTGCGCCATGGCGAACTCGTCGATCGCTGGCGTATCCGCAAGGCCGGAAGGCTGGTGTTTGCAGATACCTTTCGCCTCGGCGGCGAGGTTGCCGCTCTGCTGGCCCGCCCGGCTGCCGGCGGAGGTGCCGCGGCCTGTGCGAGCATTGTGGTTGCGCCCGGCGACGAGGCAGTGGCGGAAAAAGTGCGGAGCAGTCTGGAAGCGTGCAGCAGCGAGGCCGGCATTTCGGCCTGGAACGGGATCGCGGTGATCCGGATGTGCGCGAAGGATGCTGTGCTCTTGCGGCGCGATCTTGTTTTGATGCTCAATCATCTCGGCGGAGCGCTGCCACGACTGTGGACGAATTGAGGCTGGACGATGCTGCTGACACCGCGCGAGAAGGACAAGCTGTTGATCGCCATGGCGGCCCTGGTGGCGCGCCGCAGGCTTGAGCGCGGCGTGAAGCTCAATCATCCGGAGGCGGTGGCGCTCATCACCGACTTCATTGTCGAGGGCGCACGCGACGGCAAGAGCGTCGCTGAGCTGATGCGCGATGGCGGCCATGTGCTCCGGCGCGATCAGGTGATGGAGGGCATTGCGGACATGATCCACGATATTCAGGTCGAGGCGACGTTCCCGGACGGTACCAAGCTTGTGACGGTGCATGAACCCATTCGCTGAAGGACGAACGATGAAGACATTGGTTCTTGCCGGGTTGCTCGCGTTGAGCGCGGCTGCGGCGCGCGCACACACGTCGCTGGTGCCGCATGAGCATCCGCATGCGGTCAGCGTGCTGCCGGATGCGATGGCGCTGGCGCTGGCTGCACTGGCCGTCGGGCTGGGTTTGGTCGTGCTGCGCAAGTCGAGGAAGGGATAGCGTCATGGCCGCATGGATTCCGGGCGAGGTTATGGTCAGATACGGCGAGATCGAGCTGAATGCCGGCCGCGAGAGCGTGACGCTTTCGGTGTCGAATACCGGCGACCGGCCGATCCAGGTCGGCTCGCATTATCATTTCTTCGAAACCAATCCGGCGCTGAAATTCGACCGCAAGAAAGCGCGCGGCATGCGGCTCGACATCGCGGCGGGGACCGCGGTGCGATTCGAGCCGGGACAGACGCGCGAGGTTCAGCTTGTCGCTTACGACGGCAAGCGCATCGTCTACGGCTTCCGCGGCGACGTGATGGGCAAGCTGTGATTGCGCGCGCTCAATATCGTGCTGCGGGATCGCAAAAACATAACGGGCGAGCTTGCGCCCGCCCGTCACGTTCCGTGCCGCCGCTACCACGGCAGGGACCCAGATGCGCTCGGCTCACGGATACGACGCTTGTAGCAGCCTTCGCCTCCACACCGTTCGCTTCTGGCGATCCTCACCCTCAGCCGAAGCCTTCATGAGCATCTGTGATCAGAGTAACGCGCGCCGGATCGATGGCAACTGAAACGGCGATGCCCACAGCCCCTGGGGATAATGTCGGGGACGAATTTTGAGCGTTGAGCACACGACATGCCAGTGAAGATCAGCCGCTATCTTTACGCCAACATGTTCGGGCCCACGACCGGCGATCGCGTGCGTCTTGCCGATACCGACATCATCATCGAGGTCGAGAAGGATTTCACGATCTACGGCGAGGAAGTCAAATTTGGCGGCGGCAAGGTGATCCGCGACGGAATGGGTCAGTCGCAACTCACCAACCGGCAGGGCGCGGTCGATACGGTCATCACCAATGCGCTGATCTTCGATCACTGGGGGATTGTCAAGGCCGATGTCGGATTGAAAGACGGCAAGATTCATTCCATCGGCAAGGCTGGCAATCCGGATGTGCAGCCGGGCGTGACCATTGTGATCGGACCGGGCACGGAGGTTATTGCAGGCGAGGGCAGGATCCTCACCGCCGGCGGTTTCGACACGCACATCCATTTCATCTGTCCGCAGCAGGTGGAAGATGCATTGATGTCGGGCGTCACTTCGCTGCTCGGCGGCGGCACCGGGCCTGCGCACGGCACCTTCGCCACCACCTGCACGCCGGGTCCCTGGCATATCGCGCGCATGATCCAGGCGGCGGACGGCCTGCCGGTCAATCTCGGCTTTGCCGGCAAGGGAAATGCCTCGCGCCCGGCTGCACTGGAAGAGATGGTGAAGGGCGGCGCCTGCGCCCTGAAGCTGCACGAGGACTGGGGCACGACGCCGGCCGCAATCGACACTTGCCTCTCCGTTGCCGACGATCATGACATTCAGGTGATGATCCACACCGATACGCTGAATGAAAGCGGCTTCGTCGAGGATACGATCGCAGCCTTTAAGGGCCGCACCATCCATGCCTTCCATACCGAAGGTGCGGGCGGCGGCCACGCGCCCGATATCATGAAGGTTGCGGGGCTAAGCAACGTGTTGCCCTCATCCACCAATCCGACGCGGCCGTTCACCAAAAACACCATCGACGAACATCTCGATATGCTGATGGTGTGCCACCATCTCGATCCTTCGCTTGCCGAGGACCTGTCCTTTGCCGAAAGCCGCATCCGCAAGGAAACGATCGCGGCGGAGGATATCCTGCATGATATCGGCGCACTTTCGATGATGTCATCGGACAGTCAGGCGATGGGCCGGCTCGGCGAAGTCATCATTCGCACGTGGCAGACCGCAGACAAGATGAAGAAACAGCGCGGGCGCCTGAAGGAGGAGATGGGCGACAACGACAATGTCCGCGCCAAGCGTTATATCGCCAAATACACGATCAACCCGGCGATCGCGCATGGTGTGTCGCATGTCATCGGTTCGATCGAAAACGGCAAGATGGCCGACCTCGTCTTGTGGTCGCCGGCCTTCTTCGGCGTGAAGCCGGATTGCATCATCAAGGGCGGCTCGATCGTCGCCGCGCAGATGGGCGACCCGAATGCCTCGATCCCGACGCCGCAGCCTGTGCATTATCGGCCCATGTTCGGTGCATTCGGCCGGGCGCTTACGGCCTCGTCGGTGGTCTTTACCTCGAAGGCGGCGGTCCGCGCGGGACTTGGCCGCAAGCTCGGTATCCAGAAGGAACTGGTGGCGGTGAAGAACACGCGCGGCGGCATTTCGAAAAAGAGCATGATCCACAATGGCGCGACGCCAAAGCTCGACATCGATGCGGAGACCTACGAGGTGAGGGCGGATGGCGAGTTGCTCACCTGCGAGCCCGCCGATGTGCTACCGATGGCGCAGCGGTATTTCCTGTTCTGAGGTCTTATCCCTCCCCCCGCTTGCGCGGAGGGTGGTCGGCGAAGCCGACCGGGTGGGGGCATGCTAGCGAAATGGACGACCCCGCCCCGGCTCGCTACGCTCACCGACCCTCCCCTGAACGGGAGGGATGAAGAAAGCAGACATGCATCGCGTTTCGACCATCGCTAATGCTGGCACCTTCGATGCTGCCACGACCATCGATCGGGTGATGCTCGATGCGGACGATCGTCAGCGACGGCGCATTGTGCTGACCGGAGAGAAGGGCACCAGGATTCTGCTCGACTTCGATCGACCGGTGACGCTGCGAGACGGCGACGGCCTCGTGCTCGATACGGGTTCGGTCGTGCTGGTCAGCGGCGTGCCGGAGCCACTTGCCGAGATCGCTGCATCCTCGTCCCGCGATTTTGTTCGGCTTGCCTGGCACCTCGGCAACCGCCACACCGACGTTCAGATCGTCGGAGACCGCATTCGGATCCGGCGCGATCATGTCCTGGAGGAGATGCTGCGCGGGCTCGGCGCGGCGGTCTCGGCCATCGATGCGCCGTTCGATCCGCAGTCGACGATGCCGCCCAGCCATGACCATGCGCAGGACCGCGCGCACGGGCATCATCACGGCCACGCTCACGGTCACCACCACCATCACGGTCATGACCATGAGCGATAAGCGCAGGAATGTGCTGGTGGTGAAGGGGCGCCTCGCGCGCAAGAGCTCTTCCTTTTCCCTCCCCACGCGAAGCGGTGGGGAGGGTCGATCGACTGAGCGCGCGGAGCGGCGCGAAGGAGATGGGGGTGGGGGGCTTTCTTCTATAACACCCCCCACCCCCGACCCCTCCCCACCATTCGCTGCGCTCATGGGGGGAGGGGAGCAGCACACCGCCGCTCTCTACCGCCTGATGGCGTGGCTCTCGCCATCGTTTCCGATTGGCGCCTTCTCCTATTCCAGCGGCATCGAATGGGCGGTGGAGGCGGGCGACATCAGGGACTCGGTCACGCTCACCGACTGGCTGTCGGTCATGATGAGTGACGGCGCGGGCTACTGCGACGCGGTGCTGCTGGTGCATGCGCATCGTGCAGTCCTCCGTGACGATGCGGTTTCGCTTCGTGCCGTCAGCGAACTCGCCGCGGCTTTCGCGCCCTCCAAGGAACGGCATCTCGAAACGACCGCACAGGGCAACGCCTTCGTGCAGGCGATCCGCGCGGCGTGGCCGTGTGACGCGATCGACATGCTGACGACAGCGTGGGACGGACCGATCGCCTATCCGGTCGCCGTCGGCACCGCGTGCGCGGGCCACGGCATCGTGGCGGAGACGGCGCTGCCAGCCTTCCTACATGCGCTGGCCGCGAACTGGATTTCCGCCGGCGTCCGCCTGATCCCGCTCGGACAGACCGATGGGCAGCGCGTGCTGGCGCTGCTCGAACCTGTCATCACCGCGACGGCCGCGCGCGCGTTCAATGCGTCGCTTGACGAAATCGGCGGCGCCGCCCTGCGCGCTGATCTCGCGTCGATGCGGCATGAAACGCAATATACGAGACTGTTCAGAAGTTAGCTTACCGTTCCGGGTTCGCGTGCCCGGAATGACGGCGGAGAAACGGATGAGAAACCCTCATGGCCCCCTGCGGGTCGGTATCGGCGGTCCGGTCGGCTCCGGAAAGACGGCGCTGATGGATTTGCTCTGCAAGCGCCTGCGCGATCGCTTCGACATCGCCGCCATCACCAACGACATTTATACCAAGTGGGATGCGGAATATCTGGTGCGCTCCGGCGCGCTCTCGCCCGAGCGCATCGCCGGGGTGGAGACCGGCGGCTGTCCGCATACCGCGATCCGCGAGGATGCCTCGATCAACCTTGCCGCAATTGCCGACATGCGCAAGAGTTTCCCCGATCTCGACCTAGTGCTGATCGAATCCGGCGGTGACAATCTCGCCGCCACCTTCTCGCCCGAACTCGCCGATCTCACCATCTATGTCATCGATGTCGCGGCCGGCGACAAGATCCCGTCCAAGGGCGGGCCGGGGATCACCCGCTCCGATCTTTTGGTGATCAACAAGATCGATCTTGCGCCCTATGTCGGCGCATCGCTCGAAGTCATGGACCGCGATGCAAAGAAGATGCGGGGGCAGCGTCCGTTCGTGTTCGCCAACATGCGGGACGGAAAGGGCGTGGAAGAGATCGCGTGCTTCATCGAGGAGAAGGGCGGGCTCGGCGTGTAACGCTTCCCCGCAAGCGGGCAGAGGTGATAAACGCGGATGGCATGTCGCTGTCGCCGCCAACCGCCGCCCTTCTCGGACGATTCCATGCCCGCAAGCCTGCGCGCATCTGGTCGCTGATCGTGACGCTCTATGGCGACGCCATCGTTCCGCGCGGCGGATCACTGTGGATCGGCTCGCTGATAGAGATCATGGCGCTGTTCGGAATCGACGCGGGCCATGTGCGCACGGCGGTGTCGCGCCTCTCCTCGGAGGGTTGGCTCGTCAGTACCAAGCGCGGGCGCGCGAGCTATTACCGGCTGACGCGGATCGGCGAGGCGGAATTCCTGCAGGCGACCCAGCGAATTTACGCCGGCGTGCCGGCCATTCAAGGCGACATGCAGGTCGCGGTGCTCGGACCTGCCGCCGCCGAGCCGACGGCGTTGCGCGGGCAGCTGAAAGCAGCCGGCTATGCCGCGGTCTCGCCGGCGATCCACGTCGGCTTCCGCGCATTGCCGCCTGACCTGTCCGATCGGACGGGCCTGTTCCTGATGACTCCGCGCCCACAGGATCGGCGGGCGCTTGCGGCTGCCGCGTTCCCGATTGACGCAGTGTCCCAAGGTTATCGCGAATTCGTCGCGCAATTTTCCCCCCTTTCCGAAGCGTTCATAGCGAATGCGCCCGGCGAGGAGGAGGCGCTGGTCGCGCGCACGCTGCTAATCCATGCCTTCCGCCGCGTGGTGCTGCGCGATCCAGGCCTGCCGCGGGACTTTCTGCCGGCGGACTGGCAGGGCTTGGACGCGCGGGCGCTCGCTGGGCGCATCTATAAGGCCGTGGCCGGCCCGTCCGAGCGGCTGCTCGATCGCATCGCCCGCAATGAAGACGGACCTTTGCGGCCTGCTGCTGAAGCTTTGCACGACAGATTGGCTTGAAAGAACAGCGACTTGCACTCACGGGAACGAAATATAACAAAAATCGTTTACAGAAATATAAATTGTAATATTATAGAGCTTCTTATCACCAAAGATCGGGCGTAACCCGGCGAAAAGCGAAGCGGAGAGACGCTCATGTACACGCAATCGCTAAACACCCGTGAGGCGCACGTTGCGGAGGATCCGATCCGCGAGGCGCGCTTTCAGGCGCGCGTGGACGCCGAGGAAAAGATCGAGCCGAATGACTGGATGCCCGAGGCGTATCGCAAGACGCTGATCCGGCAGATCGCGCAGCACGCGCATTCCGAAATCGTCGGCATGCATCCCGAGGGCAACTGGATCACGCGCGCGCCCTCGCTCAAGCGCAAGGCCGCGCTGCTGGCAAAGGTGCAGGACGAGGGCGGCCACGGCGCCTATCTCTATGCCGCCGCCGAGACGCTCGGCGTGTCGCGCGAGGAACTGGTCGAACAGCTGCTGAGCGGCAAACAGAAATATTCTTCGATTTTCAACTATCCGACGCTGTCCTGGGCGGATATCGGCATCATCGGCTGGCTGGTCGATGGCGCCGCAATCATGAACCAGATCCCGCTCTGCCGCTGCTCATACGGCCCCTATGCGCGGGCGATGATCCGCATCTGCAAGGAAGAAAGCTTCCATCAGCGTCAGGGCTACGAGATCATGGTCGCGCTCTGCCGCGACGGCACGCCGGAGCAGAAGGCGATGGCGCAGGACGCGCTGAACCGCTGGTGGTGGCCGGTGCTGATGATGTTCGGTCCGTCCGACAAGGACAGTCAGCACACCGACAAGTCGATGCGCTGGAAGATCAAGCGCTTCACCAATGACGAGTTGCGGCAGAAATTCATCGATGCCACGGTGCCGCAGGGTCATTATCTCGGGCTGACCTTCCCCGACCCCGAACTGAAGTTCAATGAGCAGACGAGCCACTGGGAGTTCGGTGAGATCGACTGGGCCGAGTTCAAGCGCGTGATCGCGGGCGATGGCCCCTGCAACCGCCAGCGCATGAAACAGCGCAAGGATGCGACCGAAAGCGGCGCGTGGGTGCGCGAGGCGGCGCTGGCTTATGCGCAGAAGCGCAAGGCGCGCCGCGAAGCGGCGATGCGCCAAGCGGCGGAGTAGGGAACATGACCGAACAAAACATTCCGCTGTGGGAAGTCTTTATCCGCAGCCGCACTGGGCTCGCGCATCGCCATGTCGGTTCTGTGCACGCGGTCGACGCCGAGATGGCGCTGCAGAATGCGCGTGACGTCTACACGCGCCGCGGCGAAGGGCTGTCGATCTGGGTGGTGCCGTCGTCGGCGATCACCGCCAGCGATCCGGCCGACAAGGATACGTTGTTCGAGCCGACCGCATCGAAAATCTACCGACATCCGACCTTCTACGAGGTGCCGGACGAGGTTGGACATATGTGATGCGGGTCTCATGGTTCGAGACGCGATGCTTCGCATCGCTCCTCACCATGAGGGTGAAAACATCAGTTCCTCATCCTGAGGAGCCGGGCGAAGCCCGGCGTCTCGAAGGGTGAAAGGCCGAGGTGCAAATGACCGAAACCCCGCTGTTCGCCTATACGCTGCGGCTTGCCGATAACGCGCTCATTCTCGGGCATCGCGTGTCGGAATGGGTCGGACATGCGCCGGTGCTGGAGGAAGACCTGGCGCTCGGCAATCTCGCGCTTGATCTAATCGGGCAGGCGCGTTCGTTCTACTCCTATGCGGGCGAGATCGAAGGCAAGGGGCGCGACGAGGACGCGCTCGCCTATCTGCGCGACGCTCCCGCCTGGCGCAACGTGCTGCTGGTCGAGCAGCCGAACGGGGACTTCGCGCAGACCATCATCCGGCATCTCCTCTATGCAGCTTTTGCGCATCCCTATTTCGAGGAATTGGCGCGATCGAAGGATGCAACACTTGCGGCCATCGCAGCCAAGGCCGTGAAGGAGATAGCCTATCATGTACGTCACACCGGCGAATGGACGATCCGGCTTGGCGACGGCACCGACGAAAGCCATCGACGCGCGCAAAACGCGCTTGACGAGCTCTGGCCGTTCACCGGCGAATTGTTCGAGACGGACCAAATCGAGCGCGCGCTGATTGAGAAAGGGATCGCCCCCGATCCGGCGAGCGTGCGGACGCGCTGGTCAAACACGCTGGATCATGTGTTCGAGGAGGCAACGCTTACCCGACCGCGCGATGGCTACATGCAGAGCGGCGGTCGCGGCGGCCGTCACTCCGAGCATCTCGGCTATATTCTGGCCGAGCTGCAATTCCTGCAGCGCACCTATCCGGGAGCAAAATGGTGAC
Organism: Hyphomicrobiales bacterium; assembly: GCA_044506365.1. GTDB lineage: Bacteria > Pseudomonadota > Alphaproteobacteria > Rhizobiales > Xanthobacteraceae > Pseudorhodoplanes. The sequence continues at coordinate 9,371 of JBIQKQ010000029.1, forward strand.
GGTCGCCGCGACCCCAATTGTCGCTGACGAGCAGATCGCCCGTGCCTGGAAGGCCGCGGAGACTGTGGTCGACCCGGAAATCCCGGTGCTGACGATCGCCGATCTTGGCGTGCTGCGTGGCATCCGGATTGTCGATGGGTTCATCGAGGCGACGATCACGCCGACCTATTCGGGCTGCCCGGCGATGAATCTGATCGCGCTGAATCTGGAACTCGCGCTGGAAGAGGCCGGCTTCCACATGCCGCGGATCAAGACGGTGCTGTCTCCGGCCTGGACGACCGACTGGATGACCGAAGCCGGCAAGGCCAAGCTCAGGGAATACGGCATCGCGCCGCCGGCCGGGAAAGCCTCGCGTCGCGCGCTGTTTGGTGAGGACGAGGTGAGCTGCCCGCGCTGCGGCTCAGGCGATACCGAGCGCATTTCGGAATTTGGTTCCACATCGTGCAAGGCGCTCTGGCGCTGCCGAACCTGCGCCGAGCCTTTCGATTATTTCAAGTGCATATGAGTGTCATGCGTAACGCGGTTGGCCCGCTGCCTTTTCCCTCCCCCCACGGAGCGGGGGGGAGGGTCGATCGACTGAGCGATAGCGAAGGAGATCGGGGTGGGCGCGTTGCTTTCATGCGCGACCGCATGCCGGACATCACGCTGTTTACCCCCCACCCCGACCCCTCCCACCGCTGCGCGAGGGGAGGGGAGACAAGTCACCGATGCGGAGGGAATTGATGGCTGTCGCATTCCATCCATTGAAAGTCGCGGATGTCCGGCGCGAAACACCGGATGCGGTGTCGATTTCCTTCGCCGTGCCGCCGGAGCTTGCGGATGAATACCGCTTTCATCCGGGCCAGCATCTCACGCTGCGGCGCGAATGCGAGGGGCAGGACGTGCGCCGCTCCTATTCGATCTGCACCGGTCTCGACGACCGCGAACTGCGCGTTGCGGTGAAGAAGGTCGCTGGCGGGGTGTTCTCCACGCTTTGCAACGAGAGCATCCGGCCAGGCGACACGATCGAAGTCATGACGCCGCAGGGGCGCTTCGGGATCATGCCCGATCCGGCTACAACGCGGAATTATCTTGCGATTGCGGCAGGCTCCGGCATCACGCCGATCCTATCGCTGCTTCGCAGCGTGCTGACCCGCGAGCCGGGCAGCCGCTTCATGCTGATCTACGGAAACCGCTCCTCGAAGGACATCATCTTCAAGGAGGCACTGGAGGATTTGAAGGACCGTTTCCTCGGCCGGCTGGTGGTGCACCACGTGCTGTCGCGCGAGCAGCAGGACATTGCACTGTTCAACGGCCGGATCGATGCCGACAAGATCGAGACGCTCCTGAAGTCGTTTGCGCCGGCAAGCCGGATCGATCACGCCTTCCTGTGCGGTCCGGGCGCCATGATCGAGGACGCGAAGGCGACGCTGATGCGGCTCGGCACGTCGGCTGAGCGAGTGCATATCGAATATTTCTCGACCGAAGGCGTGCCGGTCCCGTCACGTCGAGCCGCTGCTTCCGCTGTTGCGAGCGACGAGCGGCCGGTGGCGACGGCGCATGTGACGCTGCATGGTCTCGGTTATGAAATCCCGATGCTGGATGGCGAAACGGTGATCGACGCCGGCGAGCGGATGGGACTCGAAATGCCGTATTCCTGCCGGGGTGGCATGTGCTGCACCTGCAGGGCAAAGCTCGTGTCGGGCGAGGTCGAGATGGCGCTGAACTACTCGCTCGAGCCATGGGAAATGGAAGCGGGCTATGTGCTGACCTGCCAAGCACGGCCGAAGACGAGGGAGATCGTCATCGATTACGACGAAGTGTAGACACAAACTCCGCTCATTCCCGCGAATGCGGTAATCCAGAGGTGCCTTGGCGGTAGGACGCTCTCTTCCGCGGGGACGCGCGGCTTTAAGCTCTGCGCTTGACCTTCGGCATTTGCGCGGGCGCCAGCGCCTGTGCACCCTCGATCAGCACTGTGGTCGCAAGGTCCGCGTAATCCTCGCGGCTCATCGCGCCGTCTTCGCGGAACCACATATAGTGCCAGTTCAGCATCCCGAACAGCGACATGGTGACAGGCTTTAGCAGCGTTTTGCTGCGGCCAACCGCGGGCAGCACGCCGGCGATTGCGTCCGCAAAGACCGCGACCAGTTCGCGCTCCATGGCAATCAGCGCCTTCCGTCGCTCGGGCGGCAGTTTCGCCATTTCGTTGATCTGGATCTTGTGCTCCTGATCGGCGTCCCGATAGGCGTCGAGCAGCGCACCGACCAGCGCGCGCAATCGCGCGCGCGGCGGCAGAGACCGGTCGACCGCTTGCGTTGCGTCGATCAATTCCTGCAGGTGGACGCTGAGGATGTCGAACAGCAGCGTCTCCTTGCTGGCGTAATAATGATAGAGCAGCGCCTTCGACACGCCGCAGGCGGACGCAACCTCCGCCATCGCGGTGCGGTCATAGCCGTTCTGCGCGAACAGCTTCGCCGAACGATCGAGGATCGCCCGGCGCTTGATGTCGTGATCGGCGGAACGAGGCCGGGCCATTTAGGTGCCCCACGCACGAACGCACACCCTCCCCCGTTGCGCGGGAGCGTTGGGGAGGGGAGTGATCAGCATTTTTCGTGTCGTCGACTTCCCTCGCAAGGGGGGAGGTGAAGGAGGGAGCGCCGCGCGCATTTGCATCATCACTTCGGCCTCTTGTCGATCACCCGGCGCGCCTTGCCGGCCGAGCGTTCGATTGCGCCTGGATCGTTGACCGTGACCGTGACCCCGATGCCGATCGTGTTGCGGATATGCGCCGCCAGCGACGCCGCTTCGGCGGCGCGCTCGGTCTCGCCATGCGTTTCCGGCCGCGCCTCGACGAACAGCGTCGCGACATCGAGCCGGTCCTCGCGGGTCAATTCGATCAGGTAATGCGGCGACAGGCCCTGGCAGCGCAGCAGCAATTCCTCGATCTGGGTCGGGAACACGTTGACGCCGCGGATGATCATCATGTCGTCCGAGCGGCCGGTGACCTTCTCCATCCTGCGGTGCGTGCGCGCGGTGCCGGGCAGAAGCCGCGTCAGATCGCGGGTGCGATAGCGGATGACCGGCAGGCCTTCCTTGGTCAGCGTGGTGAAGACGAGTTCGCCTCGCTCGCCGTCGGGCAGCGGCCTGCCGCTGTCGGGGTCGATCACCTCGGGATAGAAATGGTCTTCCCAAATGTGCAGGCCGTCCTTGGTCTCCACGCATTCATTAGCGACGCCGGGGCCCATCACCTCCGACAGGCCGTAAATGTCGACTGCGTCCATCGCGAACGCGTCCTCGATCTCGGCGCGCATCTGGTTAGTCCAGGGCTCGGCGCCGAAAATGCCGATCGAGAGCGAACATTCGCGCGGGTCGATGCCCTTGGCTTTGAACTCATCCAGGATCGCGAGCATGTAGCTCGGCGTCACCATGATGATGTCGGGCTTGAAGTCGGAAATCAGCTGGACCTGCCGCTCGGTCATGCCGCCGGAGACCGGAATCACCGCGCAGCCGAGTTTCTCCGCGCCGTAATGCGCGCCGAGCCCGCCGGTGAACAGGCCATAGCCATAGGCGACATGCACCTTCATCCCGGGCCGCCCGCCGGATGCCCGGATCGAGCGCGCCATCAGGTTGGCCCAGTTGTCGATATCATTTTGCGTGTAGCCCACCACGGTCGGCTTGCCGGTGGTGCCGGACGAGGCATGAATGCGGACGATCTTGTCCTGCGGCACTGCGAACATGCCGAACGGATAATTGTCCCGCAGGTCCGCCTTGGTCGTGAACGGAAACTTCGCAAGATCTTCGAGCCGCCTGAAGTCCTGCGGCTTCACGCCCGCCGCGTCGAATTTCTTCCGGTAGGCTTCGACATTGTCATAGGCATGCTTCAGCGACCAGGCGAGGCGTTCGGTCTGCAGCGCCGCGATTTCGTCGTGCGAGGCGGTTTCGATCGGCTCGAGTCCGTAAGGCTTGTAGGATGCGTCGACCATGGCTCTATGCCTTCTCGGCGGGAAGCAGCGTACCTTCAATGGTGCGCGAATGGCCCCGGAACTCGGCAATTACCGCACCGTCCTCGCGCATGACCGTGATGTCATAGATGCCGGAGCGTCCAGCGCGATGACGCTCGACGCCCTTGGCGATCAAGCGGTCGCCGAGCCTGCCGGCCGTCAGAAATGTCACTGCGCAATGCTGCGCAACGGTGCGCTGATTGTAGGTATTGCAGGCGAAGGCGAAGGCCGAATCGGCGAGCGTGAAGATGAAGCCGCCATGTGCGATGTTGTGGCCGTTCACCATCTTTTCGGTGATGGTCATCGCCAGCACCGCGCGGCCAGGCTCGACCGAGATGAGTTGCATGCCAAGTTCCTTGCTGGCGGAGTCGTCCGCCCACATCGCCTCAGCGCAGGCGCGTGCCATTTCGCCGGCATCCATGCTCAGGAGCCCTTTTCGCCGGTGAATTTCGGCGCGCGCTTTTCCATGAAAGCGGCCACACCTTCCGCATAGTCCGGGCTCGAGCCGGCGCTGCGCTGAAGGTCGCGTTCAAGATCGAGTTGCGTCGACAGATCGTTCGTTTCGGAAGCATCGAGCGCGCGCTTGATCAGCGACAGTCCGTAAGTCGGTCCGCTGGCGAAGCGCTGGCATAGTTCGTTGGCGGCGCCGATCAGTTCGTCGTCTGGAACGCATTTCCAGATCAGTCCCCAGCTTTCGGCTTTCTCCGCCGGAAGCGGATCGGCGAGCATCGCCAGTCCGCGCGCGCGCGCAGGTCCCACCAGCCGAGGCAGAAACCAGGTGCCGCCGGAATCCGGAACAAGGCCGATCTTTGAAAAGGCCTGGAGGAAGGTTGCGGATTTCGCAGCGAGGACGATGTCGCAAGCCAGTGCGATATTGGCGCCGGCGCCGGCCGCGACACCGTTCACGGCCGCGACCACAGGGAAGGGCAGGGCGCGCAATTGCCGGATCAGGGGATTGTAATATTGCTCCAGCGTGCCGCCGAGCACGATCTTTTCACCGGGCTTCGCCAGCCGGTCGTTCAAATCCTGGCCTGCGCAGAAGCCGCGACCGGCGCCGGTGATCATCAGCGCGCGGCAGGCAGGATCGCCCTGCGCATCGTCGAGCGCCTTTTTCAGCGCGACATGCATGTCCTCGGTGAAAGAATTGAGTCGCTGCGGCCGGTTCAGCGTGATCACGCGATAGCCGAGACGCAGGTCCACGAGAATGGGACTCTCGTCCATCCGCAAGTCCTCCCCGATCCAGGCGCGTTGTTGCGCTCTGCTTTTCTTTACACATCCGCGGCGGTCAGGTACTTGACTGACCGTCCGGTCGGAAAACTAATATGGACCTGACATAGCGGTGTCAACGCGGCCAGACTTGATAAGGCCCGCAACACCTGTGGGAGGATGGCATGGGTTTTTTCGAGGCGCATCGGGCGCGGCTCGAACAGGCGGTCAACGCCTGTCGCACGCGCGCGTACTGGAGCGCCTTTCCCGAAATCGCGAGCGGCAAGATCTACGGCGAGACCGCGAAGGCGGACGGCGAGTCCGCCTTCAAGGCGATGCTCGGCAAGCCGTTCGATCTCGGTCAGGCAGGCGCGAAGCAGGTCGGCCGCGAAATCTCGCCCTATGGCATGGCGCTCGGCATCACCTACCCGGCGGCCGATCCCGACACTCTTGTAGAGGCCTCGCTGAAGGCGGGCGATGGCTGGGCGCGCGCCTCGATCGAGGATCGCGTCGGCGTCTGTCTTGAAATCGTCGAGCGCCTCAACAAGCAGAGCTTTCTGATCGCCAACGCCGCGATGCACACCACCGGCCAGGCTTTCATGATGGCATTCCAGGCGGCGGGGCCGCATGCGCAGGATCGCGCGCTGGAAGCAATCGCCTATGCCTATGACGAGATGACGCGGGTGCCACGGGCGGTGAACTGGACCAAGCCGCAGGGCAAGGGCGATCCGATCGTTCTCGACAAGGTGTTCCGCATCATCCCCCGTGGCGTCTCGCTGGTGATCGGCTGTGCGACATTCCCGACCTGGAACGGCTATCCGGCGATTTTCGCAAGCCTCGCCACAGGCAACAGTGTGATCGTCAAGCCGCATCCCGGCGCGATCCTGCCGCTCGCCATCACGGTGAAGATCGGCCGCGATGTGCTGACGCAGGCCGGCTTCGATCCAAATGTGCTGATGCTCGCGCCCGATGAGGCAGAAGCGCCGATCACCAAGGAGCTTGCCGAGCATCCGGGTGTCGCGATCGTGGACTTCACCGGCTCGCCCGCCTTCGGCCAGTGGGTTCGCGAGAATGCCGCAACCGACCTCGTCTTCACCGAGGAAGCCGGCATCAATTCGATCGTGATCGACTCTACGGACGATTTCCGCGGCATGTGCGGCAACATCGCGTTTTCGCTGTCGCTCTATTCCGGCCAGATGTGCACGGCGCCGCAGAACATCTTCGTTCCGGCGGGCGGTGTCGAGACCAACGACGGGCACAAGAGCTACGACGAGGTCGCCGCCGGGATTGCGGCCGCAATTGACAAGCTGCTCGGCGATCCCGACCGCGCCGCCAATATTCTCGGCGCCCTGCAGAATGAGGCGACCGCCCAGCGGATCGATGCCGCGCGCAAGCTCGGCCGTATCGTGCGCGACTCCGCGTCCATGCCGGTCGCCGGATTCGATCATGCGCGCACCGCCTCTCCGCTCCTGCTCGCTGTCGATGCGAAAGATGACCGTGCCTGGGGAGAGGAGCGTTTCGGTCCTATTGCGTTCGTGATCCGGACCGGCTCGACCGGGGAATCGATTGCGCTCGCCGCTCAGTCCGCACGCCGCAAGGGCGCGATCACGTCGTCGCTCTATGCCATGAGCGATGGCGTGGTTGAGGAGGCGGCCGACGCGTTCGCGCGCGCAGGTGTCGCATTGTCGGTCAACCTGACCGGCGGCATTTATGTCAATCAATCGGCGGCATTCTCGGACTATCACGTCTCTGGAGCCAACCCCGCCGGCAACGCCTGCCTGACGGATTCGGCCTTCGTCGCCAATCGCTTCCGCGTCGCTCCGATGCGGCGCCAAAAAGCAGCCTGAATAAAGAATATCCAAGGAGGATGAGCATGAAAATTTCGCTGAAAATGCTTGTGACCGCGGCGGCGATGGCGCTGACCGCCTCATTCGCGCAGGCCCAGCAGCCGCCGATCAAGATCGGTGCGGTTCTGTCCGCCACCGGCGGCGCGTCGTTCCTCGGCGATCCCGAGAAGAAGACGCTGGAAATGTATGTCGCCGACATCAACGCCAAGGGCGGGATCAATGGCCGCAAGGTCGAAGCGATCATCTATGACGACGCCTCCAACCCGAACAACGCGCGCACTTTCGCGACGCGCCTGATCGAGCAGGACAATGTCGATGCGCTGCTTGCTGGCTCGACCACCGCCAGCACAATGGCGATCATTCCGCTCGCCGAAGAAGCACAGATTCCGCTGATCAATTTCGCGGGCGCAGTGCAGGCGGTGTCGCCGGTCAAGAAGTGGAATTTCAAGACCCCGCATACCGATCTGATGGCTTGCGAAAAGATTTTCGAGGACATGAAGAAGCGTGGCTTCACCAAGATCGCGATGATTTCGGGCGCCGACGCCTTCGGCAAGTCGATGCGCGACCAGTGCCTGACCGTAAACAAGAAATACGGCATCGAGATCCTGCACGAGGAAACCTATCAGCCGGCCGACAATGACATGACCGCGCAACTGACCAACATCAAGAACAAGGCCGGCGTGCAGGCGGTGATGAATCCGGGCTTCGGGCAGGGGCCGGCGATCGTGACCCGCAACTACAAGCAGCTGGGCGTGCCGTTCCCGCTCTATCAGAGCCACGGCGTTGGCACGAAGCAGTTCATCGAGCTTGCGACGCCGGCGGCAGCGGAAGGCGTGCGCCTGCCGGCTGCGGCGTTGCTGGTCGCCGAGAAGCTGCCGGACAACGATCCGCAGAAGAAGGTCGTGATGGATTACAAGAAGACCTATGAAGGCAAGACCGGTCAGCCGGTCTCGACCTTCGGCGGACACATGTATGATGGCCTGATGATCCTGGTTGAGGCGTTCAAGCGTGCAGGCAGCACCGATAAGGCCAAGGTGCGCGATGAAATCGAAAAGACAAAGAACTTCATGGGCACCGGCGGTGTCGTGAACATGTCGCCGACCGACCATATGGGCCTCGATCTCACCGCCTTCCGTATGCTGGAGATCAAGAACGGCGACTGGACGCTGGTGAATTAGCCGGTACGCTCTTCACCCCTCCCCCGCGAGCGAAGCGAGTGGCGGGGAGGGGTTCTCGGTCGGGTGACGGCGTTCGTGACTGTCACCCTCCCCTTGAGGGGGAGGGTCGATCGACTGAACGCAGTTCAGGCGATCGGGGTGGGGTGACGTGTCAAAAGCGCTGCGACAATTCCGGCTTGCGACCGCAAGAAGGCTGCGCGCCAATTCGACCGGCGCTGAACAGATTTTGTGGAAGGCGCTTGGACGCTTGCCAGTCCACGGATCGCATTTTCGACGACAGGTTGCGTTAGGTCCGTACGTCGTTGATTTTGCCTGTCAGCGCGCGAAACTGGTGATCGAAGTCGACGGGAGTCAGCACGCTTTCGAAGACGTTGCTCGAAACGATGCGTCCCGGACGCGATGGCTCGAAGCGGAAGGATATCGCGTGCTGCGAGTTTGGAATTCGGATGTGAAACGCAATCTTCCCAATGTTCTTGAAGCGGTGTTCTCGGCGCTTCAAGATGCCAACGCTAGGGTGCCTGACGATCACCCCACCCCGGCTCGCTGCGCGAGCCGACCCTCCCCCTCAAGGGGAGGGTGACGTCGCAAGGGAGGGGACGACGCCATGCCTGAATTTCTCCAGTTCACATTTTCCGGGCTCACCGTGGGTGCGATCTATGCCCTGGTCGCGCTCGGCTTCACGCTGATCTACAACGCGTCCGATGTGATCAATTTCGCCCAGGGCGAATTCGTCATGATCGGCGGCATGGTGACATTCTTCGCGGTCGCCGCCGGCTTTCCGCTTCCGCTTGCTGCACTGATCGCGCTGGTCGCGGCGGTGATCGTCGGCGTGCTGCTGCACCGGCTTGCGATCGAGCCCGCGAAAGGCGCCTCGCCGGTGACGCTGATCATTATCACCATCGGCGCCTCGATCTTTCTGCGCGGGATCGCCGCCGTGGTGTTCGACAAGAACTATCACTCCTATCCGGCCTTCCTTGGCTCCGAGCCGATCCGGTTCGGCGGCGCGACCATCCTGCCGCAAAGCCTGATCGTTCTCGGCGGCACGCTTGCGATCGTAATCGCGCTCTGGCTGCTTGGGACCAGGACCATGATCGGCAAGGCGATGACGGCGACCGCAGCCAATCGGCTCGCCGCACGGCTGGTCGGCATCAACACAGCGGCGATCGTCGGCATCTCCTTCGCCCTTTCGGCCGCGATCGGCGCTATCGGAGGTATTCTCGTGACGCCGATCACGCTCACCAATTACGAGGTCGGAACGCTCCTCGCCTTGAAGGGCTTTGCCGCCGCCATGCTCGGCGGCATGGGCCATCCGCTGGGCGCGGTGGTCGGCGGCCTGATCGTTGGACTGCTGGAGACCTATGGCGCGGGCTATATCTCGTCTGCCTACAAGGACGCGGTCGCCTTTCTGGTGATCCTGGGCGTGCTGTTCGTGATGCCGCAGGGCCTGTTCGGCAAGGCCAGCATCGAGCGCGTGTGACATGCAGGGATTCTGGCGCAGCTATGGCGTGGTGTTGCTGGTGGCGGCCATTGTCGTGGCCTTGCCCCATCTGGTGCCGACCACCTTCTATCTGCGGATCGGCGCGCTGGTCTTCATCTTCGGGCTTGCGGTGCTCGGCCTCAATCTGCTGATGGGCTTTGCCGGGCAGGTGAGTCTCGGGCATGCTGGCTTTTTCGGCATCGGCGCCTACGCCGTCGCGGTGCTGCCGACGCATTTCGCGGTGCCGTCATGGATGGCGCTGATCGCCGGCGCGATCGTCGCCGGCGGGCTCGCATTCGTGGTCGGCCGTCCGATCCTGAAGCTGAAAGGGCATTACCTCGCGGTCGCGACGCTCGGCATGGGCATCCTGATCGCGATGGTGTTCACCAACGAGGCGCGCTTCACCGGCGGCCCGGACGGCATGCCGGTGCCGCGGCTCGTGCTGTTCGGCTGGACCGCGCGCGGCTCGGTGACGTGGTACTGGATTTCCGGCGTGACGCTCGTGCTGGCGGCGTTACTCGCGGTCAATCTGATCGACTCGCCGACCGGGCGTGCGCTGCGCGCCATCCATGACAGCGAGGTGGCCTCGCGCGTGCTCGGCGTCGATGTCGCGCGCTACAAGCTGATCGCCTTCGTGCTCTCGGCGGTCTATGCCGCGATTGCCGGCGCCTATCTCGCGCTGTTCGACGGGCTCGTCACGCCTGGCACTGCCGGATTCATACGCTCGATCGAGTTCGTGGTGATGGCGGTTCTCGGCGGGCTCGGTTCGATTCTCGGCAGCATCGTCGGTGCAGCGTTCCTCACCATCCTGCCGCAGACGCTCACGGTGTTCCACGATTACGAGCATATCGCGCTGGGCGCGATCATGATTCTGTTCATGATTTTCCTGCGCGCCGGTATCGTGCCGAGCCTCGCCAGCCTGTTCCGGCGGAGCCATTGATGAGCGTGCTGGCGGCACAGAGATTGGGGATCGATTTTGGCGGCGTGCGCGCCGTCGACGACGTGACGTTCGCGGTCGAGGCGGGTGAAATCTTCGCCATCATCGGGCCGAACGGCGCCGGCAAGACCACGCTATTCAACATGATCTCCGGCCTCTACCGCGCCCCGCGCGGCAAGGTGCTGCTGGAGGGGCAGGACGTCACCAACCTGCCGGCGCATGTACTGGCGCAGCGGGGGTTGTCGCGCACCTTCCAGAACCTGCAGATCTTCTTCCGTATGACCGCTCTGGAAAACGTGATGGTCGGGCGTCACCTGCACGAGAACCGCAATGTGCTGGCGCATCTGTTTCGGTTGCCGAGCGTGGTGTCGCAGAACCGCGTCTCGCGCCGGCGCGCGGAGGATCTGCTGGAGCTGGTCGGCTTGAGCAAGCTCGGCAATCGTCCCGCCGGCGAACTGCCTTACGGCGCGCTCAAGCGGCTCGAAATCGCGCGCGCGCTTGCGGCGGAGCCGAAGGTGCTTTTGCTGGATGAGCCGGCGGCCGGCTGCAACGCGGTCGAAACCGCCGAAGTCGACGCGGTGATCCGGACCATCGCGGAGCAGGGCGTCACCGTCGTGCTGGTTGAGCACGACATGAAACTGGTCATGAAGATTTCCAGTCGGATCCATGTGCTCGATCAGGGGCGGACGCTCGCGCAGGGAACGGCAGAGGAGATTCGCGCCAATCCGGCGGTGATCGCGGCCTATCTCGGCGCGCAGGCGAGCGAACAGGTCGTGCAGGAGGCTGGCGATGCTGCTCGTTGACAATCTCTCCAGCCGCTACGGCCGCATCGAGGTGCTGCATGGTCTTTCGCTCGAGGTGAAGCAGGGCGAGATCGTTACGCTGGTCGGCAGCAATGGCGCCGGCAAGACGACGCTGCTGCGCGCGATTTCCGGTGTGCAGCCGGTGTCCGGCGGCTCGATCCGCTTCCTCGGCGAGCCGGTCGACCGCGTCGCGCCCCATATGCGGGTGGCGCGCGGGATCGTGCAGGTGCCGGAAGGCCGTCAGGTATTCGCACCGCTCTCGGTCGCGGACAATCTCAGGCTCGGCGCCTGGTCGCGCAAGGATTCCGAAATCGCAACCGACATTGAAGGCGTCTATGCCACCTTTCCGGTGCTGGCGGAAAAACGCGCGATCGCCGCGGGCTCGCTCTCCGGTGGCCAGCAGCAGATGCTCGCCATGGGCCGAGCGTTGATGGCGCGGCCGAAGATGATCCTGCTCGATGAGCCGTCGATGGGCCTTGCTCCCATCCTGGTGGACCAGATTTTTTCGATCGTCGCGGGGTTGAAGCGACAGGGCATCACGGTGCTGCTGGTGGAGCAGAACGCCTATGCTGCGCTCGCCATTGCGGATCGCGGTTATGTGCTGGAGACCGGCCGCATCTCGCACAGCGGCACCGGACGCGAATTGCTGAACGACAAGCGCGTGCGGGAGGCGTATCTCGGGGTGTGAGGCGAACTGTAAAACTGTAGCCCGGATGAGCGCAGCGAAATCCTGGATGGTATGGCCCCGCCTGTCGCTTCGCTCATGCGGGCTACGGCATACCCGGAATGATAACCTTACCCGATCGGCAATCTCGCATCGTCCTTGAGCGTTTCCAGCACGATGCTCGACTTGACCCGCTCCACCGCTTCGTGCGGCAGCAGCACATCGTTGACCAGAGCCGACAGCGCGCGCAGGTCAGTGACGATCACCTTGAGCAGATAATCGGAGTCGCCGGTGAGCGCATGCGTCTCCTGCACCATGGCAAGCGTCGCAACCAGATCGCGAAAGCGCCGCGCGTTGTTGCGTGAGTGGGTGGCAAGCGCGACGAAGATGAAGACGGTGATGCCGAAACCGAGCTTGCCGGGATCGAGATCGGCGCGATAGCGGCGGATCACCCCTGTCTGTTCGAGCCGCTGCCGTCGGCGCGAGCATTGTGACGGCGACAGCCGCACGGCTTCGGCCAGCTCCTGGTTGGTCAGTGCGCCATTGTCCTGCAGCGCCGACAGAAGCTTGAGGTCCGCAGCGTCGAGCGCGGTCGAATCGTGTATCATTGTGCCAACCCATGCGTGAAATGTGCGAATATTAACCCAGAGATACGAACTTTGCACGAAACGTGTGGCCGGCTTCGGCTATGTCCTCTCGCAGAGGAAACCGCCTGCCCGCAAGGAGACCGCCATGGGTCCGTTCCCGCATGACGCGCCGGCCGCCACCATTTCCGAATCAAATCCGATGGGGACCGACGGCCTCGAATTCGTCGAATACGCCCATCCCGAGCCGGAAAAGCTTGGCGAGCTGTTCGAAACCATGGGCTTTACCCTTGTCGCGAAGCATCGCTCCAAGAACGTGCAGCTCTGGCGCCAGGGGGACGTGAACTTCGTTGTCAACGCCGAGCCGGATTCCTTTGCGCAGCGTTTCGCCGCCCAGCATGGTCCCTGCGCCTGCGCGATGGCATTCCGTGTCGTGGATGCGAAGAAGGCCTATGAGCGCGCGCTGTCGCTCGGCGCCGAGCCGGGGGAGACCAGCGTCGGCCCGATGGAGCTTGCGATCCCGGCGATCAAGGGCATCGGCGGCTCGCTGCTCTATTTCGTCGATCGCTATGGCGAGAAGGGTTCGATCTGGGACGTGGACTTCGTCTGGACCGGCGAACGCGATCCGAAGCCCGAGAAAGCCGGCCTGTATTATCTCGATCACCTGACCCACAACGTGCATCGCGGCCGCATGGATCACTGGGCAGGATGGTACCAGACGCTGTTCAATTTCCGCGACATTCGCTTCTTCAACATCGAAGGCAAACTCACCGGCCTCGTTTCACGGGCGATGACGTCGCCATGCGGCAAGATCCGTATTCCGATCAACGAGTCGCTCGATGACAAGTCGCAGATCGAGGAATATCTGCGCGAATACAAGGGTGAAGGCATCCAGCATGTCGCGATGGGCTGCCGCGATATCTATGAGAGTGTCGCGACGCTGTCGGCCAACGGGCTTCCGTTCATGCCGTCGCCGCCCGCGACCTATTACGAGAAGGTCGATGCGCGCGTCCCCGGCCACGGCGAGCCAGTCGAAAAGCTGAAAGAGACCGGCGTCCTGATCGACGGCGAGGGTGTGGTCGATGGGGGGATGACCAAGGTGCTCCTCCAGATTTTCTCCGGAACCGTGCTCGGCCCGATCTTCTTCGAGTTCATCCAGCGCAAGGGCGACGAGGGCTTCGGCGAAGGCAATTTCCGCGCGCTGTTCGAATCGATCGAGGAAGACCAGATTCGCCGCGGCGTGCTGGCGCCGGCGAACGCCTGATCGTTTCGTCGCCGGGGGGCGGCACAGCATGAGCGAGACGCACCAACTCTACCGAGCGCAATTGATGGAGC
>JBIQKQ010000029.1:23394-26416 GCA_044506365.1 Hyphomicrobiales bacterium
GTAGACATCGCCGCGGCCTTCGTCCGTCAGTCCCCGCGAAAGCGGGGCGCGTTACAAAAGTCCCGGATTCCCGCTTGTGCGGGAATCAACGGAGTTTTGGGGCTATATCCGTGCTGTCAGCGGCAGCCCGGATAAGCGGGGCGATAGCCGAGATTCCTCTCCCCGCATGTCGCTGCGCTTGTGCGGGCTGCCCAACGATGGCCTGCCGCTATTTATCGCCCACAAACACCTCGAGCAGTTCCAGAACCTGCGCGCGGGCCTCTACGCCCATCTTTTCGGCCAGGCGCGCCTCATGCCGCGCCGCGAGCACCTTGGCGCGTTTGAGCAACTTCTGGCCTTCTTTCGTGAGTTGCAGCGCGTGGGTGCGGCGATCGGTCGGCGAGGGCAGGCGTTCGGTCAGTCCGCGCCGCTGCAGATGGTCGAGCATGTGCACAAGACGGGCGCGCTCGATCGCAAGCCGCTCGGCGAGTTCGGCCTGCGATAGTCCGGGATTGGCGCCGATCACAACCAGGACCGAATATTGCGCGGGCCGCAGATCGATGTCCGACAGGGTGCGGATGAAATCCTGGAAGACCCAGACCTGCGCGCGGCGCAGCGAATAGCCAAGATGCGAGGTCAGGATGTCGAGATCGACGGCGCGGCGGCTCTTTCGATCGCGCAACGAGCGGACCGCAACAGGGTTTTCGGTCATCGATCCTCCCCGGAGCCAGTCCATTCCCCGGACCTGGGATTGTTGTTCTTCACATTCATTGTATTATACAACAGTTCCGTGTAACGGGGAACCAGACGCGAAGCTGGCGCGGGCGGATGCCGCATCGGCGGGCATTGCAAGTCGGCCGGAACCAGAAGAAAAAGGGACCAACCAGGGTCCCCGACGGGACCAGTTAGGGAGGAGTTTGGATATGTCCACAAATTCACGTCACCGGCGCGTCTCGCGCCGCACCTTCGCAGCCGGGCTTGGCGCGACTTTCGGCGCCGCCGGCATCATTGCAGGGACCGCGCCATTCAATATCGGGCGCGCTCAAGGTGCGCCGCTGAAGGTCGGCGTGCTGCTGCCGCGTTCGGGCTACCAGGCCGGCATCGGTCAGGATTGCCAGCGCGGCGTCGATGTCACGCCCGGCCTGTTGAAGGATATTGGTTTGCCGAGCCTTGAGATCATCAACGGCGATACCGAATCCGACGTGCAGATCGCCCGCGCGCAGGCGGAAAAACTCATCAACGAGGGCGCGCAGCTTCTAGTCGGCGCCTTCGATTCCGGCCAGTCGACCGCGATCGCGCAGGTCGCCGAGCAGCGTGGCATTCCGTTCGTCATCAACATCGCCGCCGCCCCGCCGATTACCGAACAGGGCTACAAGTTCGTGTTCCGCAACTTCCCGGTTGCCGGGCGCATCCTGGTCGACGCTTTTGAAAACCAGAAGGAAATCTTCGAGCAGACCGGCAAGACCCCGAAGACGGTCACGCTGCTGCACGTCAACGACACTTTCGGCACCGCGATGCAGAAGGGCATGGCGGGCGTGCTTGAAAAGGTCCCGATGCCGTACAAGGTCGTCGAGACGATCGCCTACGATCCGAAGGCGCGCGATTTGTCCGTCGAGGTCGCCAAGGCGAAGGGCACCAGGGCCGACGCGCTGCTGGTCGTCAGCCGCCTGAACGATGCGATCCTGCTCACCCGCGAACTGATCAAGCAGCGCTGGGACGGCATGGGCGTGCTCAGCATGGGTCCGGGCTGGTACGAGGACCAGTATCTGAAGACGCTCGGCAAGATGGCCGATGGGCCGTTGAGCTTCGTGCCGTGGTACGACCCGACCAAGAGGCTGACCAAGGCGCTGCAGGCTGCTCTCGCCAAGGCGCATCCGGACGTGAACCTGAACACCAATCAGGTTTATACCTTCGAGGCGCTGCTGGTGGCCGCCGACGCGTATAAGCGCGCCGGCTCAGCCGATCCGAAGGCGCTGGCGGAAGCAATCCGCAAGACCGACATCAAGGACAATGTCTCGACCGGTCCCGGCATCCAGTTCAACGAAAAAGGCCAGAACGACAAGCTGCGCAATTCGGCGATCCAGAATCGCGGCGGCAAACTGGTGACGGTGGCCCCGAAGGGTGCGACCGACGCCAAGGTGGAATGGCCCGCGACGCCCTACACCAAGCGCAGCTAATCTTTCACAGTGACGCGACAAGCTCCGGCCGTGAACCGGCCGGAGCCCTTCGTTAGCCAGATTGGCCTCGCGGGACCGGGCTCTTGCCAACCGAAATCTATTTCAATGTCGCGATCAGCGGCCTTCTGACCGGACTGATCTACGGGCTGAGTGCGCTCGGCCTCTCGGTCATTTTCGGCGTGATCCGCATCGTGAATTTCGCGCATGGCGAGATCATGGTGATCGGCATGTTCCTGACGCTGATCATGTTCCGCCGCCTCGGCATCGATCCTTTGATAGCGCTGCCGTTCGTTGCATTCGCGCTGTTTTGCTTCGGCTATCTCCTGCAGGACTGGGTGATCCGGCGCGTCGCGCATGTCGCCGATCATTTCCAGTTCCTCTTGATGGCGGCGGTCGCTGTGGTGCTGGTCGCCGTGCCGCTGATGATTTTCGGGCCGGACGCGCAAGGGGTAAACGTGCCTTATGCGTACGACTCGTTTGAGATCGGCCCGCTGATCGTCGACAAGGTGCGCCTCTATGCCGGGGTCGTGGCGCTGGTCGGGTCGGCGGCGATGTTCGCCTTCTTCAAGTATACCGACACCGGCAAGGCGATCCGCGCCTGCGGCGACAACTACACCGGCGCGCAGGTGGTCGGCCTCAACATCCGCCACCTGTTTGCGCTGACTTTCGCCATCGGCTGCGCCTGTCTCGGCGCCGCCGGCGCAATCCTGATCATGATCGTGGACGTGCATCCGTATCTTGGACCGCCCTATACGCTTCTCGCCTTCATCATCGTGATCGTCGGCGGCATGGGCAGCCTGCCGGGCGCGCTGCTCGGCGGCATCCTGATCGGGGTGTCGGAGGCGCTCGCGGGCATTCTCCTGCAG
>JBIQKQ010000029.1:26426-28519 GCA_044506365.1 Hyphomicrobiales bacterium
CTGCAGCCTTCGCTCAAGACCGCGTTCAGCTTCGCGCTGCTGATCCTCGTGCTCCTGTTCCGGCCGCAGGGCCTGCTCGGCAAGGTGCAGCGATGAGCCGCCTGTTCGAAGGCGTTCCGGCGCACGGGCTCGCGCTGCTCGCCCTGTTCGCCGCCGCGCTGGTCGCCGCGCCGTATTTTGTCAGCAATTATGTGCTGAGCGTTCTGATCATCGTCCTGTACTTCGCTTATGTCGGTCAGGCCTGGAACCTGATGATCGGCTTTGCCGGCCTGCTGTCGCTCGGTCATGCGCTGTTCGTCGGCATCGGCGCCTATGCCAGTGCCGCCTTGTTCATCAAGTTCGGGATTCCGCCGCTGATCGGTGTCTTCGTCTCCGTCGCGCTGGCGATGGTGATGGGCTGCTTCGTCGGCTATCTCGGCTTCCGATTTTCGATTCACGGCGTGTATTTCGCGCTGCTCACCATCGCCTTCGCGGAATTCACCGGCATCATGGTGGATCACACCCGATGGCTCGGCGGCACCGAGGGCCTGTTCCTGCCGGTGAGCAATCGCGACAGCATCGACCTGATCAACCTGCGCGGTTCGCCGGTGATGTTCTATTATGTCATCCTGGCGCTGACCGGATGCGCACTGGTGCTGTGCCGGCTCCTGCTCAATTCCAAGCTCGGCTATTACTGGCAGGCGATCCGCGAGGACCAGCAGGCTGCCGAAGCCAGCGGCATTCACCTCTTCAAATACAAGATGATCGCGGTTGCGATTTCGTCCGGCCTCACCGGCATCGCCGGCGTCTGGTACGCATTTTATTACAACAACCTGTTCGCCGAATCGACCTTCGGCACCAACCGCTCGATCGAGCTCATTCTTGGCACCATCGTCGGCGGGGTCGGTACGCTGTTCGGTCCGATCATCGGCGCATTCCTGCTGACGCCGCTTGGCGAGATGCTCACCGGCCTGACCGAAGGAATGCGGATCGACGGCATCAAGCAGTTCTTCTGGGGTATCTGCGTCGCGGTCATCGTACTGTTCCGGCCGACCGGAATCTGGCCGTGGATTGCGAGCTTCCTGAGGCTCGATCGCAAGAAAGATGGAGACCGCGCATGACGGCCGCGTCGCTCCAGGTCAAAGGTATTTCAAAGAGCTTCAGCGGCTTGCGGGCGGTTGAGAACGTGTCCTTCGAGGTCGCGGCCGGCTCGATTCAGGCGCTGATCGGCCCGAATGGCGCCGGCAAGACCACGATTTTCAACATGATCGCCGGCGTGTTCCCGCCGGACTCCGGCGAGATCCTGCTGGACGGCGCCTCGCTTCTCGGCAAGCGGCCCGATCAGATCTGCCATGCTGGGGTCGGCCGCACCTTCCCGATCGTGCGGCCCCTCAATGAACTGACAGTCGAGGAGAATGCGGCGATCGGCGCGCTGGCCTGGACCGACGACGTGAAGGAAGCGCGCGACTATGCCAACGGCGTGCTGAAGCTGCTCGGCCTCGACGACAAGCGTTACGCCCGTCCGACCGGCATCACGTTGCCGGACCGCAAATGTCTCGAGGTCGCGCGCGCGCTCGCCACCAAGCCGAAAATCCTGCTGCTCGATGAGGTGATGGCGGGGCTTCGCCCGACCGAGACCGACCGCATGGTCAGCGTATTTCGCAAGCTCAACGACGACACCGGAGTCACGATCCTCTTGATCGAGCATGTGATGCGCGCGGTGATGGCGCTGTCGCGTCACGTCGTGGTGGTGAATTACGGCAAGGTGATCGCCGAGGGTACGCCCGAAGTCGTCACCCGCGATCCCGACGTGCTCGCCTGCTATCTCGGCGCGGAGGCGGTGCATTGATGCGCAAGCCTTGCCCGTTCGTCGCGGCGCAAGCCCGAACCCAGAGCCAAAGGCGCTGGTTTCGCGCTTGCGCGCGAATGAACGGAGTTTGCAGATCGCTGTGCGAGAAGGGCGTGGGCACATGCTGACTGTCGAGGGGATCGATGTGTTCTACGGCGACGCGCAGGCGCTCGACGACGTTTCCCTCGAAGTGCCGGAAGGCACGATCGTAGCGATCGTCGGTGCCAACGGGGCCGGCAAGACCTCCTTGATCCGCACCATCGGC
>JBIQKQ010000030.1:0-2814 GCA_044506365.1 Hyphomicrobiales bacterium
CCGCCATGCACCTGGCCCTTCACGAGCATCGGATTGACCACCCGCCCGACATCGTCCACCACCACGTAATTGAGCACCTGGCAGACACCGGTATCGGGATCGATCTCGACCTCGCAGACGTGGCAGCCATTCGGGAAGGTCGCGGCCTTCGGCGCGGCGATGGTTTTCTCCGAAAGGCCGAACTGACCGCCAAGGCTCGGATCGCGCAGCGTATAGGACAGTTTCGCCACATCCTTGATGCCAATGCGCCGGTCGGTGCCGGCGATCGAGAACTGACCGGCCTCGAACACGATGTCGCCGGCATCCGCTTCGAAATGCACCGCCGCGATCTTCTTGCCGCGCTCGATCAGCCGGTCGGCCGAGATGCGCAGCGAGTTCGATCCGGTGATCACCGAGCGGCTGCCGAAGGTGCCAACACCGAATTCGACGACGTCGGTGTCGCCGTAGCGCACGCGCACATCGCTCAGTTCCAGCCCAAGGAAATCCGCGACGATCTGCGCGAAGGTGATCTCGTGTCCCTGCCCGTGCGAATGCGTGCCCATGGAGACGGTGACGCCGCCGGTCTGGTCGAACTTGATCTCCGCGCTTTCGGGCATCGGCGCGGGAGCAGGCCCCGCCGAAATCTCGATTGCATTCGCCATGCCGATGCCGCGCAGCTTGCCGCGCTTCTTCGCATCCGCACGGCGCTTTGCGAAATCCTTCCAGCCGGCGAGGTCGAGCGCATCGTCCATGTTGCGCTCGAACTCGCCGGAATCGTAGGTGAACACGAATTTCGTGTTGTAGGGCATCTGCTCGGGGGCGATCAGATTGCGCCGGCGCAATTCCACCGGATCGAAGCCGCATTGCCTTGCGGCCAGATCGATCACGCGCTCGATTGCGTACGTCGCCTCGGGCCGCCCCGCGCCGCGATAGGGCGATGTCGGTGGCGTGTTGGAGAACACGCCCGTCACCCGCGCATGAATGTTCGGGGTGCGATAGACGCCCGCGAGCCCGCCCAGATTGTTGGTCGGAACATGCAGGCCCATCGGCGAGATATAGGCGCCGACATTGGCGATGGTCTCGACCTTGAGCGCGAGAAAATTGCCTTTCTCGTCGAGCCCGAGTGTCGTGGTCGAATAATTGTCGCGGGCATGGAAGTCCGACAGGAAGCTTTCGCTGCGGTCGCCCACCCAGAGCACCTGACGGCCGGTGAGCCGCGCGCCGACCATGGTCAGCACATATTCCGGGAATGGCGCTTCCTTCAGCCCGAAGCCGCCACCGACATCGGGCGCAACCACGCGCACGCGATTGCCCGAGATTCGGAAGATTTCGTTGGCGAGCGCTTCACGCACCCCGTGCGGGTTCTGCAAACCGCAATGGAGCGTGTACGCTTCCGCGACCGGATCGTAGCTGCCGAGTGCGGTGCGCGGCTCCATCGTCACCGCGGTGACGCGGTTGATCGGATAGGCGACGCTGACCTTGTGTTTCGCGCCGGCGAGCGCCTGCTCGACCGCGTCCCGATTGCCGGCATCGAATACGAAACAGACATTACGCGGCGATTGCGGCCACAGCTCCGCCGCGCCCGGATCGGCGGCGCTGCGCGTTTGCGTCACAGCCGGCAACGCCTCCCATTCGATCGCGATTTGCTCGGCAGCGTCCTTGGCCTGATCGAGCGTTTCGGCAAACACCGCGGCGACCGGATCGCCGACAAACAGCGCGCGTTCGCGCGACAGGATGCGATAAGGCGGCTCGAAATTCGGCGAACCGTCCGGCGCCTGCCGCTTCACCTTGGACTGGATGGAGCCCAGCGCGGCGACGTCGGAATGCTCGCCGGTCAGGATGAGATGGACGCCGGGCATCCGCTCCGCCTGCGCCGTGTCGATGGTCACGATGCGGGCCGCGGCGTGGGGCGATCGCACCACGAACAGGCGCAGCGCCTCACGCGGGGCGAGATCGGCGGTGTAGCGGCCAAGGCCGCGAACCAGACGCAGATCTTCGGTACGCGGCAGCGACTTTCCGATAAAGCGGTAGGACATTTCGGCTTTCTGCGGGATGGGACAATCGGCCTTTCTTATCCGCTTCGCGCGGGCAAGTCATCGCTCGACCGGCTCATCGCGGCATGTCAGGCATTCATGCCGCCGTCGGTCATATACACGCTGCCCGTGCAAAAGCTGGAGGCATCGGAGGCCAGGAACAGGGCCGTCTGCGCGATTTCCTCCGGCCGCGCATGGCGCCCGAGCGGGATCATGCCGTCGATCATCGCGGTGGCGTTCGCGCCGATGGCATTGCCGATGCGCTCCTCGATGTCCGCCTGGAACGCATTGTCCACCGGACCGGGCGCCAGCACGTTGCAGCGGATGCGGCGCGCGGCCGCCTCCTTCGCCACCACTTTCATCAGGCCGATCACAGCGTGTTTCGAGGTGGCATAGCCGACAATGGCCGGGGCCGAGTTCACGCCCATGATGGACGACGTGATGATGATCGAGCCGCCATCGTTCATCAGCGGCAGGCCGTATTTGCATGCGAGGAACGATGCGCGAACGTTCACTGCCATCACCCGGTCGAACAGGTCGTCCGGATAATCGGTGATCGGCGCGATCGCGCCACTCATGCCCGCGTTGGAAAAGAGCACATCGATCTTGCCGAAACGCGACACGGTCGCGTCGAGATAGCTCTTCGTCGCCTGCGCGTCGGCGACATCGGCGACGAAGGTATCGACACGATCGGGCGCGTCAAAGCTCTTGGCGGCGCTCACGAGCAGGGACGGATCGCGGTCCACCAGCATCACCCTGCCGCCTTCCGCCGCGAACACCTTCGCGCTCGCCAGTCCGATGC
>JBIQKQ010000030.1:2914-9518 GCA_044506365.1 Hyphomicrobiales bacterium
CCTCCGGGCAGGTGATGTGCGGATTGTGACTGGCGTCCATCTCGGCATAGCGCCAGCCCTGCGCTTTCGCGCGCGCGGCGGACGGACCGAAAATGTCATGCGGGCCGATACGCTTGCAATAGATGTAGCCGCGTTGCGGGCCGGCACCCGAGGACAGCCGGATTTTCGTCTCGAACGCCTTGATCGGCTGGCCGCACCGTTTCGGCGTCGCCCAGGCAAGATCCTCCGGCGAGGTATCGGGCGGCATGGGCATCGCGGGCACCCTCCATCCGTCGCCGGTCTCGGCCGCGCCCTTGCGCATGCTGGACTCCACATCCGGGCCGACCATGTCGAACAGGCTTTCCCCATTCTTCGGCACGAAGGCATCGAGATAGATCAGTTTCGCGACACGGCCCTCCGCCCGGTCGGCGACGCCGGTTGCGACCATGCCGCCATAGCTGTGCGCGATCAGCACGACGTCGCGCAGATCCTCGAAATGCAGCACGCCCAGCACATCGGCGATATGCGTATCGAGATCGATGTCCGGCGACGCCAGATGCGCGCGCTCGCCAAGCCCGGTATAGCTCGGCGTGAACAGATCGTGTCCGGCCGCGCGAAACAGCGGACGCATTTTCTTCCAGGCCCAAGCCGACGACCAGGCGCCATGAGCAACGACGATTGTGGCCACCTGCCCCTCCCCGTTTGCCCGCCTATCGCGGCGCCACAGGCGGCGATTGTGATGAACGCGACCGGAAATGCAAACCGCGTCCGGTTGCCACACGCGAGAGCGCGCGCTAACCAAACAAAAACAATCGGGGAAACGTTCGGAATGTCTCTTTGCACGCGGCCGCCCTTGAGGGCCGATCATGCCGCCAGCCTGCCGGTCACGGCCGCGCGAGACGTGCGAGATCAGGCATGAGCGAGCGCTTGCGCGGCGTGGTGGTGGCCGGCGCGGGGCCGGTCGGCCTTGTCACCGCCTTGAAAATCGCGCGATCGGGCATCCCTGTCACCGTCCTCGATTGCGAGCCCGATGTGATCCGCCTGCCGCGCGCGATCGTCTATCACGCGCCGACCGTTGAAATGCTGGATCGCCTCGGGCTGCTGGACGAACTGAAGGTCGCCGGCATCCTCAAGCAGGATTACCAGTTCCGCACCGTCGACGGCGAGATACTGGCGGCGCCGCATATGTCGGTACTGACGCCGCAGGACACCGCATTCCCGTACAATCTGCACATGCCGCAGCATGAACTCGCCAATGCGATCCTGCGCAGTTTCCTGGCCATTCCCGGTACCGCGGTGCGCTGGAATACCCGCATCACCGGCGTTGCGCAGGACGGCGTGCGGATGACGCTAACCGTCGAGAGCGGAAGTGAGCCACAGGAGATCCGGTGCGACTGGCTGGTCGGCGCCGATGGCGGCAGCAGCAGCGTGCGCCGCGCCCTGGGTCTGTCATTCGATGGCTACACCCATCCCGAACGTCTGGTCTCCACCAATCTCGTCTACGATTTCGAAGCGCGCGGCTATGCGCGGGCGAATTTCATCATCGACCCGGTTTATTGGGCCGTGATCGTCAAGGTCGACCGCCACGGGCTGTGGCGCGTCACCTTCGGCGAGGATGCGGCCTTGCCCGAGGATGGGGTGCGCGAGCGTATCGCTCACCATTACCGCGCATTGCTGCCCGACAGCGATCCGTATGAGCTGAAGGCATTCGCGCCGTTCCGGGTTCATGAACGCTGCGCGCCGACATTCCGCATCGGCCGGGTGCTGCTTGCGGGCGATGCCGCGCATGTCTGCAATCCGTTCGGCGGACTTGGCCTGACCTCCGGCCTGCTGGATGCCGATCTTCTCGGCGACGCGCTGCCCGCGGTCATCAAGGGCGCCGCCGATGACGACCTGCTCGATCGTTATGCTCAGGAGCGGCGGCGCGTCTTTCTCGAAGTCACCGGTCCTGCGGCTGCGGAGAACATCCGGCGGATCAAGGAACGCGATCCGGACAAGAAGCGCGCCGACCTTGCGCGATTCGTCAAGCTGCGCGACGACCGGCAGTTCCAGCGCGAGGCGCTGACTTTCACCGCGAAGCTGGTGAGCCGGCCGATCGGCGTCCCGGGTAATCTTCTTACCTCTCCCTGAAAACGCAAAGGTCGACTCCTTCGCCTGCGAAGGCAGCCAGAGGCTGGGGGTCAAAACCTGGTTCGCCCGATGACAATAGAGCCCTCCCGGACCTCGCCCCATCAGGGGAAGACGCGCGCTGCGCATGTTGCCTGCTGCATGCGACTATAGGATGAGGCCGCATCGCCCGGCATGCGCCCCGGCGATCTGTCCTCTTTGCCCGGACTTTATGCGGGATGCGGATTGAATTGTTGGACATCCAACTATAGCCTGCGCATCCAAGACCGGATTCCAAACTCGGCAAGAGACACAGGGAGGAATGAATGAACCAACGCCCGATGACACTCGCCGGCGCCGCGCTCGCGGCCGGCCTGTTGCTGGCGCAGCCCGCCGCCGCGCAGGAGCTGATCTACGGAAGCTGGACGCCGGCGCGCGAATACCAGAACGCCAAGGTCATGCCCGGCATCCTCAAATCGATCGAGGACAGGACCGGCGGCAAGGTGAAATGGAAGCTTGTCGCCGGCGGTCAGCTGGTTGACGGCAAGACCACCTTCACCGGCGTGAAGGATGGGCTGGTCCAGGCTGGCCTTGCGATCCCGCAATATGTGCCGAACACCGTGCCGGCGATGTTCATGCTCTATTCGACGATCGTGCTCGGCCACAATGACGTGGTCGCGGCAACCGGCGCGGTTCTGGAGACGATCTATTTCAACTGTCCGGACTGCCTTGACGAGGTCAAGAAGCTCAACGCGGTGACGCTCGGCGGCTGGACGTCGTCGGCCTATCTCCTCGCCTGCACGACGCCGGTGAAGTCGCTCGCCGACCTCAAGGGCAAGCGCGTGCGCGCCGCGGGCGGCAACGCGGAAATGCTCAAACTTGCCGGCGCGGTGCCGGTCGGCGCCACGCTGGTGGAAGCGGTCAGCCTGCTGCAGCGCGGCGGCCTCGATTGCCAGCACGGCATCGCCGACTGGCTGCGGACCTTCGGTTATGCCGACTTCGCGAAGTATGTCACGGACATGCCGCTTGGTCTGAGCGGTCCGGCGCTTGGCTTCTTCATGAACCGGGACACCTGGAACAAGCTCACGCCCGAGCAGAAGAAGATTCATCTCGACGAGGCGGTGAAGCTCAGCGCCGAAATGGCGATCGGCAACTTCCTGGTCGCCAACGAGGAAGGCCTCGCGAGTGTGATCAAGGACAAGGGCGTCCAGATGATCAAGCCCGATCCGGATTTCGAGAAGGTCGCCAGCGAATTCCAGAAAGTGCAAAAGGCCAAGACCGTCGAAACCGGCAAGAGCTTCGGCCTGAAGGATCCCGGTGCGATCATCGACGCCTATGAGAAGAACCTCGCAAAGTGGCGCAAGATCTCGCCGGAGGTCGGCCGCGACGTGAACAAGTTCGTCGAGGTGCTGAACCGCGAGATCTTCTCCAAGGTCGACGTCAACAAGCTCTAACGCGCTCCGTCATTGCCGGGCTTGGCCCGGCAATTCATCTTCTTGCAAGACGATGGACCCCCGAGGTGGAGCCCCGGGGGTTGACGGGCCAGAACTTAACGCGCGACGCGGACCCGACGGTGATCGAACGCCTTCTCAAATGGCTCGAATGGCCGATCCAGCTTTTTCTGTGGGTCGGGCTTCTGGCCGGCTTCCTGATGATGCTGCATGTCTCGGCCGACGTGACCGGCCGTTACTTTTTCGGCCGCCCACTCGAAGGCACGACGGAAGTCGTCTCGGCCTATTACATGGTGATCGTGGCGTACCTGCCCTGGGCCTATCTCGCCCGCAACGACACCCACATCGCCGTCGACATTTTCACGCGCCTCTTGCCGGTGAACTTCGCCTACTGGCTCGACGTCGTCGTCAAAATCGTTGTGGTTCTCTATCTCGGCGTCTTTGCTTATCAGACCGGAGCGCAGGCGATCGGCCAGACCCGCATCCAGGAGGTTTGGCAGGCCGGCACCACCTACATTCCGGTCTGGCCGAGCCGCTGGCTGCCGCCGATCGCGGCGTCGCTGATGCTGATCTATCTCGTCGTCAAGATCATTGACGATGTCATTAAAGGCCCGCGCGAACGGCCCTCCCATCCGGTGGAGGAAGGCGCGTGACGACGCTGCAGGTTGCCGGCTCCAGCATCGTGATGATGCTGATCCTGATCGGGCTGCGCGTCCCGATCGGCGTTGCGATGGGCGGGGTTGCTTTCCTTGGTCTCTGGTATCTGCGCAATTTCAACGTGGCGCTGAGCGTCTTGCGCGATACCCCGTTCGTATTCGCGGCCAACTGGGATCTGTCGGCGATCCCGATGTTCCTTCTGATGGGCGCGATCGCGTCGAATTCCGGCATCGGCGCGGCGCTGTTCCGCGCGGCCTATGCCTGGTTCGGCAGCCTCCCCGGCGGGCTCGCGGTCGCCACCAACTGGGCCTGCGCGGGCTTTGGTGCGGCATCGGGCTCCAGCATCGCGGCGGCGGCGGTGATGGCCCGGCTTGCCGTGCCGGAAATGCTCAAGAACAAATACGACAAGGCGCTCGCGACCGGGGTCTGCGCGTCCGGCGGCACGCTCGACGCGTTGATTCCGCCCTCGATCCTGTTCGTGGTCTATGGCGTCTTCGCCGAAGTCTCGATTGCCAAGCTCCTGCTCGCGGGCGTTCTCCCCGGCCTGCTCACGGCCGGCGTCTACATGATCATGATCGTGGTACGCTGCTGGCTCAATCCGAAGCTTGGCCCGCCGGTGCGATTTGCGAGCGACGACGCGAAATGGGCGGAACGCTGGGCATCGCTGCGCGACATCTGGCCGATCCTCGTCCTGATCGCGGCGGTGATGGGCGGTCTGTATTGGGGCGTCGTGTCGCCGACCGAGTCTGGCGCGGTGGGCGCGCTGGTGGCGACCATGATCGGCGTTGCCCAGCGCCGATTGTCGCTGAAAGGTTTCATCGACAGTTTCAAGGACGCGGTCGGCACCACGGCGCAATTGTTCTTTATCGGCATCGGCGCGGTGATCTACACCAAGTTTCTCGCGCTCTCGGGTAGCGCAGCGCTGTTCACCGATCTGGTCGGCACCTGGGCGCTCGACCCGTTGCTGCTGGTGATCGCGATATCGGCGATCTATCTCGTGCTCGGCATGTTCCTCGACCCGCTCGGCATGATCCTCCTGACCATCCCGGTCTTCGTGCCGATGTTCGCCGCGCTCAACCTTGATCTCGTCTGGTTCGGCGTGCTGGTGGTGAAATATATCGGCATCGGCCTTCTGACGCCGCCGGTCGGGTTCAACATCTACGTGGTGGCCGGCGCGCTCAACAACCAGATCCCGCTGCAGACGATCTTCCGCGGCTGCTACTGGTTCCTGCTATGTGAGGCGGTGATCATGACGCTGCTCATCGCCTTTCCGCAGATTTCGCTCTGGCTGCCGAGCACGATGAACTGAGCCGCGCAATCCAATCCCGCCCGCAGACGCGATTGAGGGATTGTCCCAATGAGGGATTGTCCCAATGTCAGACAAGACCAAGCCCTCAGCCGATCCGGGCTGATGTGGCGCTCCCTCGCCCTGCAAGCGGGGGTACGGAGCCGGAACCGGATGCGCGCGCCCGCGTTGCAATCCGCGCGGAACCGTGACGCGGAATGAACACACCCCAACTCCTCTCGTTCATCATCCTTGCCGCCATGATGGCGCTGTTCGTGTGGGGGCGGCTGCGCTACGATATGGTGGCAGTGGTGGCGCTGCTCGCCGGTCTTGCCGCCGGTATCGTACCCACGGACAAGGCGTTTTCCGGTTTCTCCGACGACATCGTCATCATCGTCGCCAGCGCCCTGGTGGTGAGCGCCGCGGTGGCGCGCTCCGGTGTGATCGAAGCGGCGCTGCGTCCGGTCGCGCCCTGGCTCACCACCCCGACGATCCAGATAGTTGTCCTGACCGCGGTGGTCGCGGCGATGTCCGGCTTCGTGAAGAATATCGGCGCGCTCGCAATGATGATGCCGGTCGCCTTCCAGCTCGCGCGCAAGACCGGCACGCCCCCTTCCGCCATGCTGATGCCGATGGCTTTCGGCTCGCTGCTCGGCGGCATCGTCACGCTGGTCGGCACCTCGCCGAACATCATCGTGTCGCGCGTGCGCGAGGAGGTCCTCGGCCAGCCTTTCAGCATGTTCGACTTCACCCCGGTCGGCATCCTGCTGGCGATCGGCGGCGTCGTCTTTCTCGGCTTGGGCTGGCGGGTGCTGCCTGAACGCAAGGGCGCGGCGACCATGGATGCCGCTTTCAACCTCGAAAGCTATACCACCGAGGCTGGCGTGCCGGACGATAGCGACTTCGACGGCAAGACGGTCAAGGAGCTCGAGACGCTCGGCGACGGCGAAGTCGAGGTGCTGGCGATCCTCAGCCGCAATACGCGCAAGTCGCAGCCGAGCGGCAATACCAAGCTGCGCAGCGGCGACACGGTGATCCTTCGCGGCGAACCCGCGGCGCTGGAGCGGACCGTCGGCGCTGCCAAGCTCACGCTTGCAGGCGACGCGGTCAGGAAGGAGAGCGACAC
>JBIQKQ010000030.1:9528-28438 GCA_044506365.1 Hyphomicrobiales bacterium
CGATGATGTCGGCGTCATGGAAGCGATCGTCACCGCCGATTCTGCCCTGGTCGGCACCACGGCGTCGCGCATGCGCCTCTACGATCGCTTTCAGACCGATCTGCTTGCGGTCAGCCGCGCCGGCCGGCGGATTTCGCGTCAGTTGCGTTCGGTGCGCCTGCAGGAGGGCGACGTCATCCTGCTGCGCGGCGATCTGAAGACCATGCCGGAGACGCTCGGCGCGCTGCGGGTGCTGCCGCTTGCCGAGCGCGGACTGTCGCTCGGCCGCGGACGGCGCGGTTTCATCCCGGTGATCATCCTCGCCGTCGCAATGCTGCTGGTCGCCTTGCATATCGTGCCGGTCGCGGTCGCCTTCTTCGCCGCGGCGGCCCTGATCGTGCTGGTGAAGTCGCTCAGCCTGCGCGAAGCCTATGACGCGATCGAGTGGCCGATCCTCGTCATGCTGGCCGCCCTGATCCCGCTGTCGGACTCGCTGCGCACAACCGGCGCGACCGAAGTAATCGCCGGCTGGCTGTCGGCGGCAGCCGGCGCGCTGCCGCCGCACGGGACGCTGGCGCTGATCATGATCGCCGCGCTCGCAGTGACGCCGTTCCTCAACAACGCAGCGACCGTGCTGGTGATGGGGCCGATCGCGGCGAGTTTCGCGTCCAGTCTCGGGATGTCGCCCGATCCGTTCCTGATGGCTGTCGCGATCGGAGCGGCCTGCGATTTTCTCACGCCGATCGGGCACCAGTCGAACACGCTGGTCATGGGCGCGGGCGGCTATCGCTTCACCGATTACTGGAAACTCGGCCTGCCGCTGTCGATCTATGTTGTGGTGGCCGGGGTACCGCTGATCGCACTATTCTGGCCGCTGGCGGCGCCCTGACCGTTGAGGATTGCGCTGCGGGGAATCGTCAGCCGGCATTCCAGCCCCTCGGGCGGGAATTCGGCATCGACCCGCCCGCCGAGACTCTTCATGCAGCCCATCACCAGCCGCGTTCCGAAGCCACGCTGCTCGGGCGGCGAGGTATGCGGTCCGCCGCGCTCGATCCAGTCGATCGTGAGCTTTGCGTCATCGGCGCTCCACGCAATCTCGATCCGGCCTTCGGGACGCGACAGCGCGCCATGCTTGATCGCATTGGTGACGAGTTCGTGGAACACCAGCGACAGGTTGCGCGCCGCGTCCGCCGGCAGCTTGACATCGCCGCCGCGCAGGCTGGCGCGGAAATTTCCGAACGGCTCGAATTTCGCGCGGATCAGCGTGTGCAGGTCCGGCTGCAGATTGGCGGCATGGCTGATGATGTCATTGGTCGAGGACACCGCGCGAATGCGACCGGTGATGACGCGAGCGGTCTGCGGGTCATGCGCAAGCGTCTGCAACACGATCGATTCCACCACGGAAAAGGTGTTCTTGCTGCGATGTTCCAGCTCGCGCACCATCAGGTTCTTCTGCTTTTCCTGGATCTTGTAGCGCGACAGAAGCTGACGGCAGGCCTCCGCCACCACGATCATCAGCAGGCACGACAGCGCGAAGAATATGCTGTTGATCAGTTCGAGCGAGGTGACCGGCCCGGGCGCGCCGAACAGCGGGATCGCCGTGAGGATGGACAGCAGCGTCGCGAAAATTGCGGCCGCCACACCGGCAAGCAGCGCAACGACCAGGACCGCGGGAAAATGCGCAGCGAATGGCAACATGCCCGGATCGAGGAAACCGAGTGCATAACGAACGGCCGTTGCGAGCGCGACGCATGCGGCCGCAAACGCAAAGGCGCTCGCCGACAGCGGCGCAAAGGCGCGGTCGGTGATCTTGCGCAGCCAGTCGCCCAGCATCTCCTGATAACTCCCTGCGCAAGCCTACCAGCCGCGGCAGGGGCGATGCATTAACGAAAAGTCGCAGACCGCGCGACTTTGCATCGAATGATACAAAAGGCCGCATCGGCCGGTTCAATGACACCGCAAGGATGCTAAGCCGGCGCGAGCTTCATCTGCGCGAGCGCGGCGCGGCCGAGCAACCCGTAGGGATTGGCCAGCGTTTCGGCGATCTCGAAATGATTGTAGCCTTCGCCCCGGATGATGTCCGCGGACTTGCCGGCCTTCTTCACCGCCTCAACAAAGTCGCGGCTCTGGCGCTGGAATTCCGGCGTCTCCAGCGAACCATAAGCGACCACCACGGGCGCATTGAGCTTGTCGAGGTGGCGCTGGGAAGACAGCGCGTGCTCCATCGCGTCGGTGAACTTGATGTATCCGGAACGCGCCGACAGCCGCACCGGCTTGAGATCGAACATGCCGGATACGATCAGGGCCCCCTTCACCACGTCTTTCGGCACGCCGAAATCCTTCTCCCAGTCGGTCACCATGACCACGCCGGCGAGATGACCGCCGGAGGAATGCCCGGACAGATAGATTCGATTGGGGTCGCCGCCGAAGCTTGCGGCATTCTTGTAGATCCAGGCGACGGCGCTGCGGCACTGCTCCGCCATCGGCATCAGATCGCCGTTCTTTTCCAGCACGTTGTTGAAATCGACCGCAATGTAATGCGCGCCGGCATTGACGAACATCTCGGCCGGAAAAGCGTAATATTGCGCCAGTTCCGCGCGCCATGCGCCGCCATGCAGGAACACCTGGATCGGCGCATTCGGCTTTGCGGTCGCATAAAGATCGAGCCCTTCGATCGGCGTCGCGCCATAACTGAGCCGCCTCGGGGCGCCAAGCTGCGCGCGCGTCAACTCGCTGTTGGTACGATAGCGGCTGACGATCTGACGGATATTCGGGGCGTATTTCGATTGGTCGTAGGCGTCGTCGAGCGCCTTCTGGTCGAGATCGAGCCACACCGGCGGGCCCTTCGGCGCATTCGCGGACGGGGCTTGAGTCTGGGCGATGGCTTGCGAGGCGGCGAGGACGCCTCCGGCGGTTACGGTCATGAACGTGCGGCGGTTGGGCAAACTGGATTGTTCGGCGCGATGCAACATGGCGATCTCCCGGCTTTCAGTCCAGCGGGATTATTGCGTCCCTCGCATGCGCTGCCCAGTCCCAGAAAGAGCGAGGTGCAATCTCCAGCTGCGCTGCACCATGAACGCCGCGGTAGGGTGCGCGCCCGCGAACGCGGCGAACGGCTCCCCTCACCCGCTCTTCGCAACCCGATGCCGAGGCGCCTGCGCGCTGTCGCTTCCGCGGTCGTGTTTGCGCCGGATCATCGGTGCAGCGCGATCACTGACACACAAAAAAGAATGCCCCGCAGCAGCCGGGCGGGGCATTCTGCCGGCACGATCAAGGCGCCTGCTATTTCGCGGGCTTGACCTCGATGCTCTTGGCTTGCGCCGGAGCCGGTTTGGGAACGGTGACCTTCAGGACGCCGTTTGCGATCGTCGCCGTGATTGCCCCCGCATCCACACCCGGCGGCAATTCGAGTGAGCGCCGGAAGGAGCCATAAGTGCGCTCGATCATCCGGTAATTCTGATCCTTTTCCTCCTTCTCGGCTTTCTTCTCGCCGCGGATGGTCAGAACGTTATCGGACAGATCGATCTTGACATCCTTTTCCTCAAGGCCCGGCAATTCCGCCGTGATCTGTATCTCCTTGTCGGTTTCGACCACGTCGGTCGCCGGTGTCAGCACCTGCGACATCGCCTCCGGCATCGACTCGAAGCTCGAAAACCCACGTCCGAAGTCTTCAAGCATGCGGTCGAGTTCGCGATGAATGCCCGCGAACGGATGGTAGGTGGTTGCGTTGCGGCCACGGCCAACCGGAACAAGAGACCTCAAACTCATGACGCTCTCCTCTTCACACTTTCGCCCACAGCCCTCTGCGCGCACTACGCGCTGACCTTTCAACGAAAGAACTCAATGCTGGTTCCGCATTCTCTCCTTTTCTTCCGGTGTTATGGTCGCGCCCGAAATCGGATCGACCCACACAAGATCGTCGTGCACGCCCTTCACGCCCGGCACATTCTCGACCAGCACCTTGAGCGCCGTGCGCTGCCGTTCGTCGAGCACGAAGCCGGACAGCGTGACCACGCCATCGCGCACGATCGCATCGACTGTTGCCACGGGCGCCCATTTTTTGCTGTTCAACTCGCGCAGAATCGTCTCGCGGATGCCGATGTCGTCACCCGCCGACTCGGTCACCGAATGTAGGTAGCTCGCCAGCGCTCGCAACAGATTGGCGCGCGTCACGATTCCGACCAGCGTCTTGTCGCGCAGGACCGGCACGCGCTTGATGTGGTTGCGCTCCATCAGCGTCACGACATCCTTGAGCGGCGTCGTCTCCTCCACGGTCTTGACGCCGCGCGTCATCACCTCGGAGACCTTGCGGCCATGCGAGCGGACATAGTCTTCGGCGAGCGCGCCCGGCCCCATCAGGAATTCCAGCCAGCGCGGCTGCTCATGCTCGGTACCGGTTTCAGCGCGGCGCAGAAAATCGCCTTCGGTCACCACCCCGACCAGGTTCCCGGCGGAATCCACCACCGGAAGACCGCTGATCTTCTTTTGCAGCATCAGCCGGATCGCGACGCTGATCGGCGCGTCGGAATCGATCGAGACGACCGGCCGCGTCATGACATCGCGCGCCTTCATCCGCGTCCTCCGTTTTGCATGAAAGATCGCCTGCGCGGGGCAATGGCTCCTTGCGCTAGATCAAGTAGCCATGACCGACAGCCGTGGCGCTGACCGGACATGACCCGTAATCGGCCAGCTCAAGATGGGTGGGTCGCGATCACCCGTTCTTCGCGAGCTTCCGCGGCGGCGCTTCTGCCGAAGCCTCCGCCCCGCCGGGCACGCTTCCCGCGGTCATGTTGAGGTACATCCGCCGCAGCGTCTCGCGCGTGATCGCAAGATCGGTTGCGGGGATGCCGGCAAGCGCCTGGGTTTCAAGCTCCCGCGCGCGCGGGATCAGCCGGTTCACCAGCGCCCGCCCTTTCGGTGTCAGTTCCACGCTGACCTCGCGATTGTTGGTGTCGGAGCGCGTGCGGCTGACCAGGCCGAGGCCGACCAGGCGGGTGATGAGCCGCGACATCGTCGACACGATCGACGTCGATTCCGCAACGTCGATCTGGCGTTGCCTGCCGTGTGTGGACAGCCCGGCCAACACCCGCCACATCGCGATCGAGACGCCGTGTGGGGCCAGTTCCGGCTCATAGCCGGCGACAAACGCCGCGCCGATCCGGTTGATCAGATACGGCAGATAATCGGACAGTTCGAGATGCGGGCGGTCGGCCATTCCGCGCTCCTGCAGGCTTTCTCTGCTCTTACGCAACGCCAAAGCGCCGTGTCAAAAGGTCAGCCTTGCTGTCTCAATAGTGCATTTACAACTATTGCAAATGCAATTATGGTGTGTTGAAACGATAACAACAAGAGCCGCCAGCGGCTTGCCCGGGAGCGCACCATGAATGATGTCTCGTCTGATCTCGGCGGCAATTTCCGCAATGCCATGCGCCGGCTGACCAGTGCGGTCAGCGTGATCTCGACGGTGCATAACGGCGTGCGCCACGGCATTACCGTGACTTCGGTGACATCGGTTTCCATGGCCCCGCCCTCGCTGCTGTTCTGCGTCAACCGCGCCTCGCGGCTGCACGACCCGGTGATCCGCTCGGGGCGCTTCTGCGTCAATATCCTTCACGCCCACCAGATCGAAATAGCCGACGCGTTCAGCGGCCGCTCGCAAGGCACGGACCGTTTCCTGTGCGGCGAATGGGCCAGCGATGATGACGAGTTGCCGTTCCTGATTCCGGCTCAGGCGAATATTTTCTGCGAGGCCGACGCGGTCGCGAGCTACGGCACGCATTCGATCGTGATCGGCAAGGTGCATCACGTCGCGGTCCGCGGCCAGGTTGCGCCGCTGCTCTATCAGAACGGCCAATACACCGTCGGGCTTGGAGAAGGCATCGATTGGGTGGTGCCGGTCGCCTGACGGCCCGTGGCATTCGCGGGCGACAACAACAGCGCTCATCAAACGGAGAGTTCGGATGGAATTTGGCTATTTCACGCTGTCGGACAATCACTACGAGGGCAATACGCGCGACGGCAACACCTTCGTGCAGGATCCCACCGCCGAGGCACTCTATGCCGACCAGCTCGGCATGCATTCGGCATGGATCGGTGAACATCACTTCAATTCGCTCGGCGTGAATTCGTCGCCTGAAATGGTGCTGGCTTATATCGCCGCCCAGACCAAGCATATCCGGCTTGCGCCTGCCGTCACCGTTCTGCCGCTGCATCATCCGATCCGGGTCGCCGAGCAGTGGGCGACGCTCGACCTTCTCTCCGGCGGACGCGTCGATTTCGCCGCCGGCCGCGGCTACGATCGGCGCGAATATCTGCCGTTCGACGTGTCGTTCGAGGACAATCAGTCGATCTTCGACGAAGGTGTGGAAATCCTGCGCAAGCTGTGGGGCTCGGGCGGCAAGCGCATCGACCACAAGGGCAAGCACTACCAGTTCGAGGACGTTGCGATTACGCCGCAGCCGCTGCAGAACCCGATGCCGCTGTATGTCGCGTCATTCTCCAAGCCCTCGATCGAACTTGCGGCGCGGCTCAATTGCGGCCTGATCGTCGCCCCCTTCGCCGCGGCGATGAGCTTCGGCGGGCTCAAGCAGGTGTCCGATCTCTATCACGAATCCTGTGTCAAATACGGTCACAAGCCGGGCCGGCTGATGTGCAGCTATTTCACGCATTTCGCCGACAATGCCGCGCAGGAGCAGGCGCAGCGCGCCCGGCAAATCCGCTACTACCAGGAATGCGTCATCCCGTCGCTTCCGGGCGACCCCAAGACCGCCCCGCCGAGCTATCGCTACTTCATCGACATGGTGTCGCGGCTCAAGACCGTGAAGCCCGAAGACCTGACCGAGAATTCGGTGCTGATCGGCAATTCCGAGCGCATCACCGAAATCCTCAAGAAGGTGGAGGCCGCCGGTTTCGACGAGGTCATCCTCTATTTCAACGTGGGCATGAAGCCGCACAATCAGGTGAAAGAAGAGATGGACCGCTTCATGGGCGAAGTGGCGCCCAACTTCGTGGGCAAGCATCGCGAGCGGCGCGCGGCGTAGTTGCGCCGCCGCGGCTTAGTGTAGCGTCTGCAACAAGGGGCTGGAATTTCTCGGCGCTGGACCGCAATCAAAACGGCCTGCACAATGCAGGCCGAAGAACACGATAGTTCTCGAGGGAGTGAACACATGACGATCGTCAAGACGCTGGCCGCATGCGCGGCGGCGGCCTTCATGGCTGCCGCCACGCCCGCGGCGGCTCAGACCAAGGATCCGATCAAGGTCGGATTCAGCATGACGCTGACCGGAAACACCGCCCCGGCCGGCCAGCAGGTTCTGCTTGCGCTGGAAATCTGGCGCGATGACGTGAACGCCAAGGGCGGGCTGCTCGGGCGTCCGGTCGAACTCGTCTATTATGACGACCAGGGCTCGCCCGCGAACGCACCGGGCATCTATTCCAAGCTCATCGATGTCGACAAAGTCGACCTCCTGCTTGGACCCTACGGCACCAACGTGATCGCCGCCGCTTTGCCGGCCCTCGCGCCGCGCAATCTCACCACCATCGGCATTCTCGGCATCGCCGCCAATCACGAGATCAACTACAAGAATTACTTCTCGATGATCCCGTATGGCGAGAACGCCGTGCACGAATTCACCCGCGGTTTCTTCGAAATCGCCGCGGCGCAGGACCCGAAGCCAAAGACCATCGCCATCCTTGGCGCCGACGCCGAATTCGGCAAGAACGCCACCGACGGCGCGCGCGCCAACGCCAAGGCGGCCGGCCTGAAAATCGTCTATGACCGGCTTTATCCGCCGACCGTCACCGATCTCACCCCGGTGGTGCGCGCGGTCAAGGCCGCCAATCCCGACATCG
The DNA here is from genome assembly GCA_044506365.1 of Hyphomicrobiales bacterium. GTDB lineage: Bacteria > Pseudomonadota > Alphaproteobacteria > Rhizobiales > Xanthobacteraceae > Pseudorhodoplanes. The sequence goes on from JBIQKQ010000030.1 coordinate 17,359, forward strand.
TGTTCGTCAGCTCCTATCCACCCGACACCGTCGGCTTCATCCGCGCGGCGGCCGAGGCGGAGCTTGCGCCCAAGCTGATGGGCGGCACCATGATCGGCCTCCTGGCAACGCCGCTGCGGGTTCAGCTCGGACCGCTGATGAACGGCTATGTCAATGCCGCCGACGTGTTCGTGCCGAGCTTCCTGGAGAAGATTCCCGGCTCGGCCGAGGTCTTCGCCAAATACCGCGAGCGCGCCAAGGGCAAGAAGATCGATCCGTTCGGCTATACGTTCCTGCCTTACGGCTATTCCGCCGGGCAGGTGCTGGCGCAGGCGGTCGAAGGCACCAAGAGCCTCGATCATCAGAAGATCGCCGACTTCATCCGCGGCAACACCTTCAAGACGATCGCCGGCGACGTGGCTTTCGGCAAGAACGGCGAATGGGCGAAGCCCCGGCCGCTTCTGACCCAGTGGCAGAACATCACCGGCAATGAGATCGGCCAGACCGTCGATCCGAAAAACTGGGTTGTGATCTGGCCTCCCGAATATGCGAACGGCAAGCTCATCTACCCATATGAAGCGGCCAAGAAGAAATAAGCAGCGGCCGCTGCGCGATCGAAGGGGCCGGACGGCGGGCGACGCCGTCCGGCTCTTGCGCATTGCCAATCGGCCCGAGCGGCCGGCGCGCACGGCGCTTGCACAGCCTGCGGCGCCCTCGGCCGCGCCGACGCTGCAGCAGCAGGTTGCGCAACTCACCAGCCGCATGCTGCGCAAGAAGCTCTACATGGTCACCTACGTCAGCAAGGTGCCAGCGGACAAACTCGGGCCCCTCTTGCCGGATCACTTCGAATACATGACCGGGCTGGCGCGCACCGGCGTCCTGTTCGCCGCCGGTCCGATCATGCACGAGAACGGCGCGCCGACCGGCAATGGCATGGCTCTGTTCAACGTGGCGAGCGCTGCGGAGGCACGCAGCCTCGCCGAAAAGGACCCGTTCTATCTGCACGGATTGCGCGATTTCGACGTGAAGGAATGGATTTTCATGGAAGGCTCCATGACCGTCACGCTGAATTTCGCCGAATGCACGCTCGGCATGCGCTGAGCACAAGACGAATATCGCCTGGAGGAGCATTATGCAGACCATCGGTTTCATCGGCGTCGGCAAGATCGGCACCGAGATCAGCAAGCATCTGATCAGCGGCGGCTACCGCGTCCTCGGCTATCGCCGCAGCTCGATGGCGGAGTTTGAAAAGGCCGGTGGCGTGCCGGCGCGTTCGCCCGCGCAGATCGCCGAGGAAGCCGACATCATCTTCTCCTGCCTGCCGGGCGGCGACTCGCTCGATCAGGTCGTCACCGGGCCCGACGGCCTGCTGAAGTCAGCGCGCAAGGGACAGATCGTCGCCGAACTCGGCTCGCACCCCCTGCCCGCCAAGGAGCGCCAGGTGGCCCGGCTTGCCGAAAAAGGCGCGGTTTTCCTCGACGGCGAGGTCAGCGGCACGCCCGGCATGGTGATGGCGAAGAAGGCGCCGATCTATCTCGCCGGCGATGAGCAGGCCTGCAAGGCGATCGAGCCGGTGGTGAAGACCTTCGCCGAAATCTGCATGTATTTCGGGCCGTTCGGCGCCGCCAGCAAGATCAAGTTCATCAATAATATGCTGGTCACGATCAACACCGCGGCGATCGGCGAAGCGGTATCGCTCGCCCTGAAAGCCGGGCTCGATCCGGACATGATGATCAAGGCGATCTCCGCCGGCTCCGGCGGCTCCGTGCTGTTCCCGATCCGCGCGCCGCGCATGGTGCAGAAGAACTTTCTGCCGCCGCAGGGCACGTTCGAAATGCTGTCGCACTATTTCGACTATATCGGCGACATGGCGGGCAGCGCCGGCGCGGCGACGCCGATGTTCGACCTGGCATCCAGCCTGTTCGAGCGGGGCATCAAGCGTGGTCTTGGCGACCACGACGTCGCGGCGGTGATCGAGGTCATCGACGATATTTCGAAAGAGAAGAAGGTCGCCGGCTGACCGGCGGAGCAACAGCGAAACCGGCAGGGAAAAGAGCAAGGACATCGACAATGGACAATTTTCAGACCGCGGATTCCCCCGCGCAGTATTTCGGCCCCTTCAATGCGGCCCGACCGCTCGGCATCGACCGGGCGAATTACATCGCGCTGCAGGCCGACGATCCGGCCGCCGCGGCGCGGTTCGCCCAGGACAATATGGGCTTCTATCTCGTGCATGTGGACAAGGACGGCCGGCACTATCTCAGCGGCCACGGGCTCGATCCCTATTCGCTGGTCTATACGCGCGGGCAGCAGGGCCGCGTCGACCATGTCTCTTATGTCGTGCACGACATTGACGATCTGCTGGCGGCCGCCGAGCTGCTCGAGCAATCGCATATTCCGTCCGAACGGCTCGATCAGTCGCCGCTGTGGCGCCACGGCCCGGCGCTGCGATTTCGCAATCCGAGCGGACAGACCATCGAACTGACCACCGGGGTCAACACGCCGGTGCCGATGGCCGCGGCGGTCTCGGCACCGCAATCGGCGCCCGCCCCGATCTGTTTCGACCACGTGGTGGTGCGCGCGACCGATGTGCGCGGCGGGTACGAATTCGCCTCCAAGGTGATGGGGCTGAAGGAATCCGCCCGCATCGTCGCGCCGGACGGCATTCCGGTGCTCGGCTTCTTCCGCTCGCATACGCTGTTCCACTGCTATGCGGTCGCCCGCTCGCAATATGACGGGCTGCATCACGTGCAGTTCACGCTGAAGAATCCGCAGGCTATCCATGCCGCCTACGAGCGCATGAAGCAGGGCCGCCAGGTGAAGCTGCTGTGGGGGCCGGTGCGCCACGGCCCGGGCCACAACATCGCCTATTACTTCAACGACTATACCGGCTCGATCATCGAATATTCGGCCGAAGAGGAGATCATCCTCAACGACGCCACCTATACGCCGCGCGCCTGGCCGGTGACCGATCCGTATTCCGCCGACGAGTGGAACCGCTCGCCGATTCCGGAAGTGATGATGTGATGCTGCCATTCATAACACGTCGATGTAGCATCGAACGGCTCGGCTGAGTCCAAACCACCTCTCCCATAGGGAGAGGCCGGATCGCCGCGCGTGCGGCGATCCGGGTGAGGGGTTAAACGTGATCGATAGATGTGTCCCCCCTCACCCCAACCCTCTCCCCGCAGGGGAGAGGGAGCGACCGAATCCGCTGCAACCGATTTAGTTTTACACCTACCCTGCCCCAGATTGCATCGAAGCATGAGCACAGCGTTCACACTCGCCACCCTGCGCGTCGGCGCGGTGCAGATACCGGCCATCGGCCAGGGCGACGCCTACTGGCCGCTCGCTGCCGCCGCACATGCGGGAATTGCCGGGCTCGACACCGACATCAAGGGTGTCTTCGTCAACTGGCCGGTCGCGTTTCCTGTCCTGCAGGACTTCGCGGCGGCCTGCGCCGGGGGGCGGATCGCGAAATCCTTCGCGATCCCCGCATCCGAGGCCGATCTGGCGCTGCCGATCCAGTTTCCGAACAAGCTGATCGCGGTCGGCGCCAATTACGAGGATCATCTGCGCGAGATGAATGCGGTGATCCCCAAGGGCGAACGGCCGGTGATGTTCATCAAGCCGCCAACCACCGCGCTGACCGGGCCCGGCACGGTTCACATCCCGGACGGCTGCTCGCAGTTCGACTGGGAGGTCGAGCTTGCGGTCATCATTGGCACGCGCATGCGCAAGGTGACCCGGGCCGCCGCCATGGCCGGCGTCGCCGGCTATTCGGTCTCCGTCGACTACACCGCGCGCGACTATTTCTTTCCGAAGGACTATTTCTTCAAGGCCGACTTCCTGCTTGGCAAGGGCCAGGATGGCACCACGCCGCTCGGTCCCGTCATCACGCCCGAGGCCTTCATCCGCGATCCGCACGATCTGCGGATCACCCTATCGGTCAACGGCGTCACCAAGCAGGACGCCTCGACGGCCGGCATGATTTACCGTATCGACGAGCAGATCGCCGCGATCAGCCAGTTCGTCACGCTCGAGCCGGGCGACGTGATCCTGACCGGATCACCGGCCGGTGTCGGCCTGCCGCGCGGCGAATTCCTGCATCCGGGCGACACCGTGATCGCCACCGCCGAAGGCGTCGGCGCATTGCATATGGAGATCGCCTGATAATCTGGAGTCTAGCTGAACCATAACGCAACAAGGGTGGAAACGATGCGACAATTGAGATTTGCTGGTTTGTTCGGAGCACTACTCATGGCACTCGGCGCAACAACGGCATCGGCGCAAGGCGCAAAGACGCTGGAGGTGATCGTCTTCCCCGGCGGCTTCAACTGGCCGATCTGGGTGGCGCAGGACAAGGGCTTCTTCGCGAAAAACGGCGTCGAAGTGAAGGTGGTGCCGACCCCGAACTCGCAGTTCCAGCTCAAGGGTCTGATCGAAGGCAAGTTCGACATCGCCATGACGGCGATCGACAACGTCATTGCCTATAGCGAGGGCCAGGGCGCGACCAAGACCGAGGTCGAGCCGGATATCTTCGCCTTCATGGGCGGCGACAACGGCTTTCTCCGCCTTGTCGCCACTCCCGACGTGAAGGACACCGCCGACCTCAAAGGGCGCAAGATTTCAGTCGACGCGCTGACCACCGGTTACGCATTCGTGCTGCGCAAGCTTCTGGAAAATGCCGGCCTGAAACATGAGGATGTCGAATTCGTCAGCGCCGGCGGCGTGGTGCAGCGTTATCAGGCGCTGCTGAAGAAGGAGCATGCCGCGACCTTGCTGATCTCGCCCTTCGAGGTCGGCGCGGAGGCCCAGGGCTTCAAGCGGCTCGCCAATGCCGACGATGCGCTCGGCCATTACCAGGGTCTCGTCGGCGCGACCCGCCGCGGCTGGGCGAAGGAGAACGAAAAGGACTTGATCGGCTATATCCGCGGCTACCGGGCGGCGCTGGACTGGCTGTTCGACCCGGCCAACAAGGCGGAAGCCATCGCCATCCTGCGCAAGCATCAGCAAAATCTCACCGAGGAGCAGGCGGCGCGTTCCTATGATGTGCTGCTGCATCCGAGCAAGGGCTTCACCCGCGGCGCGGTGCTGGATGTCGACGGCGTGAAGACGGTGCTGCAACTGCGCAGCCAGTATGGCGAGCCGAAGAAGCAGCTGACCGATCCGTCGAAGTATTTCGACCTTCGCTATTTCGACAAGGCGAAGGCGAACTAGGATTGCGATTGGCCGCCTGCGCGCAGGCGTCGAGGTTTGGACAAGGCCGCAGCCGCATCCGGGTTGCGGCCTTTTCCTTGGCGGCCAGTCCGCACGTGTGCCGGCCGACCGGGATGGCGGAGCGCCCAGCCCCGGCGTAGAGGTTTCCCAGCTCGAATGGGCCTCCGGGCATGGCTCCTGCAGGGCTCAAGGAGCCGGATTGTCGGAGCGGCGAATTGTTGCAGCGGCATCCGTGCGATAATGCTTGCCGCTCCCGCTTGAGGAGAGCGGACCTGAAAGGACGGACAAGCGATGAACGAGCCGCGATGGACGGGTAAGACGCCACAGACCATTTTGCTTGCGACCGATCTCAGCGCGCGCTGCGATCGGGCCCTGGACCGCGCGGTCTTTCTCGCAGATCAATGGAAAGCCGAACTCGTCATCCTGCACGTCCTCGAGGATGTGCACTACGGCGCGTCCGACGTGCTCGTGCCGTCATGGCGGCGTCCGGCGGACCCGTTCGCGAAAGCGCAAAGACGGCTGATCGAAGATGTCGGGCCGGTGGCGCAGTCAGCCCATCTCGTTATCGAGGAAGGCGATGCGGCCGACGCCATTCGTCGCACGGCGGAGGCGCGGGGCTGCGACCTCATCATTACCGGGGTTGCGCGCGACGAACCGTTCGGGCGGTTCATCCTCGGCGGCACCGTCGATCGATTGCTCCGGATTTCGACCGTGCCGGTCCTTGTCGTAAAGAACCGGGCCCTCCAGGCCTATCGCAATATCGTTGTCGCAACCGATTTCTCCGCGGCCTCACGGCATTCACTGGAGATGGCGCTGGCCTGTTTTCCCGGCCAGAAGCTCACGATTTTCCACGCCTACGATCCGCCGATGAAGGGGCTCGTCAACGACTCCCGGGCCTATCGCGAACAAGTGCGACTCAACCTTGAGCGGGACTACAAGGCATTCGTCGATGCCAGCCCGGCCGCGAAAGCGATCCGCGACCATGCGCGCCCGCTGATCGAATTCGGCAGGCCCGACAGCCTGCTGCGCGACTATTGCACCGAGCGGCACATTGACCTCGTGGTGCTAGGAACCGAAGGGCGAAGCGCGTTGTTCGAGATTTTCGTTGGCAGCGTCGCAAAGGAGATCATGGCCGAACTGCCGAGTGACGCGCTGATCGTGCGGGAACGCGAGCCGGAGCCAGCCGCGCAGACCTCCTGACGGCCATCCGGGCACATGACGCCCGACCGGCTGGCAATCCGCTTTGCGTGCTTGGTGTATGATGCGTGACCTTTTGGGTCATCGACCGATCCCATGACTGAGCCGCGATCCCTCGACATTGCCGCTTACGGCGTCAGCCGCGTCCGCGGCTTTGTGCCCGATGTCGAACCGCTCGATGCGCTGCCGCCGGGTTTTGCCGCATGGGACGAGATCGTCCCGATTCTGCCGGCCTTGATCATGAACCGGCAGGCGCGGCGCTGGATCGCTGGCATTCCCGAACTCGATGCCAGTGCGCTCGCCGGCGAGGGCGAGCAGGAACGCGCTTGCCTGATCCTGTCGGCGCTGACCATGGCCCATGTCTGGTGCGGCGCCGAACCGGACTTCACCCTGCCCCGCAATATCGCAACGCCGTTTCTGGCGGTGTCGCGGCGGCTTGGACGTCCGCCCATCGTGATGCATGCGACCCTCGTGCTGAACAACTGGCGCAGGCTCGACCGGTCGCGTCCGCTGGCGCTCGACAATGTCGACACCCAGTTCACCTTCACTGGATCGTTCGACGAGAAATGGTTCTATCTCGCAACGCTCGGCGTTGAACTCGCCGGCGCACCGGCGGTCGTGGCGCTGGCGGACGCCGTCGCCGCCTCCGAGACCGGCGACGAGGCCGCGCTCGCAATGCATCTCGCCGCTCTGGAGACCGGCATCCGGCAGATGACGGCGGCGCTGATGCGCATGGCCGAAAGCTGTGATCCGTACGTGTTCTATCACCGCATCCGCCCTTTTCTCGCAGGCTGGCCCGCGCCCGGCGTCGTCTATGCCGGCGCCGATACGCCGCCGCAGGTTTTTGCCGGCGGCAGCGCCGCGCAAAGCGCGCTCCTGCAATCGGTCGACGCGGCCCTCGGCATCCGGCATGAACACGCGGCGACGCGCGACTTTCTCGAGGCGATGCTGCAATACATGCCGCGGAAGCATCGCGCCTTCGTTGCGGCCTTGCGCCGGCGCAGCAGCATCCGCGAGCGCGCCTCGCGCGGCACACCCCGACTGCACGAGGCTTACAACGCCTGCATCGCCGCAGCCGACGCGTTTCGCCGAAAGCATATCGGTCTGACGTCGCAATATATCGTCAAGCAGGCGGCGCGCGATCCCGGCTCGGATCCTGCCGGACCGGGCACGACCGGCACCGGCGGCACCGATTTCGTGGAATTCCTGCGCGAATCGCGCGTCGAGACCGCGCGCGCGCAGCTGAAATAGTGCGGTGGCGCGACCTTTTCCGGCATGGCGCCTCGATAAACATACCGACCGGCCGTTATGTAACTTGACTCCACGCTCGCGTCCGGCATGATCCGCCGCAACGGACTGCATGGCGCTTGCGCACGGCAGACCGCGTCGGTTCGCGCGAACAGGACGCAGAAGAGCCTGGCCAAGGGAGGACTGCGATGAGACGGAGCGCATCCGCGCGTCCCGATCTGCGCCGCTCGCCGCGGGCGCTGCGTCCGACGCAGGCCGACAGCGCGCGTCGTCCACCCCGGCGCACCCAGGAATCACGCTCGAAACTCGCGCGCGAAAAGCTGTTGCGGGCAACCATCGAGCTTTTGCAGGAGCGCGGTTATCACGGCCTCACCACCAAGGAAGTCGCCGCGCGCGCCGGATTTTCCAACGGCGCGCTGATGCATCATTTCTCCACCAAGGCGGAGCTGGTGATCGCAGCCGGTGCCTATATTTACGGACGGCATATCGAAAACGGCCGCAAGGCCGCGAACAGCGCGACGGCCCGCTCAAACCCGCTGAAAGCCTTCATCGCCGATTGCGAAGAGGTCTATCTCGGTTCGTCCTTCATCCCCACTATCGAGATGATGGTCCCAGCGCGCAGCGATCCGCTGATGAACGCGCCGTTCGACGCCTTCATGCATGACTACCGCAAGACCATGAACGAGATCTGGCTGAAGGCCTTCATGCGCGCCGGCTACAGCGAGGCTGACGCATCCTTCGTCATGATGTCGACGCTCTATGTCATCCGCGGGATGGCGATCAATTCGATCTGGCAGAAGAACCTGCCGTATTATCGCTCCTTCCTGCGCGAATGGGCGAAGATCGAAAGCACCGGCGCGCTCAAGGGCGGGCGCGCTCCGGTGCGCTGACTTCAGACTTAAAACGGGAGACTATCGTGACGCTGCAGCAGAACAAGGACCGCATCCAGACCACCCATATCGGCAGCCTGCCGCGGCCGCACAAGCTGCTCGACATCATGAAGAAGAAGTTTGCGGGCGAGCCGTTCGACGAGAAGGAGTTCGAGACGATCCTCGCAGACGCCGTGAAGCAAAGCGTCCAGAAGCAGAAGGACAGCGGCATTGACATCGTCACCGACGGCGAATTTTCGAAGCCCGGATTCTTCACCTATATCCAGGAGCGGCTGGAGGGCTTTGAGCCACGCGAGGGACAGAAGATGGTTCTGTTCCAGAAGGAGGTGGAGGCCTTCCCGGAATATTATCAGGAGTATTTCAAGCAGGCGATGATGGGCGGCACCATCGTGCCGATTACGCCGGTGGTCTGCGTCGGCCCGGTCAAGTATCGCGGCGACAAGGCCGTGCAGCGCGACATCGCCAATGTGAAGGCCGCGGCGAAGGCGGCCGGCATTCCGGATAGCCAGGTCTTCCTGCCGGCGACCGCGCCGTCCGGGGTCGGCGTCAACGAATATTACAAGTCGGACGAGGAGTATTTCCACGCGCTCGCGGCAGAGCTGGGCAAGGAATACAAGGCGATCACCGATTCCGGAATTCTGGTGCAGATCGACGACCCGTTCCTGCCGGACATTTTCGTCGAGCCGGGCCTCGACGAGAAGCAGATGAAGCGCCGCGCGCAAATCTATGCCGAGGCGGTCAATGAGGGCCTGAAGGGCATCCCGCGCGAGCGCGTGCGCTTCCACACCTGCTATGGCATTAACGAGGGGCCGCGCCTCTATGAGGCGACGCTCGCGCAGATCATCGAATATGTCCTGTCGATCAATGCCGGCTCCTATTCGTTTGAGGCCGGCAACCCGCGGCATGAGCACGAATATCATCTGTTCGAGAACGTGAAGATCCCGGACGGCACGGTGCTCTGCCCCGGCGTCATCACCCATGCCAGCAACATCGTCGAGCATCCCGAACTGATCGCCGAGCGGCTGATTCGCTTCGCCAATCTGGTCGGGCGCGAGAATGTGATGGCCGGTGCCGATTGTGGCTTCTCCTCGCAGGCGCTGTACCGCACCGAGGTCCACGACACCGTGGTGTGGGAGAAGTTCAAGGCGATGCGCGAGGGCGCCGATATCGCAACGAAGCGGCTGTGGAATTGATTGCACTGAAAGCGGCGAGGCAGACGCTATCGGCTTCCCGCGGATAAGCTGCAATCCCGCTTGCCGGGAATGAGCGGAAAGAGCGCCCGTGAAACGCGCGCTTTTTCCCCCGACCAAAGAATGGGAGGAAAACACATGATCAAACGCACTTTGCTCGCGACGTCGATACTCGCGCTGATCGCCCTGCCCGCCCACGCGAAGGAGGTGAAGATCGGTTTCGTTTCGACCTTCAGCGGCGGCGCGGCCATCGTTGGAAACGAAATGCGCGATGCCTTCGAACTCGCGCTCGATCATCTCGGGCGCAAGATGGGCGAACTCGACGTGAACGTGATCTACGAGGACGACCTGCAAAAGCCCGATGTCGGCAAGCAGAAGACGGACAAGCTGGTCGAATCCGACAAGGTCGATTTCCTCACCGGCTATGCCTGGTCGAATGTGCTCCTGGCCTCGCTCAAATCGGCGCTCGATTCGAACACCTTCATCATCAGCGCCAATGCCGGACCCTCGCAGATCGCCGGCGATCTGTGCTCGCCCTGGTTCTTCTCCACCTCGTGGCAGGGCGATCAGGTCCCACAGGCGATCGGCGAATACATGAACCAGAAAGGCGTGAAATCGGTCTACCTGATCGCGCCGAACTACGCCGCCGGCAAGGACGTACTGGCGGGCGTCAAGGCCAATTTCAAGGGCAAGGTGGTCGGCGAGGATTACACCAAGTGGCCCGAACAACTCGATTTTTCCACCGAATTGTCGAAAGCCCGTGCCGCCAAGCCCGATGCCATTTTCGCCTTCTATCCGGGCGGCAGCGGCGTGCAATTCCTCACCCAGTACAATCAGTCGGGCCTGCGCGGACAGATCCCGCTCTATACGTCCTTCGTCATCGACGAGCTTTCAATGCCGCGACTGAAGGATCTGGCGGTCGGCGTGCCGGGCGCGGACCATTGGGTCAACGATCTGCCCAATGACGCCAACAAGAAATTCGTGTCCGACTTCAGAAAGAAATATAAGCGCGATCCATCGGCCTTTGCAGCCCGCTCCTATGACGCGGCCATGCTGATCGACAGCGCGGTGAAGGCGGTCGGCGGCGACCTGAGCAAAAAGGATGCGATGCGCGATGCCATGCGCAAGGCGAACTATGCCTCGGTGCGCGGGCCGTACAAATACGGCAACAACCACTTCCCGATCCAGACTTTCTACCTTCAGGAAGCAGTGAAGGACGGCGAGGGCTTCGCCCTCAAGACCGTGGGCGTCGCGCTCAAGGATCACCAGGATCGCTATGCAGCAAAGTGCAAGATGACGTGGTGAATCCTGTCCCGGTGAAGTTTGCAGACGAAGCCGCGACGCCTCTATTGCCGT
>JBIQKQ010000197.1:0-2827 GCA_044506365.1 Hyphomicrobiales bacterium
ACTGCGGATGAGGGCAAAAATCAAGCTGGTTCAAAAACGGCGGCTGGCGGGCTGGCAGGAGTGGAGGGAGTCGAACCCCCAACCCCCGGTTTTGGAGACCGGTGCTCTAGCCAGTTGAGCTACACTCCTACGAAAGCGCCTGCGGCGGACCACAGGCCCGCCGCCAGCGGGATATGCCCGACAGATGGGTGTTTTGCAAGCGCCCGCCCACTCCGGATGGGGCGGCCGGGCCATCTGCCGGTCACCTGCGGCTCGATCCGCGTCCTGGGCACAGCCCTGCCGATTAACCGCGGATTAACCATGGTCCGGCAGAACTCGCGGGCCGGCGATTTCCTGCCGGCCCGCGAATCGGACACGATTGCGCGGTGATGCGGACCTTGGGGGGTGCGTATGCTCTGGCACTATCGCAAGCGTGCTGAGGAGTGTGCGTCGCGTATCGACAGCAGCAGAAGCGCGGCTGTCCGGGAGAATTACCAGCGCCTCCTGGAAGCCTGGAAGGCGCTGATCGTCGCCGAGGAAGCCCGGCTGAGCCGGCTCGCGAATGCGCCGCAGCCGAATCACCGTCCAACCCGCACCGAACGGCCCCGCCTTGAACTGGTCCAGGCGCCCTTCGGCGAAGATCCGATCCTCGATCGTCCCGTGACTTGATTTCCGTCAAATGGGGCCGACGGCGCTGCTCTAGACTTGGCTCTCTTGCCCCCCATCTCGAGGTGCAGGATCATCGGGCAATGCCAATGCAAGCCGCATGCGATCGCACCGATTCGATCGTCTCAGGCCTGGCGACACACTGGTGGCGCCTTATGTTTAGACCGCGATGTCGGGCAGTTCGCTCGATCGCGCTGGTCGCGGCGCTGGTGTTCGCCGCTGATGTACCCGTATCGGCCGCCGGGATGGTCGAGCGGGGTCAGGACCTGGCGCAGCGACTGTGCGCCACGTGCCACGGTATCGGACGGGCCGTGCGAAGCCCGATCCCGGCCGCGCCGGCCTTCCGCAACCTCGACGTTCGCGTAGACCTCGATCAGATGGCGGAGCGATTGCAGGACGGCATCGTTGTCGGTCATCCCGAAATGCCGGCCTTCGTGATGAAGGAGCACGAGGCGCGCGCGCTGGTCGCCTATATCCGGTCGCTGCGCGACTGACGGCAAGACGAGCGGCACTTCGCTCTCAGGTCCACGTCCCGCGCACTGACAACGTCTGGATTTTGCCGCTATGATGGAACCGGAGCGCGGGCAATGCGTTTGCCCGCCTCAGAGCAAGAAGGAAGGGGCGGCGGATGGGCATTATCTGGACGATCATCATCGGTTTCATCGCGGGCATCATCGCGAAATTCCTTATGCCCGGCGACAATGAGCCCAAGGGCTTTATCCTGACCACCATTCTCGGGATCGTCGGCGCGTTTGTCGCCACCTATCTCGGGCAGGCCGTCGGCTGGTATCGGGCCGGCGAAGGCGCCGGCCTGATTGGCGCGGTGGTGGGCGCGATCATCATCCTGTTCGTCTGGGGCCTCGTGACGAAACAACGGGCGTAAACGCCATTCGAAATTCTCATTGCGGAGAGCCCTGCGGCATTGTCGCGGGCTCGGCGGCCGGCGCGCGCGTGTGTCGTGCCGACCTTTGCGAATCCTGCCACTCTTGTCTCCATCCGTGCGGCCACTGAACCGCATGGTGCCGGCGTGCGACCAACACAATGGATCGGTGTCGGCGTGTAGGCCGCGTCAGCCCGCTCGGGCTGAGAGCCGAGAGGGAGCAGGATCATGAACAAGATGCTTTCGCAGATGACGTCCGCCGCGGCCGCAAGCGGCGGCGGGCGCGGCCGCAGGATCGTCACCATCCTCGGCGTGGTGCTCCTCTTCGCTGTTGGGCTCTCGCTCGTCCTGGGGAGCTGGTACACCATCGATCAGCGCGAGCGCGGCGTCATTCTGCGCAACGGCAAGCTGATCGGCGTCGCGACGCCTGGGCTGGGATTCAAAATCCCGTTCATCGATACGATCGTGAAAATCTCGCTGGAAACCCAGCGGGCGCGTTTCGATAAAGTCCATTCCTATAGCCGCGACCAGCAGCCGGCGAATCTGGCGATATCGGTCAATTTCCGCGCGACTGAGGACAAGGTCGACGATCTGTATTCACAGTTTGGCAGCCTGCGCGGCTATGCCGACCGGGTGCTGTTTCCCAAGGTCAATGCCGAAGCCAAGATCGTCTTCGGCCAGTTCAACGCGGTCACGGCTATCCAGGAGCGCGGGCGCCTGAATGCCGAGGTCATGGCCGCCGTCCTGAAGGCCGCAGCCGGACCGGTTGTGATCGAGGCGGTGCAAATCGAGAATCTCGACTTCAGCGCGGAATACGAAAAATCGATCGAGCAGCGCATGCTGGCCGAGGTTGAGGTGCAGCGCCTTCGCCAGAACGCCGAGCGCGAGAAGGTGCAGGCCGAGATCGTGGTCACAAAGGCGACGGCGGAAGCAAATGCCGTGCGCCAGCGCGCCCAGGCCGAGGCCGATGCGATCCGGCTGCGCGGCGAGGCGGAAGCCTCCGCCATTCGCGCGCGTGGCGCCGCGCTTGGCGACAATCCCAATCTGATCGGCCTCGTTCAGGCGGAGAAATGGGATGGCCGCTTGCCGGTGACCATGCTGCCCGGAGGCGCCGTGCCGATGCTCAATCTCGACCCTCGCAGCGGCGCGCCCTCCCCCGTCACGCCGCGCGCCTCAACGCCTGCCCAGGCGCCGGCCACCGCGTCGGCGCGGTGATCGCAGCACCCGCATGCCGGTGCGCGCTATCGCGCGCCGGCATCGACTACGGGTCGAGGTTACGGGTCGAGGTTACGGTATGCTGCG
>JBIQKQ010000197.1:2837-4029 GCA_044506365.1 Hyphomicrobiales bacterium
AACACGGTCAGCAGGCCGGCGGCGACGGGCAAGGCGGCCAGCAGCAGGCGCGCGAATTCCCAGCCGAAGCTCTTCTCGAACAGAAACAGGTCGACCACGCTATCCCTGGCCGGAGCGCGCACGGCGCGCTCGCTTGGCGTTTCCGAAAGCTGACGCGGCGTGGCGCTGCGCGCGCGGCGATACCGCAGATAAAGCAATACCGCCGCGGCGGCCCCGCCGATCGATAGCGCTGTGGTCGCAAGTGGCATGTTCAAGCCCTGCTGCGAGCCCAAAGCTCCGGCGATCCTCGCCGGGGCTGACGCGAGCGTGGACGGCATCGTCACGGCCGGCCCGCGCGCGGAAGATTACACGGAATCGTCGCGCGCCTGAAAGCGTGCATTCGCCGGTTTCCACCCGAACAAACGATGGCCGAGACAGCGTGTTCCGCGACCGCGCGGTTTATGCGCGCGCTGCCCTTGCGGGGGCGCAGTCGCCCTGGGAGACACTGCCCGGCGCTCCCAGGCTGCGGCCTTCCAGGAAGTTGATTGCGGTGTCCACCGCGCTTTCGAGCTCTTTCAACTCGCTTTCCAGCCGTCCCAAAGCGGCCAGAATATCCGCGCTCGGCTCGACACGATGGTCATGAAAGAGCGCGATCCGATCGGCGATAGCGGCAGCGATCAGATCGGCGACAAGCGGATTTGGATACACAGTTACGACCTTACCGTTTACGCAACGCAACAGTGGCCATTGATGCATGACACAATGGCCAAGCTGCGGCAGCGAGGGCAAAACGCCGCCATCGCGCGAAACATCTTTCGCCACCTGTGCAGACTGCTAGACTTGCGCTCATGGACCTTACGGCGATCCTCGATCAGTCGGAAAAGCTCGATCGCCATCTTGCGGTGGTCGAAGAGGATCTGACGAAGCAGCGCGAGATTGTCGCCGAGCTGTTGCGTGAAGGTTACGACGCAACCGCAGCGATCGCGTTGCTGCGCCAGTTCGAGGATTTGCAGGCGCGGCTGTTCGTGGACCGCGACCTCCTGCAACGGCGACTGGACGCCGCCGCCCGGTAGCGCGGCTCAATCGCCGCAGAGGGCGAGAGACGGTGTTCGACGAAACGCGTTGCAAACCTGTTGCAAGACCTGTTGCAAGACTTAGAGCCGGCCTGCAGCCCATCCTTGCAGCGACTGGCACGTGGTGGAGCGGGTGAAGG
>JBIQKQ010000031.1:0-28063 GCA_044506365.1 Hyphomicrobiales bacterium
CTGTGTGCGAAGCACCGCCGGCCTTTGCCTCGACTGGCGAGCCCGCCTACACGCCGCCGAGCCCACCAGCGGCGCCGGCCGAAGTTCAGCCGCCGCCGGCGCAGTCTGATGCGTCCGACAAGCCGCGGCGCTCGGGCTGGTGGTCACGACGCGCCTGACCTCTACCGGAGACCGATATGAAGAGTGCCTGGGTCGAGTCCGACGCGCAGGCCGTCGTCTCACGTTATGCAGCCGACGGCATTGCCGCCGATCTCGCTTTGCGGGTTTACACGACACGTCTGCTTGGCAGCGCCCCCGATCTGGTGCTGCACGGCGGCGGAAACACCTCGCTGAAGACGAGGCTTACCGACCTGAATGGCGACACCGTCGACGTGCTCTGCGTCAAGGGCTCCGGCTGGGATATGGGGCGCATTGAACCGGCCGGCCTGCCAGCCGTCCGGATCGAACCCTTACGCAGATTGCGCGCCCGCGAGGCCTTATCCGACGAGGACATGGTCAGAGTGCAGCGTGCCAACCTGATCGATCCGATGGCGCCCAATCCGTCGGTCGAGACGCTGCTGCACGCCTTCCTGCCCCACACCTTCGTCGATCATACGCACGCGACCGCCGTGCTTGGCCTCGTCGACCAGGACAACAGCCGCGAGCTGTGCGCGGACGTGTATGGCGGCCGGATGGGCTTTGTGCGTTACATCATGCCGGGCTTCGACCTCGCCAGGGAGGCGGCGGACGTGTTCGATGCCGATCCTGCGGTGGAAGGCCTGATCCTCGACAAGCATGGCCTGTTCACCTTCGGCGACACGGCGCGCCAATCCTATGAGCGCATGATCGAGATGGTCTCGCTGGCCGAGGTGCGGCTTGCGAAGAACCGCAAGTCGGTCTTTGTCAGCGCGCCGCTGCCCAGTGACATCGGCGCATTACCGGCGATCGCGCCGATCCTGCGCGGCGCGGTCGCCCTGCCCGATCCGAAGATCGAGGGCGCGTGGAGACGCTTGATCCTCGATTTCCGCACCAGCGACGCCATTCTCAATTTCGTCAATGGCGCAGACGTCGCCCGCTATGCCACGGCCGGCGTGATCACGCCCGATCACACCATTCGCACCAAGAACTGGCCGATGATCGCACCCGCCCCGGACGGCACGAAGCTGACCGACTTCCGCGCCGCGGCCCGCGCCGCCGCCGACGCGTTCGCCGCGCATTACCGCGCCTATTTCGATCGCAACAACGCCCGCGTCGGCGAAACGAAGAAGATGCTCGATCCGGCGCCGCGCGTGATCCTTGTGCCCGGCCTTGGCCTGTTCGGGCTTGGCCGCAGCAAGAAGGATGCGCGCGTCGCCGCCGACCTTGCGGAGGCTGCGGTCGAAGGCATCACCCATGCGGAGGCGATCGGCCGCTTCTCGCCGATCGGCGAGGCCGACATGTTCGATTGCGAATACTGGTCGCTGGAGCAGGCCAAGCTCGGGGCGACGAAGGAACTGCCGCTCGCGGGTCAGATCGTGGTGGTCACGGGGGCCGCAGGCGCCATCGGTTTTGCCACGGCCAAGGCATTCGCATCCGCCGGCGCCGAGATTGCGCTACTCGACATCGACAGCGCCGCGCTCGTGGAGAATGCACGAAGGCTGGGCGGCACCGCACTCACGGTTCGCTGCGACGTGACGGACGACGCCTCGGTGCGGGCGGCATTCGACCGGATCGCGGAAACGTTCGGCGGCGTCGATATCGTGGTGTCGAATGCGGGCGCGGCGTTCCAGGGCAAGATCGGCGCGGTCGACGACGCAACCTTGCGCCAGAGCTTCGAACTGAATTTCTTCGCGCATCAACGCGTGGCGCAGCAGGCCGTGCGCATCATGCTGACACAGGGGACCGGCGGCTGCCTCCTGTTCAACGTTTCGAAACAGGCGGTCAATCCGGGACCCGACTTCGGGCCCTATGGCCTGCCGAAGGCGGCGACGCTGTTTCTCGCCCGGCAATATGCGCTCGATTACGGCGCGGACGGCATCCGCGCGAATGCGGTCAATGCCGACCGGATCCGCTCGGGCCTGCTCACCGATGACTTCATTGCCGCGCGCGCGAAAGCACGCGGCATCAGCGAAGCCGATTACATGGCCGGCAACCTGCTGCGGCGCGAAGTCACCGCCGACGATGTCGCACAAGCCTTCCTGCATCAGGCGCTGGCGCTGAAAACCACCGCCGACGTCACCACCGTGGACGGCGGCAATATCGCGGCGGCGCTGAGATAGCGCGCCACGCCGCTAGATCAGGTGGTGCTTGACCAGGAGCAGCACGATTCCGATCGCCGTCATCCCGAACGCGACCGCCGCGATCGGTAACAGAACCTGCAAAGCGGCTTCCCGGCCCTTCAGCGAGCCCTCCCAGATCTCGTATTCGCCGCGCGCCCACTCGCGCAGGGAACCCGCGCTTGCATCGGCACGCGTCTGATTGAGCCAGGTCCGCCACAGCAGGAAGGGAATGCCCATGGCGATGACGAAAAATCCGGCCACCACGACGAGCAGATAGTCGATATAGCCGTGGTCGCCGAAATCGAAGGCGGAGATGACGTACACCGCCACGAGACCCGCAATGAAGGCATAAATGGCGGGATGAAACCGATCGGAGCTCGGCTTTTGCGGCGATAGGGAGTGTTGAGCCATGACGCTCTCCATGACGCGCCCTGACCGGGTAACGTCATCGGCAGCTGGATTGTTCGCAGATCGCACGCGGCGATGATATTTTCCTCCCGCACCTGTCCGCATGCCAGCCATGCCGCGCACGGCAAAATCTGGCTATGCTTCGCCGGCGTCTTTATTCGCGGCGTCCGGTCCATTAACGTCCAAGCCAAATCCTGAGAGGGAATGAGCGATGGCCCAGCCCGCCCCAAAGAGTGAACCGTCGTCGATCCAGGCGACGCTGAATTATGTGAAGAACGACGGCCAGAAAATCGTCGTGGAGCCGGCCGGCGGCGGCTCGACCGAAATGAAGACGCTCGGCACGCTCGATCCGCGCAAAGTGGTGATCCGCAATGGCCGCGAGTTCGACACCTCGCTCGACGGCGAGGGCTTTCTGCTCGCCTGGCACGAGACTGCCGTCACCGACTTCTTCGACGAGACGCAGCTGCGCGACATCTACTACCAGGAGATGATCGATCTCATCAAAATGCAGTCGGGCGCAAAGCGCGTCGTGGTGTTCGACCACACCCTGCGGACCGCCGACGATGCCGATCGCGCGGCGCGTCGGATCCGCGAGGTCGTGCCGCGCGTGCACAACGACTATACCGAATGGTCAGGCCCGCAGCGCGTGCGCGATCTGTTGCCGGATGAGGCGGAGCAACTGCTCTCAGGACATTTCGCCATCATCCAGGTGTGGCGTCCGATCCGCTATCCGGTCGAGACCTTTCCGCTCGCGATGTGCGACGCGCAAAGCATTTCGCCGAACGACCTGATCGTCACCGAACGCCGCCATCCGAACCGGATCGGGCAAACCTATTCGATCGGCTACAATCCGGATCACCGCTGGTTTTGGTTCCCGCTGCAGCGGCGTGAGGAAGCGATCGTGTTCAAGGTCTATGATTCATTGAAGGATGGCCGCGCGCGCTTCTGCGCGCATACCGCCTTCGACGATCCGACCGCGCCGCCGAATGCGCGGCCGCGCGAGAGCATCGAGATCAGGACCCTGGCGTTTTTCTAGCGCCTTTGATTTTACTGAAACAGCCGTCACGGTCAGCTTGTCATGCCCCGCGCAGGCGGGGCATCCTGTCCATTGCGAAAGACTTATGCCGACTGGATCGCCCGTTTCGCGGGCGATGACAATGTTGATACGGGCCGGATCAGGCCGCGTTGGCCTTGGGTGCGGCCTTCGGTTCGGTGTGGACGACCTCGCCGGTCCTGGCGTCGCAGATCGCGAAGGTCGTGAAATACTCGATCTCGGGATAGTTGCCATAGCGCTCGACGATGCCGTCGAGCCACGGTCCGGTATAGAAGGCGCGCGCGTCCTCGATCGTGTCCCACT
This sequence comes from Hyphomicrobiales bacterium, assembly GCA_044506365.1. Taxonomy (GTDB): domain Bacteria; phylum Pseudomonadota; class Alphaproteobacteria; order Rhizobiales; family Xanthobacteraceae; genus Pseudorhodoplanes. The sequence continues at coordinate 4,003 of JBIQKQ010000031.1, forward strand.
GATAGACGCCGCCGGCGATGCCGTTTTCGGCCCAGATGAACTGCTTCTGGATCAGCCCCTTCACGCCACCGAAGCCCGGCGCGATTTTGTGGAAATGGGCGACGCAATCGGCGCGCTTGATCGCGGCCGGCAGCTTGTAGCGAACGATGGCGGTGATCATCGGGACTTTCCTTTCGTGCATCCCGGCCGGCCGGTGCGCACGTCATCCTGCACCGCGCGGCCAATTCGTATACGATTTCGAGATGATGCCAGCAAAGCGCGCTGAACACCATCGAAATAGCGAGCACATTTACCGGCTTTTCCCGCATAAGCCATTCTGATATTGGGCGCCGATCGAGCATAAATTATACGATCCAACGCGCCTCGGAGCATGATCGTGCCGCGCAAGCCCGCCTCCCCCGCTGCACGGACCGGCGACGAACTGGTGCAGGCAAGGCCGGAGAGCCTGCTTTCGCGGCTGCGGCACGAAATCCTGCATAGCGGGCTCGAGCCGGGTCTGCCGCTCCGTCAGGACGAGATCGCCGGTCGCCACGGCGTCAGCAAGATTCCGGTGCGCGAGGCCCTGCTTCAACTCGCCGCCGAAGGACTGGTGACCGTGCAGCCCAATCGCGGCTTCTCGGTCTCGCAATTGCGCCCGCAGGAGGCCGAGGAAATCCTCGAAATCCGCGCTGTGCTGGAATGTCAGGCGGTGCGGATCGCGGTGCCAAGGCTCGCCGAAACCGACATTGCCCAGGCGGCGCGCATCCTGGACCTGGCCGAGGCGACCGATGCGCTCGACCGCTGGAGCGACCTCAACTGGGAATTCCACCAGGCCCTCTATGGTGCAGCCAAGCGCAAGCGGTTGCTCGACCTGATCCGGCAGGTGTCCTACCCGACCGACCGCTATATCCGGGTGCTGATTTCAAATGCGAATTATCGCGGACGCGCCGAGCGCGAGCATCGCGCCATTCTGTCGGCCTGCGAGATGGGCAACGCCGATGCCGCCGCTGCGCTGCTCGACCAGCATATCCGCCAGACCGGCGTGTTGCTGGCCGCGTTTCTCGGCGAGCAGCAGCGCCGCTAGCGCCACGAATCCGGTTCAGCTTCGGCTTTCCACAGCGTGGAAGGCGATCCTCACATTGTCGGCAAGCTTGAGGTGGTCACCGGTCACCACCTGCTCGCCGGCGCGCAGGCCGTCTTCCAGCACCGCCTCCCCGCCAACGATCCGCGCGACCTTGATGCGCCGCATCCGTGCGTGCCCGGCTTCCACCACATAGGCATAGGCGCCGGCCATGTCCGTCCGCACGGCGCTCGCGGGCACGACGATAGCCGGCTCGTGACGTGCCGTCAGTTGCACGGTGACCGGCATGTGCGGCCAGAGTCCGTCGCGATCATCCGTCACGACCGCACGGACCGTCGTCATCCCGGATTTCGGAAGCGCGACGTCGTCGACCATGACGATCCTGCCGCGCAGGGGGCTCGTCCCGGGCGCAGCAACAAACGCCACCTCGCTGCGTTCACGCAGTGCACGGCGGAACTCGGGGAGTTGGCTCTGCGTGACCGTGAACGCCACATAGGTCGGAACCATCTGCACGATCGTGGCCAGCGCGCCGCTATCCGAGAAACGCGTCAGGTTGCCGGCATGCCCCAGATCGACCGTGATGCGCCCCGAGATCGGCGCGCGGATTTTGGTGAATTCGAGCTCCGCATTCAGTTTCTCGAGCGTCGCCTCGCTGGCTTCGGCGGTGGCGCGCAGGATGGCGACCTGGGTCCGCGCGTTGGCGAGCGCCACCGCGGTGCCGGCATTCCTGCCCAGCAGCTCGGCGGCGCGAATGACATCGCGTTCGGCCTGGTCGAGTCTGGCCTTCTCGGCGGCCAGCACGGCTTGCACGCGCCTGATTTCGATCCGGATCGTGTGATCGTCCAGCGTGAACAGGAGATCGCCCTGCCTGACATCGGAGCCGTCTTCGAAATGAACTTCGGCAATTTCGCTCTCGATACGCGAACGCACTGCGATCGACCGGACCGGCGAAACGACGCCGGCAACCTCAAGCCGGACCGGAAGCGATTTAAGGGTGGCCGATACCACCAGGACATCGACTTCCGAGCTTTGTTCGATCGAGGCGTGGGCCGGCTCCTCGGCCGGCGACGCGATCGTCGTCGTCGTCAGTGAGGCGGCGGCGGTCAAAGCGAGCGCAAATCTTGATACGAATGCAAGTCTCGGCGTTGCAATGCTGCGTGGCATGTCCGCTCCCGACGATTTGCTTCCCGACGTTGGTCGCGGCGGGAGCGCGTGGGTTCAAGCGACCTTGAGAGAAACGCATTGGACCAGCGCAGCGAATTTTGCGCGCCGCAACCGCGTGGCCGCCACGCTCCGCCAGCGATTGCGTGCCGCTGCAAAGTGCGGACGGCCGTGCTCGATCCTCGATCCGGCTTGCCGCTCAGAACTCCTCCCATTCGTCCGCTGCAACCGCGGTCGCGAGCGCGGTTTGCATCTGCCGCGCGGTGCCGCGCACGGTCCGGCGGACCGGCGCCGACGCACGCGTCTGCACCGCGGCCGCTCTCGGCGCGGCAATGTCGCGGAGCTCGGCGTCCCCCTCATAGAGGCGGAAGGCGGCGACCCGGCCGTCCAGCGCGTTGGATTGATGCTCCAGGGTTTTCGCGGTGGCGGCATTCTCCTCGACCAGCGCGGAATTCTGCTGGGTCACCTCGTCCATCTGGTTGAGCGCCTTGTTGATCTGCTCGATGCCGGCGGCCTGCTCGGCGCTGGCATTGGCGATGTCGGCGACGATCGCGGCGACCTCGTTGATGCTCTTGAGAATCTCCTCGAGCGAGGCGCCGGCGCGGTTGACGAGGTCCACGCCCTCCCCGACCGCGGTCGAGGAATTCACGATCAGATCCTTGATGTCCTTGGCGGCCTGCGCGGAGCGCTGTGCAAGGCTGCGCACCTCGGACGCCACAACGGCGAAGCCGCGACCAGCCTCGCCGGCGCGCGCGGCCTCGACCGCAGCATTAAGCGCGAGCAGGTTGGTCTGGCGCGCAATCTCGTCGATCACCGAGATGATGTCGGAGATCTTGCGCGAGGACTGCTCGATCCGCGTCATCGCCGACACCGCCTGCGCCACCACCTCGCCGCCGCGGCCGGCGACCTCGCGGGTGCCCTGCATCAGCCCGTTGGCATGCTGCGCGTTCTCGGCATTCTTGCGCACCGTCGCCGAAATCTCTTCCATCGAGGCCGAGGTCTCTTCCAGATTGGCGGCCTGCTCTTCGGTGCGCTGCGACAGGTCGGTGGTGCTCGACGAAATCTCTGCCGACGCGCTCGACACTTCGCGGGTCGATTCCACGATCGCGGTCAGCGTGTCCTGCAACTGGTCGATCGCGTTGTTGAAATCGTCCTGGATCTTCTGGTACTCGCCGGCCCAGTCGTCGCGCACGCGATAGGTCAGGTCGCCCTGCGCGAGCCGCGCCAGACCGCGGCCGAGACCGTCCACCACCTGCGCGACCTGGCGGGCGGCTTCGGCGCGCGCCGCATCGCCGCGGGCGCGCTCTTCTTCGGCGGCTCTGCGGTCCTCGGCGGCCTGCCTCTCCAGCCGCTCTTTCTCGACCGCGGCATCGCGGAACAGCGTGAGCGCCCGCGCCATGTCGCCGATCTCGTCGGCGTCCTGCACGCCAGTGATCGCGACCGCGTTGTCGCCTGCGGACAGGCGGCGCATGGTATCGCAGGTCGCGCTGAGGCGTCGCACCAGACTGCGCTGCACGTAGAAAAAGGCGATGGCGCCGGCGGCGAGCAGCGACAGGATCGCGACCGCAATCAGCAGCATCCGGCTGCGGGCGAGTTCGGACACGAGCGCCGCGGTGCCGCCCTGCATGCCGGTCTGGGTTTCCTTCACCAGCGCGGAGACCGCCTCGTCGAGCTGCTTCTGAATTTTGACATTATCGGCGATCACCCGGCCGGCGCCGGCGTTGACGGTCAGTTCCTGTTCGCGCAGCGAGAACACGCCGTCGCTGGACTGACCTAGTTCGAGCAGCGCGTCGATGTCCCTCCTGATGGTCTCATTGGGGACGTTCTGGGCGGCCAGCATCAGCGTGTTGGCGGAAAACGTGAAGCGGTCGACGATCGGCTTCAGCTGCTCCTTGTCCTTGGCGACCGCGCCTTCACTGATCAGGCTGGCGATCAGATGCGTCTGGATCTTCAGCTCCAGGGCGTTACGGAAGCTGACCAATTCATCGTCGATCAGTCCCCGGACCAACTGGCCAGTGCGCTTCACCGCCTGCTCGCTTTGCGTCGCCGTGTCGAAATTCAGTTCGTCGATCAGCGTGATGAGCACCTTGGCAAGGCTCTCATGCGCCCGGAACACATTCTGGAGACGGGTCGCCTCGTTATCCGCAGCCCCGATCCGCTTGAAGTCGGCGAGCTTGAGCAAGGCCGAAGCGCGGTCTCGCAGATTGTTGTAGCGCGTCACGTCGGGCAGCGAGGCAAGATGCTTCTGGGCGCGGCGGGCAGACGCGGTGAAGCGGTCTTCGAGCATCGCGAGAATGGCAGGCGAGTTCGCGAGCGCGCCGGCCGTCAGCAGCCCGGTCGCGAGATTCGTTTCGGTGCCGATCTGAATGACTGTCTGCATCGTCTGGACGCCGCCATAGACCAGCGATTTCACCGTGCGATCGCCGTTCTTGCCGATATCCTCGGCCTTGTTCACAGCGGCGACATAGGAGGCGTTGACGATCGGCGTCACGTCTTCGGTAATCTTGGTGTGCAGCTTGTGCAGTTCGTCGAGCTTGCGGTCCAGCATGGAGCGCAGGTTCGACCGCGACACGATGACCGTGTCGAGATCCGACAGGTTGTTCTCGAGCAGGCGCGAGGCGACGTCGACGGCGCCGAAGGATTCCTTGCTGGCTCCGGCGCGCACCTTGTCGATCAGGACGCGCAGCTGCATCGAACGGTCTTCAATCTGGGATGCGATGTTGCGCTGATCGCGGATATCGGTTGCGGACACAAAGCGGGCAGCGCCGGCCGAGATTTCGCCGGACATCACCGAAAGCCGGAGCGCCTCGGTCATCAGCGGCACCTCGCGTTCGGCCATGTGTCCGACGCTGTTTTCGGCGGACCGGAAGGACAGGATCGCAAGGCCGGAAGCAATGACCGTCATCACCGCGACGGTGCAGAAGGCGAACTGCAGCTTCAGGCCGATACCGGCCTTTCGCAACCTGGCCGGATTCAATGCCCCGAACACACGACCGATCACCCCGCCCATCTCTTTCCCCCAGCCCGGCTCCGCCGGAATCGTTTCGGACTTTCAGTCCGCCCCAGTCAGTTCGCGACGATCCGGGTGTGCCGATCCACCCGTTCCAGGATGCTGGCAAGCGGCCTCGCGTTGAATTGGCTGATGACGGTATCTGCGGGTGGTAAATTTCGCGCTAATCGCGCCGGACGCGCGGTCAGGCCGCTTGCGCACCGATGTGCGGATCGAGCAGATGCGAGAGGTCGATCATTGCGATCATGCCAGCTTCGATGGTGAGCAGGCCGGAGAGGAATTCGGTGCGGCCGTTGCGCACCACGCTCGGGACAGGCTGCACCTGCGCGCTCTCGAATGCCACGATGTCGAGCACGCGGTCCGCCAGAAGTCCGATCTGCTGACCTTCAATCTGCACGATGATGACCACATGCAGCGGCGTCGCCTCGGTCAGGCCGCCGCCGAACCGGCAACGCAGGTCGATGATCGGCACCATCACGCCGCGGAGATTCAATACGCCCCGGACATAGTCCGGCTGTCCAGGCAGATGATTGATCTCGGACCAGCCCTTGATCTCCCGCACCGCCATGATGTCGACCCCGTACTGGTCCTCGCCAATCGCGAAGCTGATCAGTTCGGCGCTCATGGAATCCCGGGCGCGCCCTGCGGCGGGCGCCTGATCAACGAGGATGTTGGGGTCTTGCGTCATTCCGAAAATCCATCGTTCCGATCGCGGGCACGCAGTGGCCGGCGGACGCTGACAAACAAGTCTTAATATCGACCTAAGTAGTGCGGATGCGGCGACGGGCGTCGTGTTGGTTCGCTTGAGCTCGCTGCCGGTCCAGCGCGCGACCGCCTGCTATTTCCGCTTCGCAACCGCCCCGGAATGACGGATGATCGGACTCTCACCGACGGAGTCCATGCATGCCGCCACAACTCGACGTCGAACCCTTCATCGCCGGAGCGACCGCGCAGCAGACCGCAGCCATTCTCGGCGCGATGCGCAGCGTCGCCGAAACCGGCGGCGCTTTGAGCGAGGCCGACAGCCGCGCCCTCGCCGCCGCCTCGCTCTATATGTTCGGCGACCGCCAGCCGCTCGATGTCGCGGCCGTGCGGCCGGTCGCGCCGACAGCACTCGCATCCGCGATCGCCGATCCGAAGCTGCGCGAAGACGCGCTGAAATTCGCAACGGTGATGGCCTTCGTCGACGGCACGCTCAATCCGGGCAAGATCGCCGCGGTGCTCGGTTATGCCAAAGCGCTTGGTCTGCACGAACGCTATATCGACGAGATCGCCGAAGCGGCGGCGGGTCATGTGAAGCAGGCGCTCGCCGACATGACGCGCGCCAACATGCAAAGCATCACCGGCAAGCGCTGGACCGATTCCGATGCTACCGCCTGGCTCGTGCCGTATGACAAAGCGCCCGATCCTGGCCTCGCCGAACGCTGCAACAAGCTCGCTCAGTTGCCGGACGGCAGCTTCGGCCTTGCCTTCTACAACCATTATCGCAGCAACGGTTATGCCTTTCCCGGCGAACCGTCGGGGCTCAATGCCGGCTTCGGCTTTCCGCACGACACCGCCCATGTCGTATCCGGCTATGACACCTCGCCGCGCGGTGAACTGCTGGTCTCGACCTTCACCGCCGGCATGCACCCGCATTTCCCGATGGCGGGCCACATCCTGCCGGTGATCTTCTCCTGGCATCTCGGCATCCAGATCAATCCGGTGGCAAAGTCGGCGGAGGGTACGCTCGATCCCGTGGAGTTCTGGCACGCCTATGCCGGCGGCAAGACCGCGACCATCGACACCTTCGCGCCCGGCTGGAATTTCTGGGATTATGTCGAGACGCCGCTGCGCGAATTGCGCAGGCAATGGTCGATCCCTGAAGACGGGCTGGATCGGAAGCACTGAGCCGCCGCGGATCAGGCGCGGTTCTCTGCCAGTTCTTCGGAGCGATGCGTATCCGAGAAGTTGAGAGCCCTGAGCAGCGCGAACGCTTCGCTCTCGTCGTTGCCGCGCCAGGCCACGATCTGATCGGGGCGTATCAGCGCGAGGTCGCATTGGTAGAGATCGCGGATCGGCCCATCCTTTATGCCGACCACGTCGAGCTGCAGGCCAAGCCTCGTTGCCGCCGAAACAAAGCCGGCGCCATCCGGGGCATGCGGCCCGAGGCGCAGAAGCGTCCATTCGGGGCCGAATGTATCGAACAGTGAGATGTTTCCGGTGAGCCATGCGTGAGGCGGCCGGCCGCCGGGACATGCGCTCGGACGATATTCGTTCGCCATATCGGGCGGAGGCGACGTGCCGTCGGAAACGATGCCAGGCGAGCCGTCGTATCGGCCGCCGAACGTGATTCCGGGAATGTTGAATTCTGCCCGGGCATGTTCGAGGAAATACGCGCCCGCCATCTCGCGCGCCGCCGCGCCCTCGGCTGTGTCGTCCTCGATCTCCGCCGGCGGACTGAGCCGCCCGAGCGAATCCGCGAACAGTCTCGCATATCGCGTGTTGCGTTCCGCGATCGCGCGTCGTTCGCTTTCAAAAGTCTCGAGCAGCGCAGCACCCGCCTGTCCCTTGAGAACGGCCGAGAGCTTCCAGCCCAGATTCACCGCATCTTCGATCGCCGTATTGTACCCGAGCCCTCCGGTCGGGGTGAACAGATGCGCCGCATCGCCGGCGATGAAGACCCGTCCCTTGCGGAATCGGTCGGCCACCAGCGTATGTCCCGCGGTCCATGTTCCGCGTGACAGGATGTCGATTTCGATCGGAATGCCGGTCGCGGCCGAGAACATCGCCCGCGCCGTCTCGTCGGTGATGCTGCTTTCGTCCTCGTCCGGACGCAGCTGGGTGTGGAAGGCGAATTCGCCCCTTCCGTCAACCGCCGCCATGAAGGCACGGCGTTCCGCGTTGAATGTCACGTGCATCCAGGCCGGGCGGTGACCCGTGTCATTGTAAAACGACGGCGCACGCAGATAGATCGCGAGCATCCGGCCGCCCATGAAGTTCCGCACGATGCCCGTTTCGCCCGAATAGTCCGACCCGATATAGGCGCGGGTCATGCTCCGGGGGCCGTCGGCGCCGACCAGAAACGGCGCTTCGACCGTCTGGCTTGCGCCATCCTCAAGCCTTTCAACAACCGCTTCGACGCCCTGCCCGCTCTGGCGCAGCGACGCGAGACGCCAGCCGTAATTCACGGAAACCGATGGGCAGGCTTCGGCATGGCGGCGAAGAACGGCTTCCACGAATTTCTGCGAAACGCGGTGCGGCAGTTCCGCCGCGCTCCACGATCCCGAGAGGGACTTGACGCTGTTGTAAGCATCGCGCGCAGACGGAAGCTGGAATCGCGTCAGTTCGTATTTTGCAAACCGGGTGAAATAGGCGACGTCCGTCGGATAGTCCGACGGCATGCCGAGCGCGCGCACTTCGTCGGCAAAGCCGAGCCTTCGGAAATGCTCCATCGTGCGGGCCTGCGTTGCATTCGCTTGCGGGTTGAAGGCGGTACTCGCCTTCTGGTCCACGAGCAGGGTCGGGATGTGTCGCCGGCCGAGTTCGATCGCCAGCATGAGCCCGCATGGGCCGCCGCCGACAATGATCACGGCGCATTTCGAAGGAAGCACGGGCAGCACCTTGCACGACTTTACTTTAAGGGAGGGACGCATTCACGCGGGGCGCGGCCCGATGACGGACCTCGCGAACGCTTGCCGGCGGTCCGCATCTTGCCGTCGTTCGCGCGTCGTCATGAACGACGCATGCGCACGCCGATCTCGGGTTCAGAGCGCCGCCGCTGCCTGTTCCGCGCCGACCACGACATCGTGGTCATAGATGGTCTTGCGGAAGGACGCATGGGCGATGATCTCGGCGTCGCGCTTGGCGACATCGCCGAGCATCGTGTCGTAGCGCAGGCCGTTTTCGCGGGCGCCGCGCTGCACGCCGGCGACGCGCTCGCGGCGGAGCGTCTCGTAAGCGATGAGCGCGGCCGGCGCGGTGTTGCGATCGCAGCGCGACAGGATGGTGGCAAGCGCCATTCCGTCCTCGATCGACTGGTTCGCGCCCTGTCCAAGATGCGGCAGCATCGGGTGGGCCGCGTCGCCGAGCAGCGTCAGCCGCCCCTTGGTCCAGGTCGGTAGCGGTTCGCGGTCGTAAAGCGCCCATTTGAAGGTGGTCTGCACCTGCTTGAGCAGCCCTTCGATGCGCGGATCCCAGCCGGCAAATTCGGCGCGCAGCGCCTCGGGATCGCCCTGCGCGGTCCAGCTTTCCTTCATCTGCGCGTCGGCGGGAACGAAGCCGACATAATTGACCAGTTCGCCGGCGCGGACCGGGAACACCAGGAAATGCTTCCCGCGCCCGAGCCACATCTGCCACGCATCTTTCGGCCAGTGCGGCACCGCCGCGTGCGGCACCAGCCCGCGATAGGCGACCGTGCCGGAGAATACGGCAGCCGAGGGCGGAAACACGAACGGGCGCATCTCGGAATGAATGCCGTCGCAGCCGACCACGACATCGGCTTCCGCCACCGTACCGTTGTCAAACCGCACGCGCGCGGCATTGTCATCCTGCTCGAATCCGATCGCGCGATGCCCGGTATTCACCACATCGGCGGGCAAGCCTCCGGCCAGCAACCCGACTAGGTCGGCGCGATGCATGCCGAACGTCGCGTTCCAGCCGGCGGAGTCCGTCACCTGAACCGGTGCGATCGGGCTGCCGTCATCGCGAAAATACTGCGACCCCGAGCCCACGCGCGCACCCCATTTCGCCACTGCCGCGCCAAGGCCAACCCGCTCGAGCTGGCGCACGCTGTTCGGCGTGATGAAGACGCCAGCGCCGACCTCGCCAAGCGCGGGCGCTTGTTCGTAAAGCTTCACCTGCAATCCTTGCGCGATCAGCGCATTGGCGGCGAACAATCCGCCAATGCCGCCGCCGACGATTGCCACGCTCGGACGCGAGGCTGCCATGCCGTACTCCTTCTGCCTGCGACATGAAAATGCTTCGAATATCCAAAGCTTTCAAGTAAGGCTGGTGCAAGCCTGCCAGAACAGAAAATACGGGAGACCGCCGATGACAAGACCTTCCCTGATGAGCTGCACCCTGCGCGCCGCACTCGCCGTCTGCGCGATCGCGGCCACGGCCACATTCGCGGCCGCGCAGGATTACCCGAACCGCGCGGTCAAGATCATCGTTCCGTTCCCGGCCGGCGGTACCGCCGACGCGGTGCCGCGGCTGATCGGCGACTGGCTGTCGAAGAAATGGGGCCAGCCGGTCATCGTCGAGAATCCGACCGGCGCTGCCGGCAATATCGGCTCCGAACAGGCCTATCGCGCCGAACCTGACGGCTACACCCTGCTCTCGGCGCCGCCCCCGCCGCTGGTGATCAACCAGAACCTCTACAAGAACCTCAATTTCGATGCGTCCAAATTCGAGCCGATCATCATCATGGCGCAGGTGCCGAACGGGGTGATCGTCAATCCCTCGAAGGTGAGCGCCAAGACGTTGCCGGAATTCATCGCGCACCTAAAAGCCAATCCCGGCAAGGTCACGTCCGCCACGCAGGGCAATGGCACGACCTCGCACCTCACTTCCGAAATGCTGCAGTTGATGGCCGGCGTGAAGGTCCAGCACATTCCTTACCGCGGCACGGCCCCGGCGCTGCAGGATCTCGTCGCCGGCAATGTCGACTTCATGTGCGACAATCTCGGCGTGTCGCTGCCGCTGGTTCAGTCCGGCAAGCTCCGGCTGCTCGCGGTTGCGACGGCAAAGCCCATGGCCTCGCTGCCGGACGTTCCGACGGTCGCGCAGACGCTGCCCGGCTTTGAGTCGGTCGCATGGTACGCGGTGGTCGCCCCGCCCGGCACGCCGAAGGCGATCACCGAGAAGATCAATGCCGACATCAACGAGGCGCTGCGCGACCCCGCGATCCAGGAGCGGTTGAAAAAGCTGTCGGCGGAAGTGGTCGGCGGCTCGACCGAGCAGACCGCAAAATATCTGCGCGAGGACGTCGCACGCTGGAAGAAGGTGATCGACGACGCCAATGTGAAGATCGGCGGGTAGCGGTCGCAGCAAACACGCGTTTGTCCCCGCGAAGGCGGGGGACGATAACCACATCCTGGAATGGTCGTCCCCTGCGAAAGGCGGGGGAGGATAATCTCATCCGGGATTATGACCCCCGCTTTTCGCGGGGGGCGAGAGAGCATTGTGACGGCTGCCTAGCCCGTCGCTTCCAGCGCACCGACCGGCTTTGCATCGATCAGCACGAAGGCGATCACGCAGGGCTTGTCGCTATTGTTGATCCAGTCGTGGATGGTGCCGCGCTGGACCAGCACGTCACCCGCCTTCAAATGCACCACCTCGTCGTCCAGCGTCATGTCGATTTCGCCCGAGAGCACCACCGCAAAATCGATCGAATTGGTGCGGTGATTGCGCGGCGCGACGCCCGGCGCATATTCGATCACCCGGAACACCGCGCGATCCTTCATCGCGGTGCCGATGATCTCCTTCGCTCCGTCGGCGGTGCCTTCGTTGTCCGCGGGCAGCTTGGTCGACCAGATATTGAAGAAGGTGCAGCCCTCGCGCGGATTCACCACGTCCTGCGAGATTTCGTCGATCAGGACGGTGGCCTTCCCGTTTTCCTTGTGACCGGTGACGACACGGCGGACCTGCATTGATGCAAACCTCTTGACTGTGAGGAGTTCTCCCGCTCGCTCCCCGCGCAAGCCAAGGGCGCAAGCACTTCCGCCCGCTCTGCGCTTTCGCGGGAACTTGAGCGGAACCGGACCTATTTCGGCGCCAGGCCGACGCGGCGGATGATGTCGCCCCAGCGACTTTTTTCGGACTGCACGGAATTCTCGGCGTTTTTCGCCGAGCCGCCGGCCGCCATGAAGCCGATCTTATCCTGTGCGCTGACTGTGCCAAAAAGTGCGAGCGCGGCATCGGGTGATGCCGATGAATGCGGTTTTGCGATCATGGTCCGGCGCGCTCCAACCAACTCGATCGCGAACGCAAAGGCCATACCGGGCCGCGCTTGGCAAGGCGCGGCCCGTGCATCAGTGCTGCAGTACCGCAGCGCGCGGAAGCCGGCCGGGCGTTCCGGCTCAGAACTCCTCCCAGTCGTCTGCCTTGAGAGCGGTCGCGGCGACCGTGCGCATCTGGCGGACGGCACCGCTTTTCGCGACGGACGTCCTGCCGGCCGCCGCCTGGGCGGCAGCCGGACGCCGCACGGCTTTCGTCTGCGGTTGCGCCGACAATCTGAATGCGCCGATCCGTTCGGCCATCGCCTCGGCCTGCTCTCCGAGCGTACGCGCGGCGGCGGCATTTTCTTCACCCATCGCCGCATTCTGCTGCGTCATCTCGTCGATCTGCGAAAGCGTACCGTTGACCTGCTCGATGCCGGTCGCCTGTTCTCCGCTCGCGGTCGCAATATCGGAAACGAGATCGACCACCTCCTTGATCGAATTCATGATCTCCTCGAGCGTGGAGCCCGTGCGGTTGACGAGGTCCACGCCTTGCCGGACCTGATCGGAGGAATCGAGAATAAGGTCCTTGATATCCTTGGCGGCTTGCGAGGAGCGTTGCGCGAGGCTGCGCACTTCGGAGGCGACGACGGCAAATCCGCGACCGGCTTCGCCCGCGCGCGCCGCTTCGACCGCGGCATTCAGCGCCAGCAGATTGGTCTGCCGTGCAATCTCGTCGATCACCGAAATGATGTCGGCGATCTTGCGCGACGATCCCTCGATCCGAGCCATTGCCGAGACCGCTTCGGAGACCACGGCGCCGCCGCGATTGGCGACCTCGCGGGTGCCTTGGGTGAGTTCGTTCGCCCGCTTGGCATTCTCCGCGTTGTTCTTGACGGTCGCCGCGATCTCTTCCATCGAGGACGATGTCTCTTCGAGGCTCGCGGCCTGTTCCTCGGTCCGCTGCGAGAAGGACGCGGTCGCGCTCGAAATCTCGTGCGAGGCGCCCGTCACCTCATGCGCCACGGCCGCGATGGCGCCGATGGCGTCATTGAGCCTTGCGACCGCACCATCGAAGTCGTCCTTCAGTTGCTGGTATCCGTCCGGCATTTCGGGCAGCCGGCAGGTGAGATCGCCCTGCGCAAGTTGCGCGAGGGTGTGCGTCAACGCATCGACGACCTCGGCCTGCCGCTTCGCCGCCTCGGCATTGGCTTCTTCCGCCGCCTTGCGGGCCGCCGTCGCTGAATCGATATAGGCCGATATCGCGATATCCACGTCGAGAAGCACGGCCTTCACCAGCGCTCCGATCGCTTTCGCCGCCTCGTCGGGGCCCTGCTTGCGGAACAGGCCCTTCGGCCATTTCGCCGCCAGCACGGCCTTCACCAGTTGCGCGGAGATCAGGGCATAGCCGCCGATATACCAGCGCGGCTCGAGGCCGATCCGCGCATGCGTCTCGCCGACCGTGCGTGCGCTGCGCAGATAGTCGTCGTTGAACTCGGCGGTGCTGATCCGCGCCCAGTGGCGAAGCTGCCCGCTTCTGACCCGATCGACGCTTCCGTCTGGAAAAAACTGCGCGACATCCGGAACGCTGCCGATCTTCTGGTAGAAGTCATCGAGGATCGCCGGCAAGGCTGCGTCGATCAGCGGCTTGAGCGATTGAAGATACGCCCGCTCGCCCTCCTCGAGATCGATGAATTGAAGACGCTCGGCCAATGCGGACGGATCGGTCTTGTTCATTGTCATTCCATGCAGCCTCGATGCCAGCATGCCTGTCGATGCTGAGCAGCCGGATCAAAGCTGGTAATGGCGTACAATTAACTTCGGCTTAATGGGCCGTTTGCGCATGCCTTGTTCGGCGGCGCATGACTTGCGCGACGTGCAAGCGCAGGCGGACGAAAGACATCGTCTGGCGGGCGCCTACCGCGCCGTTGCCGCCGGGCGCGCGGCGGCGCGCTCGGTCGGCACGATATCGAACTGGCGCAACAGACCACGCCGAAGCACGTCGAATGTCACCTTGCGCCCGATCCGCTCGGCATTGAGAAGCCGGATCAGATCGTCGACGCCGGTAACGGTCTCGCCGTCGACGCGCACGATCACATCGAGCGTCATCAGTCCGCCGATATCCGCCGGGGCCCCTTGCTCGATCGTGGTGATCATCGCACCCGACGCATTGTCGATATCGGCAGCGCGGGCGTGACGGCGTGGCACCGCCACGGTCTGGCCGGCAATGCCGATGAAGCCGCGCCGCACCCGGCCGTGCCGCACCAGTTCGCTCAGCACGATCTGCGCGGTGTTGCTGGCAACCGCAAAGCAGATGCCCTGCGCGCCCATGATGATCGCCGTGTTGATGCCGATCACCTCGCCACGCGAGGTCACCAGCGGCCCGCCGGAATTGCCGGGATTGAGCGCAGCGTCCGTCTGAATCACGTCCTCGATCAGCCGTCCGCTTTTCGAGCGCAAGGAGCGGCCGAGCGCGGAGATGACACCCGCGGTCACGGTCGATTCAAAGCCGAGCGGATTGCCGATCGCGACCACCATCTGGCCGCGGCGCAGCGCCTTGGAATCGCCAAGCGGCGCGGCCGGCAGGTTGCGCGCGGAATCGGCACGGATCAGCGCAAGGTCGGTGTCGGGATCCTCGCCGAGCAGGCGCGCCTCCATGACGCGGCCTTCGGAATCGGTCAGCCGCAATTCGCGCGCGCCATCGACCACATGACTGTTGGTCAGCACGAGACCATCGGGTGCGATGATGACGCCCGAGCCGACGCCGCCGCGACGCGGTTCGTCCTTGCGGCGCGCCTCGACTCGCACCACCGCCGGGCCGACCCGATCGGCGACGCCGATCACGGCATGCGAATAGGCATCGAGCAGCGCCGCATCCTGCGCGGCCGCGCTGGCGTGAGATTGCGTTTCGTCGACTTCGTACGAAGCCATGGCGGTGATATCGAGCATGGTACGCACTCGTATAGGCATGCGCGGACCGCAGACAGCGTCTACGGGCGCCGGTTCCTTGGCCGCGCTCTTTTCAGGGTGTCGGCAGGATGTAGGTGTGCGGCGCAAAAATGAAAGGGTGCGTCGTCCCGGCCTGTACCGGCTGCCACCCTGCTGGCTACCGGATGTGCCGAAACAGCTCGGCGAAGAAATACGGCCCGAGGCAATAGACGCTGGTCCACAGCACCGCACCCGTCGCCTGCGCCATCAGGAAGCGATGAAAGGGCATCGCCAGCGAGCCGGCAAGCAGTCCGTTGACCTGCCGCATCAGCGGAATGAAGCGCGCCACCACGACGATCCACATCCCGCCCTTCGCGAACCGGTCCTCGACCGTATCGAGCCGCTCCGCGGTCAGTCCGATCCTCGGTCCGAACCGGCGGAGCAACGCGTTGCCGCCCATACGGCCGATCAGATAGCCGGTGGAATCGCCGAGAATCGCGCCCGCGAGCACCGCGACATAGACCGACACGATCGAGAGCTCGCCCCTTGACGCAAGTAGACTTGCCGCGATCACTCCGGTCTCGCCGGGCACGGGCGAGCCCATCGATTCCAGATAGATCATCGCGAAGATCGCGGCCGCGCCATAGGACTTCAGAAGCGGCTCGAAAATCGCCCAGCCTTCATGCAAGGTCGCGAGCACTTCACCCCCCTGACCGGCGGACCCGTATCTGAAATTGTCGCATGCACCAGGTTGAGTCGCGACATCGTCGATATTGACTTGCCCCATGGCCTGGGCCGAGCATGCCTTGGGACTGCCACGAGACCCGACCCCGTAGGGAAAGCAATGCTCAAGCGAATTCTCTTGCTGGTGGCTGAAACCGCATCCTCTTACGCAGCGCGCGATTATGCGTTCAGGCTGGCAAAGCAGTGCGGGGCCGAGGTAGCAGGTCTTGCCGGAATAGACCTGTATGCTGTTGACGTTCGGATGCCCGGGACGCTTTCCGCGATCAGCTTCAAGGCGAAACTTGACGAAGAGCTGAAAGCGCAAGCCAGCCAAGCGAGGCAACGCCTGCGCGGAGGATTCGAGCAGCAATGCCGCGATGCCGGCGTTGCGGGTGATTGGCTGTCATTTGAAGGCCGCATGGCCGACGAAGGCGACATGGCCGAGACGCTGCATCTCGCCGCTGAGACCTGCGATCTGTTGATTTCCGGGCACGATACGATGTTCCGCGGCGAGCTGTTTGAAACGCGGTCCGAGATGGTATCGAAGCTCTTGATGATCAGCCCGCGTCCTGTCGTCATCTGTCCGGAGGAGTTGTCCAAATCGGGCGATATCCTCGTCGCCTATGACGGAAGCATGCCGGCAATGCGTGCGCTTCAGTTGTTCGTGCTGTTGGGCATCGGAGCTGACCGTCGTATTCAGGTTACCTCTATCGACGAGGACCGCAACGTCGCGGAACGCAGGGTGGAGGGCGCTGCCAAATATCTGCGCAGTCACGGTCTGGAGGTCTCGGTCGCGCCGGTCACCACCAGCGTCCACCCGGCCGAGGTGCTCCGAATCCAGATCGCGCAATGCGAGACCGCAACCATGGTCATGGGCGCCTATGGCAATCGCGGGCTGCGCGAGATGCTGTTCGGATCGACCACGAACCCCATCGTAGAAAATCCGCCTTGTCCGCTTTTCCTCTATCGTTGAGGTCTCGCCGGTTGAGGCTGCACCGGGCACCCGCGGCTAATTGATGGCGCCGAATGTGGTGCCGAGCTGCTGCATCACTGCGTCTTTCCACTGCACGATCTGGGGCGTCTCCAGCATCTGCGGCGGCTTGTCGGTCGGGGCCGCGTCCGGTGTGAGCCGCACCATGCCGATTTCGCCGTCGGTCCAGTAGGGGTCGCCGCCGCCATTGCGTCCGTTCAGGGTGGGGCCGATGCCGGAGACCTGATAGACCGCCTCGACCACCTTTGCCGCTTTCAGATCGTTGATCAGGCCGTCGCGTTCCTCATCGATGTCGGGCGAAATGTGATGCGTCACCTGCCCGGTATAGTGGCTGATGCCGACGCCGCGGTCGAAGGTCACCGCGCCGAGCCAGACCGGGCGACCCTCCGCGCCCTTGTCGAGCACCTGCCAGAACCGCACATGATGACGTCGATCGGCGCTCTTGCCGGACGGCTTTTCGAAGGCAAGGTCCTCCACCCGCCCCTGATAGTAAAGCGGGCTCACCGGCGCGTGCTTGTAGGGGCGGTCAAGCAGCACGGAGCCCACGATTTCGACGCTCGACCTGAGCGTGATCGGATCGGCCGGAAACCAGCTTGCCTCGTTCATCGCCCGGATCACGGCGTCGCGCTCGCCGACCAGACCGACATTAAGTGCGTCGCCGGGAATACCCTGCTTGGTCTGCGTCACCATCGGCCGCGTCGCGAGGCCTGGCTGATGCTCGTGATGGGTCCAGGCCATCGGCAGCAGGATGTAGGCAACGACGCCATAGAGAAGCGCCGCAACCACTGCGGTCACAATGATGGTCGCGCTCATGCTCCTCGTCATCGCTCGCTAGACCGGATCGCTGCCGCCGCGTTTCGCCGACCACGCTATCAGCCCGGCGACGATCAATATTGCAAGACATGCGCTCCAGGGGCCAGCCGCGGCAAAGGCCAGCGCGCCGCCAAGCGCGCCCACGAGAAACCCGGTTAAGACGGAGAGTACCGTGGCGAACCGCTTGCGCGCCTCGGCAATCTGCGCGGCCAGCGCCGGATCGGCGGCCACGCGCGCCGGACGAAAGTGCGCATAGACCAGTTCGGTCGCATCGATCGCCAGCTGGGTGGAATTGCCGGTCATGACATTGGTCTGCGGCACCCCTCGCAGCAGGAGTCGCACCAGTGTCGATTGCGCGCCCAGCGCGGCTGCCGACAGCAATCCCGCCGCACCGCCGAGCCAGCCATCCGGATCGTCGATCGGCCACGCATACAGCAGCAGCGCCACAAAGGCAGCGAGCAGCAGCGCCTCGAGCCCGAATACAAGCGGAAGCGAGGAACGCTTCGCACCGCGGCGCGCGATAATAATGAGCGCGGCGATGCCCGCGCCAAGGATGAAGGCCGGGATCGCGAGCATCTTGGCGAGGACGCCGCGGTCGTCGACGACGAGTTCGGCGGCCGCCACCACGAAGCTGCCGGTCACCTGCGCCGCGAAGAATCCGAACAGCGCCAGAAAGGTAATGCTGTCGACATAGCCGGCAACCAGGCTGAGCAGCGGCGGCACCACGCGCGGCAGCGGCGCGGGTCCGCGCGTGTCATTCATCGCCGCTGCAGCCATGCGCCGATCCGCGCCACCGCCTCGCGCATGTCGGCCTGCGATTGGGCATAGCAGAAGCGCAGATAATGCCGGCCGTCGATCGGATCGAAATCGACGCCGGGCGTCGCCGCCACATGCGCCTCCTCCAGCATGCGCGTTGCGAAATCGAAGGAATCGTCGGAGAATCGCGCGACATTGGCATAGAGATAGAACGCGCCGTCCACTGGCAGGAAGGTTTCCAGTCCGGCCTTCGGCAAGCCCTCGACCAGGATGCGGCGATTGTCCTCGTAGCCGTGCTTGACCGCATCCATTTCGTCGCGGCCATCGAACGCGGCTTCCCCGGCGATCTGCGACAGGGTCGGTACGCTGATCGCGAGATTGCCTTGCAGCCGCTCGATGGGTCGCACCAGCGGCTCAGGCGCGACGATCCAGCCGATGCGCCAGCCGGTCATGCAGAAATATTTCGAGAAGGAGTTGATCACGAGCGCACGATCCGAGACGCGCAACGCGGTCTGTGCCGGGAACGCGTAATCGAGACCATGGTAGATCTCATCCGAGATGAAGCGGATGCCCTCCGCTTCGGTTGCACGGATCAGTTCGGCGAGCGCTTCCGGCCGCATCATGGTGCCGGTCGGATTGGCCGGGCTCGCGACCAGCAACCCGGCGAGCGGCGTCTTGCGATGGGCCGCGAGCACCGTTTCCGGCGTCAGCGCCCATCTGGTGTCGTCCCCCGTCTCGATCAGCACCGGCTCGCAACCGAGCGCCTTGAGGATATGCCGGTACGGCGGATAGCCGGGATTGGCGATGCCGACCCGGTCGCCCGGCTCGAACATCGACAGAAAGGCGAGGATAAAGCCCGCCGACGATCCGGTGGTGACGATCACGCGGGCCGGGTCGAGATCGACATTATATGTCTCGCCGTAATGGCGGGCGATCCGGTCGCGCAGCGACGCAATGCCGAGCGCCTCGGTGTAGCGCAGCGAGCCATCGAGCGCGCGGCGGGCCGCTTCGATGGCGGTCCGCGGCGCCGGGGCGGCCGGCTGGCCGACCTCCATATGAATGACATGGTGGCCTTGCGCTTCCACGCGCGTGGCCGCCGCGATCACGTCCATCACCATGAAGGGCGGAACATCGCTGCGCGTCGCCGGGGTCAGGATCTGCCGTGCGCGTTCCAGCATCGCATTCAACCGCCTGTTTCGAACCTTCCGCAGGACATGGCCCCGCTCCTGCCGCATTCGCACGATTGCCTGCCGCCGATCCGAAAATCGCGGCCGTGTCGCGATTTGACCGCCTTGGGCGGGGTCACCTAGTGTCCTGTCGGCCAACAATTCAGAGCGTTATGACACAAGCTGCGATCCCGTACAGGCCTTTCAGGACGGCCTTCGCAAAACCCGTTTCCCGCTTGATCGCCGCGGTCACCGCGGCTGCCATTGCCCTGCCGCCATTGCCGACTGCGGCACAGCAACGCAGCGGCGGGCTCCCGCTGATCCGCGATGCCGAAATCGAGCAATTGCTGCGCGACTATACTCGGCCGATCTTCCGCGCCGCCGGCCTGCACAAGGCCAATCTCAAGATCGTCCTGATCAACGACAAGTCTTTCAATGCCTTCGTGGTCGATGGACGGCGCATCTTCGTCAACACCGGCGCGCTGGCGGAATCCACCACGCCGAATCAGATCATCGGCGTGCTCGCGCACGAGACCGGGCACATTGCTGGCGGCCATCTTTCGAAACTGCGCCAGGAACTCGCCAATGTTCAGACCGCCGCCCTCATCGGCATGCTGCTGGGCGCGGCGGCCATGGCAGCCGGCGGCGGCGGGGCCGGCGCGGGGCAGGCCGGCATGGCGGCAATCCATGCGAGCCAGCATGCTGCCCAGCGCAGCCTTTTGTCCTATCAGCGCGCGCATGAGGAAGCCGCCGATCGCGCCGCGGTGAAGCTCCTCACCGCGACCGGACAATCCGCCAAGGGGATGTACGAGACCTTCAAGCGCTTTGCCGACCAGTCGATGTTCACGGCGCGCTTTGCCGATCCCTATGCGCAGTCGCATCCGATGGCGAACGAACGCATCGCCGCGCTCACCGAAATTGCCCGCACCAGCCCGCACTGGGACAAGAAGGATCCTGCCGAACTGCAGGCGCGCCATGACATGATGCGCGCCAAGCTGTCCGGCTTCATGGAGGCGCCGCAGACCGTGGCCCGCCGCTATCCGCTAAGCGACACCTCGCTGCCCGCCCGCTATGCCCGCGCGATCGCCACCTATCGCCATTCCGATATCCGGGCCGCGGTCGCCCAGATCGACGCATTGATCGCCGCGCAGCCGAACAACCCCTATTTCCACGAATTGAAGGGCCAGGCGCTGCTCGAAAACGGCCGCGCCGCCGAGGCGATCGCGCCGCTGCGCCGCGCCGTGTCGCTCGCGCCCGATCCGACGCTGATCCAGATCATGCTCGGGCAAGCGCTGGTCGCGACCAACGATCCAAGGCATGCCGACGAGGCGATCTCGATCCTGCGCAACGGTCTCGCCCGCGAGCCCGACACCCCGAACGGCTATCAGCAGCTCGCCATGGCCTATGGCCGCAAGGGCGACCTCGCGCATGCGGACCTTGCTTCCGCCCAGGCCGCGTTTGCGCGCGGCGACATCAAGACCGCGCGCGAACTCGCCGCGCGCGCCAAGACACGCTTGCCGGTCGGCTCGCCCGGATGGGTACGGGCCGACGATATCGTCGCGGCGAAGATGCCGAGCGCACCGAACCGCCGGAACTGAACCGCTCACAAAGGATATTTCCAATGATCACCCGCCCCCGCCTGCTGCCCGCGATCGTCGCCGCGGCATCGCTTTTCATGGCCGGCGCTGCGCTGGCGCAGAGTTTCACGCCCCAGCAGCGCAGCGAGATCGAGACGATCATCCGCGACTATTTTATCAAGCATCCCGAGATGATCGAGGAACTGCAGGCGCTCGCGCAGGCCGAGAAGGTGAAACGGGTCATCGTCGAGAACGACCAGGTGCTGTTCAACTCGCCGCGCCAGGTGACGCTCGGCAATCCGAACGGCGATGTCACGATGGTCGAGTTCTTCGATTACAATTGCGGCTTCTGCAAGCGCGCGCTCGACGACATGATGACCCTGATGAAGGATAATCCGAACCTGCGCGTGGTGCTCAAGGAGATGCCGGTCCTGAGCCAGGGCAGCATGGAGGCCGCGCAGGTCGCGGTTGCGGTCGCGCTGCAGGACAAGTCCGGCAAGCGCTATCTCGACTTCCACCAGAAGCTGCTTGGCGGCCGCGGCCAGGCCGACAAGGCGCGGGCGCTGGCGACCGCCAAGGAGGTCGGCGCCGACATGGCGAGGATCGAAAAGGACATGAACGGTCCGGAGGTCAAGGCGGCGCTGCAGGAAAGCTTCGCCTTGGCCGAGGCTCTCGGCTTCCAGGGCACGCCGTCCTATGTGATCGGCCACGAGACAGTGGTCGGCGCGGTCGGCGTCAAGGAACTGCAGGGCAAGATCAACGCCGCGCGCTGCGGCAAGCCGACCTGCTGAGCCCCCCGCCCTCCCCTCATCGGCGGAGCCGGACCGCAGACGCCGGGCTTTTCCTCGCCCGGCGTCCCGCCTATAAGGAGGCCCGCCGGGGTGTTGCACCCCGTTTCTCCATGCAGTGACGGCGCAACTTGAGCCCCAATGGCGACGACGGTCTATGTCCTGAACGGCCCCAATCTGAACCTGCTCGGCACCCGCGAGCCGGAGATTTACGGCCGCACCACTCTAAAGGACATCGAGGCGATGTGCCGCGATGCCGGCAAGCGGCATGGCTTCGACATCCTGTTCCACCAGTCGAACCACGAGGGTGCGCTGGTGGACTGGATTCAGGAAGCGCGCGGAAGCGGCGCCGCGGGCATCGTCATCAACCCGGCGGCCTACACCCATACCTCGGTCGCCATCCTCGACGCGCTGCTTGCGGCCGATATCCCGACCATCGAGGTGCACCTCAGCAACGTCCATGCCCGCGAGCCATTCCGCAGGCATTCCTATGTCTCGCCGGCCGCAAAAGCGGTGATCTGCGGTTTCGGCGCCAACGGCTACGTACTCGCGATCGACGGGCTCGCGGCCATGCTACCATCATCGAAGGGCTGACACGTGGCGTCTGACAAGGACAAGAAAACCGAGGGTCGCACGGCCCGAACCACTCCGACTTATGACGAGGATACGATCCGTGGGCTCGCCAGGCTGCTGGACGAGACCGGGCTGACCGAGATCGAAATCGAGCGCGCCGGCGAGCGTATCCGGATCGGGCGCAGCGCCCGCCCGGTCAACGTGGCGGCGCCTGCGGTTGTCGCCGCGCCGATTGCCGCCCCGCCCACGGCCGGCGCCGACCCCGCCAAGCATCCCGGCATGGTTCCCTCGCCGATGGTCGGCACCGCGTATCTGGCGCCCTCGCCCGGCGCGCGGCCGTTTGTCGATGTCGGCCAGAGCGTCAAGGCCGGCGACACCGTCCTGATCATCGAAGCGATGAAGACCATGAACCAGATCCCGGCGCCGCGCGGCGGCATCGTGACGCAAATTCTCGTCGAGGACGGCCAGCCGGTCGAGTTTGGCGAAGCACTGATGATTATCGAGTGAGAAAGCGAGACGCATAGTGAGTGGCGAATGGTGAGTAGTGAAAAGTGAAGAATCGAAACGTCATGGCGACACCCTTCTCCTCACGATTCACGACCTCGTCCTCATTGCGCACTCCTCACCCTTCCCTGCCCAACACGCATTGCGCGCCATTCGCAATGCGCCACTCGCTCCTTCGAGCCAAGCATGTTCGATAAAATCCTGATCGCCAATCGCGGCGAGATCGCGCTGCGCGTGCTGCGCGCCTGCAAGGAGCTTGGCATTCACACGGTCGCGGTGCATTCGACGGCCGACGCCGATGCGATGCATGTGCGTCTCGCCGACGAGAGCGTCTGCATCGGGCCGCCGCCGGCGCGCGAAAGCTATCTGAATGTGCCCTCCCTGCTCGCGGCCTGCGAGATCACCGGCGCCGACGCCGTGCATCCGGGCTACGGCTTCCTGTCCGAAAATGCGCGCTTTGCCGAGATTTTGGCCGAGCACAATATCGGCTTCATCGGTCCGAAGGCCGAGCACATCCGCACCATGGGCGACAAGATCGAAGCCAAGCGCACCGCCAAGCGGCTCGGCATTCCGGTTGTGCCCGGTTCGGAGGGCGGCGTCAGTTCCGACGATGAAGCGTTTCGGATCGGCCGCGAGATCGGCTATCCGGTTCTCGTGAAGGCGGCGGCCGGCGGCGGCGGGCGCGGCATGAAGGTCGCGCAGACCGAAGAGGAAATGAGCGTCGCCCTGCAAACTGCGCGCTCGGAGGCGAAAGCCGCGTTCGGTGACGACGCGGTCTATCTCGAAAAATACCTGCAGCGGCCGCGCCACATCGAGATCCAGGTGCTGGGCGATGGACGTGGCGGCGCGATTCATCTCGGCGAACGCGACTGCTCGCTGCAGCGCCGCCATCAGAAGGTGCTGGAAGAAAGCCCCTCGCCCGCGCTCAATACCGCGCAGCGCGACAGGATCGGCGAGATCTGCGCCAACGCGATGCGCGAGATGAAATATCTCGGCGCCGGCACGGTCGAATTCCTGTACGAGGACGGCGCCTTCTATTTCATCGAAATGAACACCCGCATCCAGGTCGAACATCCGGTGACCGAGATGAT
>JBIQKQ010000032.1:0-27946 GCA_044506365.1 Hyphomicrobiales bacterium
GCGGCGGCGACCCGATCCTGTACCAGCATCTGTTCTGGTTCTTCGGCCATCCGGAAGTGTACATCCTAATCCTTCCGGGCTTCGGCATCGCCAGCCAGATCATCGCCACGTTCTCGCGCAAGCCGGTCTTCGGATATCTCGGCATGGCCTATGCGATGGTGGCGATCGGCGGGATCGGCTTCGTCGTGTGGGCGCACCACATGTACACGGTCGGCATGAACACCGCGACGCAGGCCTATTTCGTCGCAGCGACCATGGTCATCGCCGTCCCGACCGGCGTGAAGGTCTTCTCCTGGGTTGCCACCATGTGGGGCGGTTCCATTGAGTTCCGCACGCCGATGCTGTGGGCGATCGGCATGATCTTCCTCTTCACCATCGGCGGCGTCACCGGCGTCGTGCTCGCCAATGCCGGCCTCGATCGCTCGATGCACGACACCTATTACGTCGTTGCGCACTTCCACTATGTGCTGTCGATGGGCGCGGTGTTCACCATCTTCGCGGGCTGGTATTACTGGTTTCCGAAGATCACCGGCTATATGTACAGCGAGACGATCGGAAAGCTGCACTTCTGGGTGACCTTCATCGGCGTCAACATCCTGTTCTTCCCGCAGCACTTCCTCGGTCTTGCCGGCATGCCGCGCCGCATCGCGGACTATCCGGACGCCTATGTCGGCTGGAACTTTGTCTCCTCGATCGGCTCGTACATCTCGGCTTTCGGCCTCCTGATCTTCTTCTACGGGATGGTGGTCGCATTCTCCCGCAAGGTAAGGGCCGCCGACAATCCGTGGGGTCCTGGGGCGACCACGCTGGAATGGACTCTGTCGTCGCCGCCGCCGTTCCATCAGTTCGAGGTCCTGCCGAGGATCAAGTGATCTTCATCCGGTGATGATCTGATCATGTCGATGCAAAGCGAAATCACACACATTGCTTCGCCGCTCCCCGCGGCGAATGCCGGTGCGCAGGCCGTCCCCAGTCTTGCGACGCCACGCGACTATTTCGAGCTCTTGAAGCCGCGCGTGATGTCGCTTGTGGTGTTCACGGCCCTTGTCGGCATGATTTCCGCACCAGGTTCGATCAATCCGGTGCTCGGCTTCACGGCGCTGCTGTTCATCGCCATCGGCGCCGGGGCCTCCGGCGCGCTCAACATGTGGTACGAGGCCGATATCGACGCCAAGATGTCGCGCACTGCCAAGCGGCCGATCCCGCAGGGCGTCATCGCACCCGGAGAAGTTCTGGGTTTTGCGCTGTTCCTCGCGGTCTTCTCGGTCGTTGCTCTGGGATTGCTCGTCAATCTTCTGTCGGCCGCCCTGCTCGCCTTCACCATCTTCTTCTATGCGGTGATCTACTCGATCTGGCTCAAGCCCTCGACGCCGCAGAACATCGTGATCGGCGGCGCGGCCGGCGCCTTCCCGCCGGTGATCGGCTGGGCGGCGACCTCCGGCAGCGTCGCGCTCGAGCCGGTGCTGATGTTCCTGATCATCTTCGTTTGGACGCCGCCGCATTTCTGGGCGCTGGCGCTCATCCGCGCCGACGAATATGCGCGCGCCGGCATTCCGATGCTGCCGGTGGTCGCGGGCGACCGCGCGACCCGCAGGCAGATCCTGCTCTATTCCTGGCTGCTGGCGCCGGTTGGCGTCCTACCCTGGCTGTTCGGCTATGCCAGCCTGCTCTATGCCGCGACCGCGATCCTCTGCGGCGCGCTGTTCGTGCTGTCAGCGCTCCGCCTGAGCAAGGCGTCCGACGGCGCGGCCACCGAAAAGGCGGCCAAGCACCTGTTCGGCTTCTCGATCCTCTATCTGTTCGTGCTGTTCGCCGTGCTGCTCGTCGAAAAGGCCGCCGGCTGGTCGTTCGGGCAACTCGTATGGTGACCGCGGTGGATGAACAGCGCGATCAGAAAGGCATCGTCCTTACGCCCGAACAGCAGAAGGCGCGGCGCCAGCGCTCGATCGCGCTCGCCATCCTGCTCGGGCTTCTCGTCGTGTTGTTCTATGTGGTGACGCTGGTGAAAGGCCCCGGCGTCCTCAACCGGCCGCTTTGACATGACCACCCAGCCCAATCGTTC
The DNA here is from genome assembly GCA_044506365.1 of Hyphomicrobiales bacterium. Taxonomy (GTDB): domain Bacteria; phylum Pseudomonadota; class Alphaproteobacteria; order Rhizobiales; family Xanthobacteraceae; genus Pseudorhodoplanes. The sequence continues at coordinate 2,063 of JBIQKQ010000032.1, forward strand.
ATCCAGCAAGCGTGACGCCCTGGTTGCCGGCGCCTGCGGCGCCTTTGTCGCGCTGATGATTGGCGCAGCCTATGCCTCGGTCCCGCTCTACGACTGGTTCTGCCGCGTTACCGGCTTCAACGGCACCGCCCAGGTCGCGACCGCCGCGCCGAGCGAGATGCTGGACCGCACGGTCACGGTCCGTTTCGACGCCAATATCGCGCCCGGCCTGCCATGGAAGTTCAAGCCCGAGCAAAATGAGATCAAGGCGCGCCTCGGTGAAGTAGTCACTGTGAATTACACCGTGATCAACACCGTCGCCCGCGAGACCCACGGCGTCGCCGGCTATAACGTGACCCCGCTCGCCTGGGGCGCCTATTTCCACAAGATCAACTGCTTCTGCTTCACCGATCAGGCGATGAAGCCGGGCGAGACGCGTGCGATGACCGTCGTATTCTATGTCGATCCCGCTCTGGCCACCGATCCGGACGCGCGAGACGAGCTGAATATGACGCTGTCATACACATTCTACCCGCAGCGCGAGCCGCAGCCGGTCGCCACGACCGGCTCCGCGCCCGCCGGACGCATCTGAGGAGCACGATCCGGAAAGCGGGGCACCGGTTTTCGGCACGATCGTGCTGCAATCGTTAAATCGCGAGGCGCCGGTCGCGCCCGCACAGGACCGAGACGGAGACTGAAGACATGGCCGGGGGTCACACCAAACATCACGATTATCATCTCGTGAATCCGAGTCCCTGGCCGGTGGTCGGCTCGGTCTCGGCCTTCGTGATGGCGATCGGTGGTATCTTCTGGATGCACAACATGTTCGCCCTCGCCCCGCTGGTATTCGCCGCGGGCGTGATCGGCGTCCTTTACACCATGGCGGGCTGGTGGCGCGACGTCATCCAGGAGGCGGAGCAGGGCGATCACACCCGCGTCGTGCAGATTCACCACCGTTACGGGATGATCCTGTTCATCTGGTCGGAGGTGATGTTCTTCGTCGCCTGGTTCTGGGCCTATTTCAACGTGGCGCTGTTTCCGGGCGACACCCAGCAGTTCATGCGCGCCGAATTCTTGGGGGGCGTGTGGCCACCCAGTAACGTCGAGACCTTCGACCCCTGGCACCTGCCACTGCTCAACACGCTGATCCTGCTGACCTCCGGAACCACCGTCACCTGGGCGCATCATGCGCTGCTGGAAGGAGACCGCGAGTCGGTGAAGAAGGGACTGTGGCTGACGGTCCTCCTCGGCGCCGTGTTTACCTGCGTGCAGGCCTACGAGTACGCCCACGCCGCCTTCGGCTTCAAGGGCAACATCTATGGCGCCACCTTCTTCATGGCGACCGGCTTCCACGGCTTCCACGTGCTGATCGGCACCATCTTCCTGTCGGTCTGCCTGCTGCGGGTCTATGCCGGCCACTTCACGCCCAAGCAGCATCTCGGCTTCGAATTTGCCGCCTGGTACTGGCATTTCGTCGACGTGGTGTGGATCTTCCTGTTTGCCTGCATCTATGTCTGGGGCTATGGCGGCCCGGTTGCCGGCGGCGGCAGTCATTGACGCGGCGACACACCCTCACGATCGAGAAAGGCGGCTCCGGCCGCCTTTTTCTTTGTGTGCGGGCGGGCCCTTGCCAGCACTGGCGCCGCTCGGAAGCGCCGGAAACATAAAAAGCGATCGATCGGGCTAGCCGGTCTTTATCGGTTCGTCGGTAAATGTGCCGCCATGTTCGGCAGCCTCCGCATGTCGCTTCCGGCACCGGAAGTGACCTTCACGCTCGCATTCCTGATTCTCCTGCTCGCGGTCTCGGCCGCGCTGGGGCTGCCGATTTCCTATCCGAGCGTTGGCAGCGCCTCCTTCGTGGGCATTCATTACCTGTATCCCATGGCTGGAGTCGGTATCTGGGGCGCCTTCGCGTTTCTGGGGCAAAGGAGATCGCTTGCGCGCGTATTCCTGATCGCCCTGCCCTGCTACGCAGCCGTTCTGTTCGCCCATTTCAACTTCAAGCTCTGGCTGCCGCATATCAATCCGAACCTGTATGACGGTTTCTACTGGGAGACCGATCAGTTCATGCGGCCCCTTGTCGATGCATGCATGCTGATCCGAGGCTTCATCGATCCGATCATTCCGGTCGATGGCAACTTCTACATGTTCGGCTTCATCGCGCTGTTTTACATCAGCTTCTGCTATCATGCGCTGTGGACTCCGGATCGCTTCCGGCAACTGTTTCTGGCGGCGCTGCTGTTTCAGGGTCTGGGCACGCTGGCTTATCTGCCCTTCCCGGCCCTTGGACCGTTCATTTACGAACCGGGCCTCGGCGCCGCCGCGGCGAGCGCGCAGCAGAACATGCTGACATTCTACGAGGCCTCGGTCGCCCATGGCCCGGCCTGGCTCGCTGCGAACGGGCCGGCCCATTTCACCGCCGGACTCGCCGCAATGCCGTCGCTGCATTCCGGCGGCGCATTTCTGTTCTTTCTGTTTGCGTGGAAATACGGGCGGATTCTGGTGCCGCTCTATGCCTTCCTTTTGACATTCATCATGATCGCGGCCGTGGCGACGCGATGGCACTATCTGATCGACATCCCGCCCGGACTGGCCCTCGGCTGGCTGTCGATCTGGCTCGCGGAAAAGCTGGCGCCGGCGCAAAACTGGCAGGGCGAGCCGGCTTTGGACACCCGGCCCGCCCCTGTCGCACCGTAGTGCGTCAGCCGCATTGACCTGCGCTTGAAACCATCAGCGCCTGTGTGTCACGCGCCCCGGGCCATCCGGTAAGCTGCCCAGACGCTCGCGTCGTGTCGCTAGCCCGACTGGCTGACTGCAACTGCCGTTCGCAGCGGACCGGCCTTGCAGCGATGCGGGTTACGTCCTGCGCCAACCCGCCCTACATTGCGGTTCGCACGCCGCAACGGAAAGCCATGACCGCACCGTCTGTCCCTACCGCCGCCTTCACCTGCCGCTGCCCGCGATGCGGCGAAGGCAAGCTGTTCCAAGGCTTTCTGACGCTTCGCCCGCGCTGCGAGAGCTGCGGCCTCGACTATGGCGCGTTCGAATCCGGCGACGGCCCGGCGGTGTTCATCATCCTCGGGGCCGGTTTCATCGTGGTGTTTGCCGCGCTGCTGATGGAAGTGCTGTATCGGCCCCCCTTCTACGTGCATGCGCTGCTGTGGCTGCCGCTGATCCTGATCGTCACGCTGCTGCCGCTGCGCTTCATCAAGGCGACAATGATCGCCCTGCAATATCGCAACAAGGCCGCCGAGGGCCGCATCGACATGCGTCAATCCGAGTTGCGCGAGCCGAAATGACCGCCACGCGTCCCTTTTGGCGGCGGATTCTCATTCCGGGACTCTTAACGCTTGTCAGCCTCGCGATCCTGATCTCGCTCGGCATCTGGCAATTGCAGCGCAAGGAATGGAAAGAGAATCTGATCGCAACGCTCGATGCGCAGCTCAAGGCGCAACCGGCGCCGCTCCCGCCAGCATCTGAATGGCCGGCCCTCAATCGGGAGAACTCGGAATTTCGCCGCGTCACATTGCAGGCCGAGGCGGTCGCGACGTCAAGCCCGGTCTACCTCTACACGGGCGCGTCGGCACTGCGCACCGATGTCAAGCAGCCGGGCTATTTCGTGTTTGCGCCTGCAAGGCTGCCGGACGGACGAACGGTCGTGGTCAATCACGGCTACGTGCCGCTCGATCGCAAGGTGGAGCCTGCTGCCGGACCTGAGAAGATCACGGGCTATATCCGCTGGCCGGAATCGCCCGGCTGGTTCGTTTCGGCGCACGATTCCAAGGGCGACATCTGGTTCGTGCGCGATCCGGTAGCGATGGCGAAGGCGCGCGGCTGGGGCGCGGTCGCCCCCTTCTATATCGATCAGGAAGCCCCGGTGCCGCCGGAGGGATTTCCGAAACCAGGGCCGCTCGCCGTCAAATTGCGGAACGACCATCTCGGCTACGCCCTGACCTGGTTCGGCCTTGCCGCATCGCTGCTGGCGGTATTCCTGGCTTGGGCGGCACGGGAACGGTATAATAAAACCTCATGAATTCCTCGCGATTGGTACCATAGAACCGCGAGACGCGTCCGGGCTTCCTTGTGGAAGCGCTCCCGAACCACTAGTCTAATAGCCGTATCGGCGTTTCCCGCATTTGGGAAATCTCCCGTAAATCAATAGCTTACGAATGCCCGCGCCTGTGGACAGCTCTACCGGTGGCGGGTTCAGGGAGCAGCATTGCAATACGTGTCGACGCGCGGCGAAGCCCCGTCACTTGGCTTCATCGATGTAGCGCTTGCGGGACTCGCGCGCGACGGCGGACTCTATGTGCCGCACAGCTGGCCGCACATTTCGGCGGACACCATCGCCTCCTTTGCCGGCCGGCCTTATGCCGAGATCGCGGTCGAGGTGATCCGCCCGTTCACCGGCGATCAGATCAGCATCCATGAGCTGTCGCGGATTGCGCGCGAGGCGTATGGGACGTTCCGTCACCCGGCGGTGGCGCCGCTGACGCAAGTCGACGCCAACACCTTCCTGCTGGAGCTGTTTCACGGTCCGACGCTCGCCTTCAAGGACCTGGCAATGCAGTTCCTGGCGCGGCTGATGGACTATGCGCTGGAGCAGCGTGGCGAGCGCGTCACCATCGCGGTCGCGACCTCCGGTGACACCGGCGGCGCGGCGGTCGAAGCGTTTCGCGGACGCAATCGCATCGATCTCGTGGTGCTGTTTCCCGAGGGCCGCGTCTCCGACGTGCAGCGCCGGATGATGACCACCGCGGGCGATACCAATATCCACGCGGTCGCGGTCAGGGGCACATTCGACGATTGCCAGGCGCTGGTGAAAGGCATGTTCAACCACCACGCCTTTGCCGATCGCGTGCGGCTGGCCGGCGTGAATTCGATCAACTGGGCGCGCATTGTCGCGCAGGCGGTCTATTACTTCACCGCGGCGGTCGCGCTCGGGGCGCCGCACCGCAAGGTCGCCTTCACTGTGCCGACCGGGAATTTCGGCGATATCTTCGCAGGTCACGTCGCGCGCAGCATGGGCCTGCCGATCGATCGCCTGGTGATCGCGACCAATGTCAACGACATCCTGGTGCGCACGCTGACCACCGGCGCCTATGAGCCGCGCGAGGTGATCGCGACATCGTCTCCCTCGATGGACATCCAGGTCTCATCGAATTTCGAGCGCCTGCTGTTCGAGGCCTATGGTCGCGACAGTGCCGCGGTCCGCGCGCTGATGACAGGCTTCGCACAATCGAAGCGCTTCGAGATCGCGCACGGTCCGCTTGCGGCGATCCGCGCGGGCTTTGCCGCGGGGCGCGCCGACGAGGACGAGGTGGCGGCCGTCATGCGCACGGCGCTGCGCGAGACCGGCCATTTCGTCGATCCGCATACCGCGGTCGGCATCGCGGTCGCCGAGAAGGAACCGCGCGATCCGGCTTTGCCGATGATCGTGCTGTCGACCGCGCATGCGGCCAAATTTCCCGACGCGGTCGAAGCCGCCTGTGGCGCGCGGCCGCCCTTGCCGGACTGGCTGTCCGGCCTGAACGAGCGGCGCGAGCATGTCACCGTGATGCCGCCCGAGCCCAAAGAGATCGAGCGTTTTGTGTTGGCGGCCGCACGGGCCGCGCGTGAAGGAGCCGCCGCATGAGTGTCGAAGTCACCCGCCTGCCGTCCGGACTGACCGTTGTGACGGATGCCATGCCGCATCTGGAATCGGCCTCGCTCGGCGTCTGGGTCGGGGCCGGCAGCCGCGACGAGCTTGGCGACGAGCACGGCATCTCGCACCTGCTCGAACACATGGCCTTCAAGGGCACGAAGCTGCGCACCGCGCGCCAGATCGCCGAGGAGATCGAGGCGGTCGGCGGCGATCTCAATGCCGCGACCTCGATCGAAACCACCACTTATTATGCGCGGGTGCTGCGGGCCGACGTGCCGCTCGCGCTCGACGTGCTGTCCGACATCCTCACCAATCCGGCCTTCGATCCGGAGGAATTGTCGCGCGAGCAGAATGTCATCATCCAGGAGATCGGCGCCTCCGAAGACACGCCGGACGACATCGTGTTCGATCACCTGCAGCGCTGCGCCTTCCCCGATCAGGCGATCGGCCGGCCGGTGCTCGGCACCCGCGACAGCGTGCGTTCGATCAATGCGAACCGGCTGCGTCAGTATCTCGCGCGCAATTACGGCGGGCCCGACATGGTGATCGCAGCCTCGGGCTCGGTGGAGCATGGCCTGATCGTCGATGAAGCCGAGCGGCTGTTCGCCGGCTTCGGCGGCTCGGAGCGGCATGCGCGCGAGCCGGCGCGGTTCGTCGGCGGCACTTATATCGAGCGCCAGGACCTCGAACAGGCCCATCTCGCGCTGGCGATGGAAGGACTGCCGCAGCGCCACCCGCAATTGTTCAGCCTGCAGGTCTTCACCAATATCCTCGGCGGCGGCATGTCATCGCGCCTGTTCCAGGAGGTGCGGGAGATTCGCGGGCTGTGCTACTCGATTTCGGCCTTCCACATGGCCTATTCCGACACCGGCTTTTTCGGCATCTATGCCGGGACTGACGACAATGACGCCCCCGAACTGGTGCAGGTGGTGATCGACCAGCTTGAGCGCTCGGTGTCGTCGATCACCGAGGAGGAAGTGGCGCGGGCCAAGGCACAGATGAAGGCCAGCTTGCTGATGGCGCTGGAGAGTTCGAGTGCGCGCGCCGAGCAGATCGCGCGCCAGATCATGGTCTATGGCCGGCCATTGCCGCTGCCGGAAATCGTCGCCAAGATCGAGGCCGTGACGGTCGAGAGCGCGCAGGAAGCGGGACTTGCGCTACTGGCGCGCAGCCGGCTCGCCATTGCCGGGCTGGGGCCGAGCCGCGGCACCGAACGCGCGGCGGAGATCGTGGAGAATCTGGCGCGCGCGGCCGCGTAGACGAACGTTGGAGGGACGCACTTCTCCGCTCGTTCCCGCGCAAGCGGGAATCCAGCGCAACAAGTCTGGGTCCGCGCTTTCGCGGGGACGAGCGGTGCAACGGCGCCGCGACGACATGGCCTTCTTCAAATCCATCCAGCTCAGCGAAACCCACCCGCTCATACAGGGCGACGGCGTGTATCTGCGCGCCCCGCAGATGGCGGATTTCGACGCCTGGGCCGGGCTGCGCGAATGCAGCCGCGACTTCCTTGTGCCATGGGAGCCCACCTGGCCCGAAGACGATCTCACCCGCACCTCGTTTCGGCGCAGGCTGCGGCGCTATGCCGAGGACATGCGCGGCGATCAGGCCTATGCGTTCCTGCTGTTTCGCAAGCCGGACGACGCCCTGCTCGGCGGCATCACGCTGACCAATATCCGTCGCGGGGTCGCCCAGGCCGGCAGCATGGGCTACTGGATCGGCGAGCCGCATGCCGCGAAGGGCTACATGACGCGCGGTGTTGGCGCGCTGGTCCCGTTCGCCTTCGACGTTCTGCGGCTGCACCGGATCGAGGCCGCCTGCATCCCGACCAACCAGCCCTCGATCCGGCTGCTTGAGCGGGCCGGCTTCCAGCGCGAGGGCTATGCCCGCGAATATCTCTGCATCAATGGATTGTGGCAGGATCACCTGCTCTATGCACGGCTGCGCAGCGATTAACCACGGCCGTCCGTGCGGCGACCCGCGCCTTGGGCCGGCCATGGTTCCGTTGCTATAAGAGGCAGGGATTTTTCGGGGGTGGCCGCCCAGGGCGGCACCGGCAACAGGCGGGCTCAATCGGGTTATGTATCGCGTCACGGGTGGCTGGGGTCGCCGCCGCATCTTCGCTGCCATGCCGGTTGCCGCGCTGGCCCTGGCGGTTGCTGGCTGCTCGTCATCCGGCGGCGGGGACGGCACCTCGTTCGGCGAGCGATTCAGCCAGGCAATGGCCACCGGCACGCCGACCGCGCCGGCGCCGCCCTCGACCACCGGCGCCTCCACCACGCTCGACACCTGTCCGAATGTCGACATCCGCAGAGGCGCCGGCACGATCGCCATCAACACCAATGCGCGCGAGCCGTCGGCAATGCAATTGCGCTATCAGATTTCGGTCGGCGAGATGGCCCGCGAATGCGCCAATGTCGCCGGCAACCTGAATATCAAGGTCGGCATGCAGGGCCGCATCGTACTTGGCCCCGCCGGTACGCCCGGCACCATCGAGGTCCCGGTGCGCTATGCGCTGGTCGAAGAAGGCCCGCAGCCGAAAACGGTCTACTCCAAACTCTATCGGGTACCGGTCACGATCTCGGAGGGTCAGCCCAGCGTCGCGTTCACGCATATCGAGGAAGAGATGTCGGTGCCGATGCCCTCGCCGACGGTGTTCGACCGCTACGTGATCTATGTCGGGTTCGATCCGCTCGGCTCGGCGCAGGAGCGGCGGCCCGCGAAAAAGCGCCCGCCGCGGCAAGGCTAGACTCGCAAGCGCCGGAGGAACCGGCGGCGCGACCTCAATAGCCGCGCAGGCGCATGACCTCGGCCTTCAGGGCGCGCATATCGGCGATTACGCAGGTTGCGCCGGCCTGTTCGAGCTTTCCGGGCAGATCCTCGCCGGCATGGCCGCCGCCGACAAATCCGATTGCCACCATTCCGGCTGCGACCGCGGCGGTGACGCCGGCGGGCGAATCTTCGACCACGATGCAATCCTTCGGCGCAACGCCGGTCCGGTGAGCGATATGCAGGAACAGATCGGGGGCCGGCTTGCCTTCGGTCATGTCGCTGGCCGAGAACACATTCCTTCCGAAAAAGCGATACAGTTCGGTGGTACCGAGGCTCACCCGCACCCGATCGAGACTGGAAGACGACGCGACGCATTTCGGGCCGCGCAGCCAGCTCAAGGCGTGGTCGACATGCGCGATGGCCCGCACCTCCTGATTCAGCCGAGCTAGGGTTGCCGCCGCCACCACGGAGGGAAATTCCGGCGGCAGCGTTACGCCGGCGACTCGCTCGACTTCGGCGAACATGTCTTCCGGCCGGCGTCCGGTGAAATACCGTGCCACCATCTCCGGCGTCATGTTGATTCCGACGCGCTGAAACGCCTCCGCCGCGACCGCGGCCGCGATCGGCTCGGAATCCACCAGCACGCCGTTGCAGTCGAAAATGATCATGTAAGGCTGGTGTCCTGCATCGACGTCCGCTTCAAACCGCGGCTCGCTGGTGAGCGGCTTCGGATCCGAAGTGCACCGGCAAACCTGTGATTCCAGTGTGATCTCAACCGGAAATCCGTTGGATCAGACTGCAGCGGCAATGAAGCGGATTTGCGACCCCCCACACGAGGCCACTGCGCCTACGGAACGCGGCCCCTCCCAACTGATTCGCGTGATGCAAGTATGGGCGCAACCCGGTTCCGGGCGAACCGGCCCGAATGCCGCAGCGGCGTTTTGCACGATTTTGCATAGGCCGCCGCTTCGCCGGACAGGCCGGCGGCTGACAGGATACGCATGTCCTGAGAAATGCCGCGCCGGCGGAGCCGGCAGGCGGTCAATTCAGCTTCTTTTTCACGTCGTCGATGCTGCGCACGATCAGCTGCTCGGCGACCTTGCCCCTTGCGGCCAGCGCCAACACCTTTTCGGCGGCGGCGGCTGCGACATCGGCGGCGATGCTGCGCACTTCGGCCAGCGCCTGGGCTTCGGCCTGCGCGATCTTCGTCTCCGCCATCCTGGTGCGGCGAGCGACGAATTCCTCGAGCTTGGCATGCGCCGCGGCCGCGAGCCGTTCGGCATCCGCCTTGGCGCTTTCGATGATCGCCGCGGCTTCCTGTTCGGCGTTGGCGGTCTTCTGCTTGTATTCGGCCAGCAGCGCCATCGCCTCGTTCTTCAGACGCGCAGCCTCATCGAGTTCCGACTGGATGCGGGAGCTTCGCTTGTCGAGCGTATCGGCAACAGCCTTGTGCACCCCGAAATAGACGAGGACGGCAAGGAAGAGGACGAAGGCGACGGCAACCCAGAATTCGGGCGTCCAGATGATGGCCATGAACCTAACCCTTCATCGACTTCTCGACTGCGTCGGCCACAGCCTTTGGGTCGGGCCTGTTGCCGATCAGCCGTTCGACGATCTCCGACGCGGCATCGGTGGCGATGCTCTTCACATTCGCCATCGCCGCGGTCTTGGTCTTGGCGATCGTCTTCTCGGCCTGCTGCAGCCGCTCGTTCAACCCGGCCTCGACCGCCTTGCGCCGCTCCTCAGCCTCCGCCATCAGCTTGTCGCGGGTCTGAGCCGCGATTGACTGGGCGTTGCCACGGGCATCCGCGAGCTTCTTCTCATAGTCCGCGATGGCCGCGTCGGTGTCGTCCTTGGTCTTCTGGGCCTGCGCGAGATCGGCGGCGATCTTGTCGGACCGCGCCGTCACGATGGCGCCCACGCGCGGCAGCGCCACGCGCGACATCAGCAGGTAGAGCAACACGAAGGTGATCACGAACCAGAAAATCTGGGACGCGAAGGTTTCCGAATTGAACGGCGGAAACGGCGGCTTGGCGCCGCCCGGTGCTTGCGTTGTTGCGAGAAGAATGGCCATCGGAACGCCTCAGGGCGCATGCGCGGCCTTGCACGGCGCGCGCATGCGAAGCTTCGATCAGAGCGCGAACAGCAGAAGCAGGGCGATCAGCAGCGAGAAGATGCCGAGCGCTTCCGTCACCGCGAAGCCGAAGATCAGGTTGCCGAACTGGCCCTGAGCGGCCGACGGGTTGCGCAGCGCGGCGGCGAGATAATTGCCGAAAATCGTACCGACGCCGACACCGGCGCCGCCCATGCCGATGCAGGCAATGCCGGCGCCAATATACTTCGCTGCGACGGGATCCATGGAGAACTCCTCTTTCGTTTGTCCGTTGGATGTCAATGACGGGATCAATGACCCGGGTGAATGGCGTCGTTGATGTAGATGCAGGTCAGGATGGTGAACACATAGGCCTGCAGGAAAGCGACCAGGACTTCGAGCGCGGTCAGCGCCACCGCCATGCCGAGCGGCAGCACCGCGACCAGCCAGCCGAGCGCGCCGATGCCGCCGAGCATGGTCACGAAGCCGGCAAACACCTTCAGCGTGATGTGACCGGCCAGCATGTTGGCGAACAGACGCACGGAATGCGACAGCGGCCGCGACAGGAACGACATCAGTTCGATCATCACGATCAGCGGAAGGATGATCAGCGGGATTCCGCTCGGCACGAATAGCTTCAGGAACTTGAAGCCGTTCCGATAGATGCCGTAGCCAAGCACGGTCAGGAACACCATCAGCGCCATCATCACGGTGATGATGATGTGGCTCGTCACCGTGAAGGTGCCGGGGATGATCCCGATCATGTTGGCGAACAGGATGAAGGTGAACAGCGAGAAGACCAGCGGGAAGAACTTCATCCCCTCGTTGCCGGCCGAACTTCGTAACATGTCGGCGACAAATTCGTAGGTCAGCTCCGCGACCGATTGCATGCGGCCCGGCACCAGCTGTCGGCTCGCGGTGGCGCCCAGCATCAGCAGCGACACGCCGGCCACCGCGATCAGCATATAGAGCGCCGAATTGGTGAAGGCGATTTCGTGGCCGCCGATATGACCAAGCGTTGCGATCTTCTTGATCTCGAATTGTGCGATCGGATCGGCCATGGCCTTCGGTCTTGTCCTTCAGTCGCCGCGGGTGCGGCCCTTGGATTGGTCGGCGTTCCCGCCGGGAAGCTTGTTCGGGGCGACCACGCCGGCCGCCCGCATCACATTCAGTACGCCTGCCACGAAACCCAGCAGCAGGAACACGATCAGTCCCCAAGGCGAGAGCCCGGTCAGCCGGTCGAACACCCAGCCGATAATCGCTCCCACGATCACGCCCGCGACCAACTCCGTGGAGAGGCGAAATCCTTTCGCCATCGCCTGCGGATCGGACACGTATTTTCCGGAGTCGTTTTCGGCCGGCTTCGGTTGCCCGGCCTTGCCGAGCGTCGCGCCGAGACCTTTGAGCCTCGCGGAGAGATCGGTTTCTTCGGAAATCCGGTCCGCCGATCTGTCGTCGTTATCGCGCGCGCCGCCAGCCATGCTTTCGACACTCGCGTCTTGGAAGACGATCGGGCGCCCTGCACCCCTCAAAACCGCGCGGACCATACTGAGGGGGTCAGGTCGAGTCAAGAAATGCTGTGCACCGCGCAACGAATGAAAACGCCAGCGATTTCATTGAGTTGGATCACGGGCGACACCACGCCTCACGGCCGGCGGGCGACTTTCGAGGCAACTGCGCGAAGTGCTACAACCGAAGCGGCCCGCAATGGGAGACTCACGTCATGCCGCGCCTGTTCGCCCTGCCCTCGATCATGCCCGTGCGCGCGTTCATGAGCGCGGTCTTGGCCGCGTCGCTCGCGCTATCCGTCGGCTTTGTCCTCGCTCCCCTTGCGACGCCGGCAGCGGCCCAGAATGGCAGTCCCGACAGCGAAAATGGCCGCTATTCGTTCAACCGGGTGGAGGACGGCTTTCTGCGGCTCGACCAGCGCACCGGTCAGGTGTCGCTCTGCAACCGCCGCAGCCTTGGCTGGTCCTGCCACCCCGTGCCGGACGAGCGGGCGGCGCTGGAGGAGGAGATCGCCCGCCTGCAGAAGGACAATGCGGCGCTGAAAAAGGACATGCTGGCGCGCGGGATCACCCCTCCCGGCAGTGCGTCCCGGCAGGCTCCCGCCCCGGCGGACAAGCCCGATCTGAAAGCGCCGAGAGAAGCGGATCTCGATCGGGCCATGGCCGCGGTGGAGCGTCTCTGGAAGCGCCTGGTTGAAATGGTGCAGCGCTGGCAACGTGAGCTGACCCCGATCTGATGAGCCTTTCCCCCATCACGACGGTCGCAGCCGACGTCATCGCGACCGCCGAACTCACCGTGGACACCCCGGGCGAGGGCTTTCTCGACATCACCGCCGATACCCGCGCTTTTGTCGCTGCGGCCGGCGGTGAGACCGGAACGCTGTCGCTGTTCCTGCGCCACACTTCGGCGTCGCTGACCATCCAGGAAAATGCCGACCCCGACGTGCTGCGCGATCTCGTTTCCGCCCTGAGTCATCTGGCCCCGCGGGATTTCGGCTGGATCCACGATGCCGAAGGGCCCGACGACATGCCCGCGCATGTGCGGACCATGCTGACCGGGATTTCACTGCATGTTCCGGTGCTTCGCGGGGCGCTGCAGCTTGGCACCTGGCAGGGCATTTTCCTGATCGAGCATCGGGCGCGGCCGCATCGGCGGCGGATCATGCTGCAATTCGCGGGCATCACGCGTTGATCGGCCCCGGCGCGAAGCCTCTCGACTCGCGCAAAAATGTTGTAAAGTGGGCACAGCAAGGCGCGCCAGACGGCTCAGTAAACCGGCGCGAGAGGGATCGACGCCAGAGTGACCGAAACCACGCTCTACCGGCTGGTCATTGCGGACGATCATCCGCTGTTTCGCGGGGCTCTGCGGGAGGCGATGAGTGGCTTGTTCGCCCGTGTCGAGTTCGCCGAAGCCGGCTCGTTCGACGAGGTCTCCCGGCTTCTGGATGCCGGCGCCGATGTCGACCTGATCCTGCTCGATCTGTCGATGCCCGGCGTGCGCGGCTTTTCCGGGCTGATGTATCTGCGCGCGCAATATCCCGGCGTTCCGGTCGTGGTGGTGTCGGGCAACGACGACCCCGCGGTGATCCGGCGCTGCATGGATTTCGGCGCCTCCGGCTTCATCCCAAAGACGCTCGACACCGACGGCATGCGCACGGCGATCTCGGCCGTGCTGAAAGGCGGGGTCTGGACGCCGCCCGATATCGATCTCGATGCCGGCAGCGATGCGGAAACCACCGCGCTCCTGTCGCGCCTGGCGACGCTGACGCCGCAGCAGGTGCGGGTGCTGATGATGCTGTCGGAAGGTCTGCTCAACAAGCAGATCGCCTATGAGCTGTCCGTCTCAGAGGCCACCGTGAAGGCGCATGTGTCCGCGATCCTGCAGAAGCTCGGCGTGGAGAGCCGCACCCAGGCGGTGATTGCCGCCTCCAAGATCGAGCTCGGCCAGTGGCCGCAGGCGCTGGTGGAGCATTAGCCTATTCAGGCGGCAAGTCCGGGCACGGCCTTCGGGCGATCTCCCACGCTTCGGCGCGCGGCACGCCGACCATGCCGAGCAGGTTGACCACCGCCTCGTCGATCTTGCCGGGCGCAAGCTTTCCATCGCACACCGCGAGACTGAAGCCGACAATCGCGTGGGTCGCCTGCCGCCAGGCCATTTCCGGATCTTCGACCCGGTATCGCCCCGCGGCCACGGCGTTGCGCAAGTCCCGGATCGCGTAAGGGCCCATTACCCGATACATCGCATCGGCGATCACCTCGGAGCGCCGCAGCAGCCAGCTCCAGCGCCGGTCCGTTGTCGCAGCCTTCATGACATTGCGGATGCCGAAGGCGTAGACCTGTCCGGGATCGTCGAACGTATCGGTCACGGCTTCGATGCGCTGCGCGAGCCGGTCCATGACCTCTTCCATGACTCGCATGGCGAGGTCGTCCTTCGAGGCAAAATAATTGTAGACGGTGCCGGCGCCGACATCCGCGAGCTCGGCGATTTCCGACATGGTGGCGGCGTCGATGCCCTTCTCAGCCATGACCGCGTGCGCGGCCTCAACCAGCGCCTGCCGGTTGCGGCGCTTGCGGCGCGCGTTGCGCGATTCTGTCGCCTGGGGTTGCGCCATGCCGGGGCTCATCTGTGAACGCTGTTCATATCAGAATCAGAGGATCTCCGGCGGACTGGTTTCGCCAAATGTGATTGACATTCATTTATGGCCATAGTTCATTTTCGTGCAACGCCTCGGCAACAGGGGCGAGAACGATGCCAGGGCGGCCACCACAAGGAGGAATGCGGTGCGGCACGATTTCCCCAAGGATCCGCAAGCCAAGCGCAAGATGCTGCTCGATGCGGTGGCGGCCATCGGCCCGACGCTCAGCGCATCCGGCGGACGCAGCGAGGAGCTGAACACGCTGGCGCCGGACGCCGTGACCGCGCTGCGGGATGCCGGCATTTTCAAGCTCAAGCTCGCGGCCGAGATGGGCGGCGCCGAAGCCGATCCCCTGACCGAAATGCTGGTGCTGGAGGAAGTGGCTTATCACGACCTGACCAGCGCCTGGTGCACGATGGTCGGCGCGACCGCGGTCGCCTCGCTCGGAACGTTCCTGCCGCAATCGGGACTGGACAAGGTTTTCAGCAACGGACAGGTGCCGACAGCGGCGATCTCGTTCTTTCCGGCGGGCCAGGCCACCCGCAAGGACGGCGGCGGCTTTCGCGTCAACGGACGATGGCGCTTCAACAGCGGCATCCGCCATGCCGAATGGGTGCTGGGCGGCACGGTGGTGCTCAACAGCGATAACGGCAATGGCGGCCCGGTGGTGATGTTTTCCGCATTCCCGGCGAAGGACGTCACGCTCTATGACAACTGGAGTGGCGTCACCGGCCTGCGCGGCACCGGCTCGGTGGATTTCTCCGTCGAGGACTACGATCTGCCGGAGGATCAGACCTTCGTGTGGGATTTGCTGGAGCCGAAGCCATTGCGCGGCGGCCCGTCCTACAAGCTGCCGCCGTTCAGCTATGTCGCCAAGGAGCACGGCAGCGTGGCGCTCGGCGGTGCACGGCGCGCGCTGGATGAACTGGTGAAGATCGCCACCACGACCCGCGGAACCTTCCGCTCGTCAAAGCTGGACGAACGCCAGGTGGTGCATCGCTTCATCGGCGAGGCCGATCTCAAACTACGCGCGGCGCGCGCGCTCATGCACGAGCGTTACGACCAGCTGTGGCGCAAGGTGAATGCCGGAGAAAAGCCGGACGGCCCGGATATCGCCGATGTGCGCGCGATCTGCGTTTACGCCACCGATCTCGCGATCGAGGTCGCAACCATGGCCTATCACTTCGCCGGCAATACCGGCTTGCATCATCCGCATGTGATCGGGCGGCTGCTGCGCGACCTGAACACCGCCGGCATCCATCAGGTGATGAGCGACACCGCGTATGAAAATCACGGCAAGTACCGGCTGGGACTGCCGGCCGACCCGTTGGCGTGATCGCTCGGGCCGTGGCTGGAGCGTTTTTCGCTTGGACGGAACACCCTCCCCGTTCGTCCCCGCGCAAGCGGGGACCCAGAATCCCTTGCTCCTGCGATTGTGGTCCCCGGGTCTCCGCTTGCGCGGGACGAACGGTTGAATGAGCCAATTCAGCGATTCATATCGGCTCGTCTAATCCAGCTTGATGCCCGCGGCCTTGATCACCTTGCCCCACGTGGCGGCGTCGCTGCTGATCTGATCGGCGAGTTCCTGTGGCGTGCTGCCGACCGGCACCATGCCGATTTTCAGCAAGCGTTCCCGCACCGACGGATCGGCCAGAGCGGCGCGGATTTCGCGGGAGAGCTTGTCCACGACGTCCGTCGGCGTACTGCGCGGCGCAACCAGCGCCCACCAGTTGCCGATCTTGAAATCGGGCAGTCCAGCATCGGCGGGCAGCGGAATGTTCGAGAATGCAGGGCTGCGCACCGGACCGGCGGCCGAGATGATTTTCAGCTTGCCGGCGCGTTCGAGGTCGAGCGCCCCCGGCACGGTGCCGATATAGACCTGAACATCGTTCGCCAGCAGCGCCGCGAGCGACTGCGACGCGCTGCGGTACGGGACATGCACCATTTGCGTGCCGGTGGCCTGTCCCAGCAGCACGCCCCCCAGATGCATCGGCGATCCGATGCCTGATGATGCGTAGTTCAGGCTGCCGGGCTTCTCTTTCGCGAGCGCGATAATGTCGCGCAATGACTTCACCGGAAGCTGCGGGTTGGCAAAGATGGTGAAGGGCAAATCGACCAGAATACCGATCGGCGCGAATGCCTTGGTCGGATCGAAGCCCATCGACGGATAGAGATGCTGGTTGATAGCGAAGTTGTTGGTCGCGCCCAGCAGCAGGGTATAGCCATCCGCCTCGGCGGCGGCGACAAAGCCTGCGCCGATATTGCCGGCGGCGCCCGGCCGCGATTCGAGCACGAAGGGCTTTCCGAGCTTCGGCTCCATCTCGGCCGCAATCAGCCGGAACGCGGCCTCGCCGGTGCTGCCCGCCGCATAGGGAATCACGACGCGGATCGGCTTGGCCGGATAATCCGCGGCGTTCGCGTCTGCAAAGCCCACCAAGGCTGCAATCACCAGAGCGAAAACGAGGCGCATCTTTCTTCTCCCTGGACCGAATTCAGCCGATCCGCTCGCTGGTCATCACCTGATGCGTCACCGGCCCGTCGAATTTCGGATAGTTGTCGAAATCGCGCAGACCTTCCTTGCGTTCGGCGGACTGGCGCATGCGGACAAAGTCGTCCGCCGAATCGAACACCGCCTGGACGAGTTGCAGCCGCGCGACGGTCCGCCCGATCGCCGGACCGGAGATCGGCGTCGGCAGATGGTAGGTCAGGCTTCTGATCCCCGGCATGCGGAACACGATCGGCACATGATGCGCGCGATAATAGCGGTGGAATGCGTCCGGGTCTTCGGCCGGGCCGTCGTACTGAACGAAGAATGAAACCGCCTTGGCCGGCGCACGCGCATCCTCAGGGCTGCCTGGCTTGAGCCACTCGGTCGTCATCATGTGCGAGTGAACATCACGGACGCCAGGCGCAGCCGCAAGACCGGACAGGTGATCCGATATCTCCGATCCCGCCAAAGCGGCTGCCGCCGCCACGTCGGGCACGAAGACTTGCAACAGCAGCATCCTCGCGTCCTGTTCGACGGGCAGAGGGTCGTTGCCCGCGACCGCGAGCGGCCGGTGCATGATGATAACGCAGCCATTGCCAAGTTTCGACGGCAATCCCCGCAACTTTGTTGCCGCGGCCTCGCACAGCGAATCGGCCTGTTTCGGATCGCCGTGCAGATGGACGAATAAGGAAAGACTTGCGGTCATGTTCGCTCGCGGGACAAAGGATGAGGATAACGAAGGAGCACTGATAGTACAGGGCCTCACTCCGCGGCACTGGCATGCTGGATTCGCCATTGCGCGAGCAGGGCGCGCAGGGCCGCCGGCTTGACCGGCTTATGGACGATCGGCACGTCGCGCGCGCGCGCTTCGTCACGCACCCGCAGCGTCCGGTCGGCGGTGATCAGGATCGCGGGCAGCGCGCCACCACACCTGCGTCGCAGTTCCACGATCACATCGATGCCGTTGCCGTCGTCGAGGTGATAGTCGACCAGAAGGCCGCTGAGGATCGGTTTGCCTGCCTCGGTCGCGGCGATTGCGGACGACAGGTCGGACGCCTTCAGCACCTGGCAGCCCCAGCCGCCAAGCAGCGCCTCCATGCCGTCGAGAATCTGCGGATCGTTGTCGATGCACAGCACCGCCATTCCCGACAATTGCGCCGGGTCCGAGCGCATCGGCCCGCGCTGCGGCAGGCTGGCGCCAACCGAGGCGACCACCGGCACCTCGACTGAAAACACCGAGCCGCGTCCGGGCTGCGAATTCAGATGCACCGGGTGAGCGAGCACGCGGCTGATGCGTTCGACGATGGACAGCCCGAGCCCAAGCCCGCGCGCCACCCGCGCTCCGTCCTGCAGGCGATGGAATTCGCGAAAGATCGCCCGCGTCTGGGTAGGCGGAATGCCAAGACCGGAATCGAACACCTCGATCCGCAAGCTCCCATTGCGGCGGCGGCAGCCAACCAGCACGCGGCCCTTCGGCGTATATTTGATCGCATTCGAAATCAGGTTTTGCAGCAACCGGCGGAGCAGCCGGCGATCGGACCGCACGCTGGCGGTCGAGAGCACGAATGTCAGATCGAGACCCTTCTCGCGGGCGAGCGGCGCGAACTCGACCTCGAGCTGACGCATCACTTCGTCGATCCGGAACGAACCGATTTCCGGCTTCATCGCGCCGGTATCCAGCCGCGAAATATCGAGCAGCGCGCCGAAAATCTCCTCCACCGCATCGAGCGAGGCGTCGATATTGCCGACCAGCCTGCGCTCCTCGCCGAGTCCCTGGCGTTGGCCCTGTCCTTGGTCTTGGCCTTGTCCTTGGCCCTGGCGCTCCACTAGCGATGTCACATAGAGCCGTGCGGCGTTCAGCGGCTGCAGGATGTCATGGCTCGCGGCAGCGAGGAATCGCGTCTTGGAGATGTTGGCCTCTTCGGCATCGGCCTTGGCGCGTGCAAGCTCCTCGTTCAGCCGCATCAGTTCGGTGGTGCGCTCGCGCACCCGCTGCTCCAGCGCCTCGGCCGCTTCGACGCTTGGCGTGACATCGGTGAAAGTGGTGACGATGCCGCCGCCGGGCATCTGGTTGGCGCGCACCTCGAGAACCATGCCGCGCGCGGCGAAGCGTTCGATGAAGGGCTCCGACCCGGCCGCGTAGCGCTGCATGCGCTCGTCCACCAGACTCTCGATGTCGCCTGCGCCATAAATGCCGCGCTCGGCATGCAGCCGCAGGATTTCGTCCAGTCGCGTGCCGATGCCGATCATGTCGCGCGGCAGATCGAGAATTTCGCCGAACGTGCGGTTCCAGCAGACAAGCTGCATTTCCTTGTCGAACACCGCGATGCCTTCGCTGACATGTTCGAGTGCGGTCTGCAGGATTTCACGGTTATAGTGGATCGCGGCATTGGCATCGTCGAGCAGCTTGAGGGCGGCGCGGGTCGACACCGTGCGCTTGCGCAACAACAGCGACAGGACGAGTCGCGAGGATGCGGCGCCAATCGCCGAGGCGAGCAGATGCTCGGCATGCTGCAGCAGCTGGAAATCCGCGGAACTGCCGGGCGCGAGATCGATGCGCTTGGCGGCGGCGAAGCTTTCGAACGAGGAGCGCGTGCGTTCCTGACCGATATAGCGCGCCACGGCGGTGGTCAGTTCGTCGACGGTCACGGCCGAGCGCCACAGCCGGAAGCTCGGCGCCGGCGCCGCGTCCGGGACGAACAGGTCGGCCTGCACGCGCTCGATCGCCTCCGGCGCCCGGCTCAGCGAGAAGCCGATATAGGCGATGATATTGAGCGCCAGACTCCAGAACACGCCATGCGCAAGCTGCGGCAGGTCGAGTCCGAACAAAGCGGTCGGGCGCAGGAACCAGATTCCGAACGGCCCGTCGGTGAGGACCGAGGGGTTGACGAGGCCGCTGCCGGCCGCGCTCGGCAGCAGCAGCGTATAGAACCACGCGGCGATGCCGACGGTCAGTCCGGCGATTGCGCCGCGCGCCGTGCCCTGCCGCCAGAACAGTCCGCCGAAGAAAGAGGGCGCGAGTTGTGCGACCGCCGCAAATGACAACAGGCCGATGGCCGCGAGCTGCGCATCGCCGACCGAGTGGTAATAGAGATAGGCAAGGAGCAGGATGAGGAAGATGGCGATCCTGCGGATGCTCAGGAGCAGATTGCCGACATCGCCCTTGCCCGTCACAAGCTCCGATCGCCGCTTGAGGAAGAACGGCACGACGAGGTCGTTCGACACCATGATCGCCAGCGCAACCGATTCGACGATCACCATCGCGGTGGCGGCCGAAAGTCCGCCGATGAAGGCGACAATCGTGAACAGCGAGGCTTCGGCGGCCAGCGGCAGCGCCAGCACGAACATATCGCCGTCCACCTTGCCGGACGGGAAGGTGAGCAGACCCGCAAGCGCGATCGGCACCACGAACAGGTTGATCAGCACGAGATAGAGCGGAAACAGCCAGCGGGCGCGCTTGACCTCGGCTTCCGAATGATTCTCCACCACCGTCACATGGAATTGCCGCGGCAGCAGGATGATCGCGACCGTGGACAGGAGCGTCATGGCGATCACGGTCGAGAAGCTGGGTGTCGCGGTCAGCACCGCCGCGGTATCGGGCCGGCTCAGCGCGCGCGAGAACAGATCGGCCGGGCCGCCGAACATCCAGTAGGTCACGAACAGCCCGACGGCGAGAAAGGCGGCAAGCTTGACGATGGATTCGGTGGCGATCGCCAGCATCAGCCCGTCCTGATGTTCGGTGGCGTCAATGTGGCGCGTGCCGAACAGGATGGCGAAGGCCGCCATGGCCAGCGCGACCAGAAGCGCGGTATCGCCCAGCGCCGACGGGGTGAATTGCGGCGCGACATGCAGGAATACGGTGCCGAACATCGCCGACACGGCCTTGAGCTGCAGCGCGATATAGGGGATCGTCCCGACGATCGCGATCAGCGCCACCAGCGCGGCGACCGACTGCTGCTTGCCGTAGCGCGCGGCGATGAAGTCGGCGATCGAGGTGATGTTCTGGTTCTTGGCGAGCCGCACGATCCGCAGCACCAGCGGCGTGCAAAGCCCGATCATCAGGATCGGCCCGACATAGATGGTCAGGAAGTCGAACCCGGTTTTCGAGGCGAGGCCGACCGAGCCGAAGAAGGTCCAGGAGGTGCAGTAGATCGCAAGGCAGAGCGGATAGATCAGCAGCCGGGATCGACCCGCGCGCCCGACCTTCCGCAGCCGGTCGCCATAGCTCGCAACCACGAACAACAGGCCGATATAGCCGAGCGCAATGGCGATAACGACCCAGCCTTGCAGCATCATGGCCTTCGCCCTTTCGCGGGCAGTTTCCCCCCGCGCGACAAAACATCACAATTTCCGGTTCATGGCTACCGCTGGCTGGCCGCGCCCGCTTTGCGTGAGCCGGGCCAAGGCCCTATCGTAAACCGCTGACCCGGGAACAGGAGCGGTGAATGAGAAAGATGCTCAGCGAGTTTCGTGAGTTCGCCGTCAAGGGCAATGTGGTCGACCTGGCGATCGGCGTCATCATCGGCGCCGCTTTTGGCCGGATCGTGGAATCGATCGTCGGCGACATGGTCATGCCGATTTTCGGCGCCATCGGCGGCCTTGATTTTTCCAACTATTTTATCCCGCTTTCCGCGGACGTGACCGCCACCAACCTGGCCGACGCCAGAAAGCAGGGGCCGGTCATCGCCTGGGGCAATTTCGTGACCGTCGCGATCAACTTCGCGATCGTGGCAGGCGCGCTGTTCTTCGTGGTCAAGGGGATCAACTATCTGCGGCGCATGGCGGCCCAGGAACCTGAGGCCGCAAAGACCGTCGAGCCGCCACGAGAGGAGAAGCTCCTGGAGGAAATCCGCGACCTGCTGGCGAAGAAAACCGTGATCGAGTGAACACCGGTCCCTTGTCTCGCACGGTTGGCGGGCCGGAGGCACTGATTGCGACCTTGCGCGCGCAGGCGCGCGAGGCGCCGGTCAGCGGCATCGTCGAGATCATGAAATACGGCCATGCGCGCGGCGGCGTCATGGGGCTGTGGGCCGGCGAAGGCGATACGCCAACGCCCGCCTTTATCGCCGAGGCGGCCAGTCGGGCGCTCGCCGCCGGCGAGACCTTCTATACGTGGCAGCGCGGCATTCCCGATTTGCGCGAGGCGCTAGCGCGTTATCACAGCCGGCTCTACGGACGCAGCTTCTCAGCCGACGAATTCTTCGTCACCGGCTCGGGCATGCAGGCGATCCAGATCGCACTCGCCATGACGGCCGAGGCGGACAGCGACGTGATCATTCCAACGCCGGCCTGGCCCAACGCGGCCGGCGCCGCCGGGCTGATCGGTGCGCGACCGATCGAGGTGCCGATGACATTCGGCAATGCCGGCTGGTCGCTCGACTTCGACCGGCTCACCGCAGCGGTCAACGACCGCACGCGGGTGATCGTTCTGGTCACGCCGTCCAACCCGACCGGCTGGACCGCAACGCATGACGACCTGCGCGCGGTGCTCGCATTGGCGCGGCAGCGCGGATTATGGATCGTCGCCGACGAGACCTATGCGCGCTTCTGGTACGGCGAAGGCGAACGCGCGCCGTCCTTCCTCGACGTCATGGCGCCCGAGGATCGCATCCTGTTCGTCAATACCTTCTCGAAGAACTGGTGCATGACCGGCTGGCGCATGGGCTGGATCATGGCGCACCCTTCGCTGGGGCAGGTGGTCGAGAATCTGATCCAGTATTCGACATCGGGCGTTGCGCAGTTCATGCAACGCGCAGGCGTCGTGGCGCTCGATCACGGCAAGGCGTTTGTTGCCGAGCAGGTTGCGCGCGCGCGGGCGAGCCGCGACATCGCCTGCGAAATCCTTGGCCGCACCAGTCGCTGCCGGTTCGCCCCGCCGCAGGGGGCGTTCTATCTGTTCTTCACGGTGGACGGCGAGCCCGACAGCGAAAAGCTGGCACGGCGGCTGGTGGATGAAGCGCAAGCCGGGCTCGCACCGGGCACGGCTTTCGGCGCGGGCGGCGCGCAATTCGTGCGGTTGTGCTTCGCGCGCGATCCGGAGCAGATCAGGGAAGCCTGCGAGCGGATCGCAAGGGTGTTGTGACGGCGGAGTGCGAACGCCGTGCGGCCTTCACCCTCCCCCTTGTGGGGAGGGTCGGCGAGCATCGAACGAAGTGAGATGCGAGACGGGGTGGGGGTCGCCGTCACTATTCGTAACCGAAACCCCCACCCCGCCCGCTTTCGCTACGCTCAGCGCGCGACCCTCCCCACAAGGGGGAGGGTGAAGAAACGAGAGCTACGCCGCGACCTTCTCAGCCTTCGGCGCGAACCGCCCGTAGAAGGTCTCGCCCTTGGCCGCGAGATCGCGCAGCAGCGCGTTCGGGGCAAAGCGCGGGCCAAATGTCTTCTCCAACTCCTCGCACAAAGCGACGAAGTTCTTCGCGCCCATGAAGTCGATATACGAGAGCGTGCCGCCGGTGAACGGCGCAAAGCCGAAGCCGAGGATCGAGCCGACATCGGCCTCGCGCACATCGGTGAGAACGCCCTCCTCGAAGCAGCGCGCGGTCTCCATCGCCTGGATGACGAGCAGCCGCTTCTTCAGCACGTCCACGTCGATGGTGTCCGGATCGAGCGCCGTCGGCTGCAGGTCGGCGAGACCTGGCCACAGCGTCTTCTGGCCCTTTTCCGGATAATCGTAGAAGCCCTTGCCGTTCTTGCGGCCAAGCCGGCCATGCGTTTCGACCATCGCCTCAAGCAAAGCCTTCTGGCGCGGATCGACCGCATCCTTGCCGAGATCGATTTCGGTCGCCTTCAGGATCTTCCAGGCGAGATCGACGGCGACTTCATCATTCAATGACAGCGGCCCGACCGGCATGCCGGCCATGCGTCCGACATTCTCGATCATCGCCGCCGGCACCCCTTCCATCAGCATCAGGTGGCCTTCGCGAATATAGGTGCCGACCACCCGCGAGGTATAGAAACCACGCGAGTCATTGACCACGATCGGCGTCTTGCGGATCGCGCGCACGAAATCGAGCGCTGTCGCCAGCGCCTCATTGCCGGTCTGTTTGCCCATGATGATCTCGACCAGCATCATGCGCTCGACCGGTGAGAAGAAGTGGATGCCGATGAACTTCGCCGGATCCTTCGCGGTCTCGGCGAGCGAGGTAATCGGCAGCGTCGAGGTGTTGGACCCGAACACCGCATCCGGCACCACCGCCTGCGCCTTCGCGGTCGCATCCGCCTTCACCTTTCGGTCCTCGAACACCGCCTCGATCACGAGGTCGCAGCCCTCGAGCGCGCGATAGTCCGCCGTCGCCGTGATGCGGGCGAGCAAGGCGTCGCGCGCCGCCCCATTGGCGCGTCCGCGATTGACCTGCTCGGTCATCAGCTTGTGCGAGTGCGCCTTGCCCTTGTCGGCGGCGTCCTGGTCGCGATCGATCAGCACCACATCGAGCCCGGCCTGGGCGCTGACATAGGCGATACCGGCGCCCATGAAGCCGGCGCCGATGACGCCTATCTTTTTCAGCTTGGTCGCCGGCACATTCGCCGGACGGCGCGCGCCCTTGTTCAGTTCGCCCATCGAGACGAACAGCGTGCGGATCATCGCCGCCGCTTCCTTCGAACGCAGGATATGCGCGAAGTAGCGCGATTCGACCGTGAGCGCGAGGTCGAACGGCAATTGCAGACCGTCGAACACCACCTGCATGATCGCGCGTGCCGCCGGATAATTGTCGTAGGTCTGCTTGCGATAGAGCGCGCTCGCCGGGGAGAACACCATCATCCCGGCCTTGGACCACACTGGCCCGCCCGGATTCTTGAAGCCCTTCACGTCCCATGGCGCCACCGGCTTGCCACCGGCCTTGATCCAGTCCTTCGCCGCCGCGATCAAATCGGCCTGCGGCACCACATTGTCGATCAGCTTCATGCCCTTTGCGCGCGCCACCTTGAGCTGGTCGCCCTTGGCAAGGAATTGCAGAGCGTCGGCCGGCAGCATCATGCGCGAGATTCGGATTGTGCCGCCCGCGCCCGGGAACAGGCCGACTCGTATTTCCGGCAGGCCGACGCGGGTTTTGTCATTGTCGGCCGCAACGCGATGATGGCAGGCGAGGCAGAGCTCGAAGCCGCCGCCCAGCGCGGTGCCGTTGATCGCTGCCACCCACGGCTTGCCGCAGGTCTCGATCCGCCGGTAAAGCTGCGAGAGCTTGCGGCTCTCCTCGAACAGTTTTTTGGCCGCCGCCTCTTCGCCCTGTGTCCCGGCCATCTCGGCGAAGGATGCACGCATGGTGTTGAGCAGCGTGAGATCGGCGCCGGCGCAGAAGGTGTCCTTGCCGGAGGTGATGACGACGCCCTTGATGTTCTCGTCCGCCGTGGTCTTCTCCACGAGATCGGCGAGTTCCTGGATGGTTGCGATGCCGATCAGGTTCATCGCGCTGCCGGGCTGATCCCAGGTGATGGTCGCAATGCCGTCGGCGTCGGTATCGAGTTTAAAGTTCGTTGTCATCTTTTCACGCTCCGCGCGTCTCTCCCCTCCCCCCGCGAAGCGGTGGGGAGGGGTCGGGGGTGGGGGGCATTTTCAGAACCACGCGCGAGTTCGTCGTGGATCGCTGCCAAAACGCCATCGAAGTTCTTCAGGACATCATTGTTCCAGAAGCGAAGCACCCGATAGCCTTGCTTCTCAAGATACTTGCTCCGGATAACGTCAATCTCGGAGTTTGGCGCAAGCATGTGCTGGCTTCCGTCAACCTCGATAACGATCCGTGCATCGTGGCAGGCGAAATCCGCGAAGT
>JBIQKQ010000033.1:0-3888 GCA_044506365.1 Hyphomicrobiales bacterium
GAAAGCAAGCGCGTGATCGCTACTGCGCGAGCTTGGCGACGCGTGCTGTCAGACGCGAGACTTTGCGACTGGCAGTCTTCTTGTGAACGATGCCCTTCTGACTCGCGCGCATGATCTGCGGTTCAGCAGCCTGAAGCGCGGCGAGCGCAGCAGCGCGGTCGCCGCCCGTTATAGCTTCTTCAACCTTGCGAATGAAACCGCGCATCATCGACCGGCGATGCTGATTGATCGCGGTGCGACGTGCGATCACGCGCATCTTCTTTTGGGCCGACTTCGTATTGGCCATGGAGCCCTCTGCAACACAGGTCCGAGCGCTTGCCTTCGCCGCTCGGACGGTGATTTGGGAAAAATAGAGAGGCGGCGGATAGCCGCCGCCTCATTTGGCCGGCGTTATAGTCGCAGGGCCCGTTCCCGTCAACGAACGAAAAAGCGACCCGGAATCCCTCTTTAGGCCACCTTGCGGGCCCGAACGGCGTCATATCCGGCGATAATTGCGGTCCGGTCGGCTGCGGAGGGCTCGGCCAGCGGCGGCTTGACGGCGGCCAGCGCCGGGTCGCCATGGATATGCGCCAGCAGGGCCTTGATGCCGGAGACCAGCGGCCTGCCGTTAAACAGGTTCCGGATCGCCACCGCCTGCTCGGACGCGGCCTCGTCTCCGCCCGACCAGGCGCGCTGGCACAGGTCGGCATTGCAATTCGCCGTGGCGGAAATGCAGCCGGCGAAGATGCCGGATCGCGCCTCCAAGAGGGCGGCCTCCGTGGATGGGAAAACGTCGAAACCCGGTTCGACGCCGGCTGCGGCCCGCGCATAGGCCATGTCGCCGGACGAATCCTTCAGTCCGACGATGCGGCCACGATGGGCATCCAGCAGACGCCGGATCAGGTCGATATGCCAGGGCAGACCTGACTGGGCGGGAAAGTGGTACAGATAGAGCGGGATTGGCTGGTCAGCGGTCGCCGTGACGATCGCATCGACATAGGCGATCAGACCGTCGTCCGGCACGCCCTTGTAATAGAACGGCGGCAGCAGCAGTGCGCCGGCGAAGCCAAGACCCGCGGCGTGCCGCGTGAGCGCGATCGCGTCCGATACGGCGGCGGCGCCGGTTCCGACCATCAGCCGCTGCATGGGCAGGCCGTCCTCGCGATAGGCGCTCATCAGCCCCATCCGTTCGTTGCGCGAAAACGACGTGGCCTCGCCGGTGGTGCCGAGCACGTTCAGCCCGTCGCAGCCATTGTCGGGCAGAAACCGCGCAAGCTTGAGGGAGCGCGTGTGATCGGGCGCGCCTTTGGCGTCAATGATCGTGGCGACCGCGGCGATCACGCCGCGCAGGGTGCGGTTGTTGGTCATGATGCTCCTTTGTCACAAGCGAGTCGTGAGCGCGAATAGGGAGTGCTGAAACTTCGGGCTTGTGCCGCTCGCCATTCGCCCTTCACTCTTCAGCCACTCACATTATACGCCGCCAGCGCCGCCATATTGACGAGATTGGTGTCTCTCGCGCCGAGTTGCACGATCTGCACGGGCCGGTCCAGTCCGACCAGGATCGGTCCGATCACGGTCGAGCCGCCGAGTTCTTGCAGCAGCTTGGTCGAGATGGAGGCCGAGTGAAAGGCCGGCATCACCAGCACATTGGCTGGGCCCGTGAGGCGGCAGAAAGGGTAGGCCGTCTGCAATTCCGGATTTATCGCGACATCGGCGGCCATCTCGCCGTCATATTCGAAATCGACGCGCCGCTGGTCGAGAATGCGCACGGCTTCCTGCACGTGCGCCGCGCGCTCTCCCGGCGGGTGGCCGAAGGTGGAGAAGGCGAGCATCGCCACGCGCGGTTCATAGCCGAGCCGCCGGGCGACGCCCGCGACCTCGACGGCGATCTCGGCGAGGTCCTTCGCATTGGGCATTTCCGTAACCGCCGTATCGGCGACGATCACGGTGCGGCCGCGCGGCGCGAGGACGAGCGATACCCCGATGACACGATGACCGGGCTTCGGATCGATGCAACGGCGCACGTCATCGAGCGCAACCGAGAAGTTACGGGTGACGCCGGTCACCATCGCATCGGCGTCGCCGAGCGCCACCATGCATGCGGCGAAGTGGTTGCGGTCGGTGTTCACCAGCCGCTGGCAGTCGCGTACCAGGTAGCCTTTGCGCTGCAGCCGTTCGTACAGATAGCTCGCATAGTCGGTGTTGCGCTTCGAGAGGGCGGCGTTGACGATCTGGATATTGTCGCCGAGATCGACGCCGAGTTCATCGGCGGCGGCGCGAATGCGATCCTCGCGCCCGACCAAGAGGGCGGTGCCGAGTCCCTGATGGACGAAGCTTGCAGCACCGCGGATCACCTGCTCTTCCTCGCCTTCGGCGAAGACCACGCGCTTGGGCGAACGGCGCAGCCGGTCAAAAACCCGCTGCAGCACGCCGGCCACGGGATCGCGCCGGGTGCGCAACTGCTGGCGGTAGCCGTCCATATCGACGATCGGCTTGCGCGCGACGCCGGTATCCATCGCCGCCTTGGCGACGGCCGGCGGCACGAATGAGATCAGCCGCGGATCGAAGGGTACCGGGATGATATAGTCGGGTCCGAATTTAGGACGCGCGCCATAGGCCGCCGCAACGTCATCCGGCACGTCTTCGCGCGCCAAAGCCGCGAGCGCATGCGCGGCCGCGATCTTCATCTCCATGTTGATGGTGGTGGCGCGCACATCGAGCGCGCCCCGGAAGATATATGGAAATCCGAGCACGTTGTTGATCTGGTTCGGATAGTCCGAACGCCCGGTCGCCATAATGGCGTCGTCGCGGACCTCCATCACTTCCTCTGCGGCGATCTCCGGGTCAGGATTGGCCATGGCGAAGATGATCGGCTTGTCCGCCATCGACCTGACCATGTCCTTGGTCACGGCGCCCTTGGCTGACAGGCCGAAGAACACGTCAGCACCCACGAGCGCATCGGCCAGCGTGCGCGCGCTGGTTTGCACCGCATGCGCTGATTTCCACTGGTTCATGCCGTCGGCACGGCCCTGATAGATCACCCCTTTGGTGTCGCACAGGATCAAGTGCTCCTTCGGAAAGCCGATCGCTTGCAGAAGCTCCAGGCACGCGATGCCCGCCGCCCCTGCGCCGTTGCAGACGAGTTTCGTGGTCTTCACGTCGCGGCCGGTGAGATGAAGCGCGTTGAGCAGACCGGCCGCGGCGATGATCGCGGTGCCGTGCTGATCGTCATGAAAAACCGGTACGTCGAGCAATTCACGCAGGCGCTGCTCGATGATGAAGCATTCCGGCGCCTTGATGTCTTCGAGATTGATGCCGCCCCAGCCCTTGCCCAGCAGCTTCACGCAGTTGATGAACTCGTCCGGGTCTTCGGTTGACACTTCGAGATCGATGGAATCGATATCGGCAAAGCGCTTGAACAGCACGGCCTTGCCTTCCATCACCGGCTTGGCTGCGAGCGCTCCGCGATTGCCAAGCCCGAGAATGGCGGTGCCGTTGGTGACGACGGCAACGAAATTGCCCTTGGTGGTGTAGTCGAAGGCGCGGCTCTCATCCTCCGCGATCGCGAGCACCGGAATGGCAACGCCCGGCGAATAGGCGAGCGACAGATCGCGCTGGGTCGCCATCGGTTTGGTGGCGATGACTTCCAGCTTTCCGGGGCGGCCCTCGGAATGGAACAAAAGTGCTTCCTGATCGGTGAAATGCGGCCGCTTGGAACGGCCTGGAGGCGTGGCGGGCATTGCAACTCCCTGAACCCGAAATGGTTTTGGGCCTGCGCCCATTCCGACTGACCCTAGCGGAACCGGGCCATGATCCTCAAGGATGAACCGGATGCGCAGTTGGCACGCGCATTGCGGTTGAACCTTGGAGAAGGGGGAGGTATCGACTGGACTGTCGGCGCCGACCTTT
>JBIQKQ010000033.1:3898-27504 GCA_044506365.1 Hyphomicrobiales bacterium
CTTGGAACTGCAACATGATCCGCGCGCTACTGCGATTGATCGGCGTCATTTTCCTCGCCGCCGGCTTCGTCCTTCTGGTTTATGACGGCGCCAAGTCGATCGCCGACAGCCGGCTCTATGTCTACAAGCTTGGACAGCTCTGGACCGATATCCATGCCGCGAGCCTGCAATCGGCAGAGGCCAAGGTTCAGGCGAGTCTGCCGTCGGCGGTGTGGGACCCGGTGATCACAATGGTGCTGGAACAGCCCGCCTGGCTGGTTTTCGGCATTGTCGGCGTCGTCCTGATCCTGCTCGGCCGCAAGCGCAAGCCGTTGATCGGCTACGCGCGCTGACTGTTGCCGGACTCTGCTGAACCTAGCGGCTTGGATTGCCGATCGCTGCGAGACCCGCCTGGGCGATCTGTGCGTCCTGCGCGGAGAGCACGCCCGCGACCCCGATCGCCCCGATGATCTTGCCGTCCTCGATGATCGGGAACCCACCCTCGAACGGGGCGATGTCCTGAACCGCAAGCAGGCGCGTACCGGCGCCACCGGCCGCAACCGCGTCCTCCAGGAGCTTGGTCGGCAGGCGGAACCCGAGTGCGGATTTCGCCTTGGCCTCGGCCACCCGGATCGAAACCAGCTGGGTGTTGTCGAGCTTCAGCATCATGACGAGGTGCCCGCCGCTGTCGATGACCGCGATCGCCACCTGCCAGTTGTTGCGGACGGCCTCTGCCTCCGCCGCGGCGATGACCTTCTTGGCCGTCTCCAGCGGGATCGGCGGGCCGTAGGGCGGGGGCGCCCCCGTCTGAGCTGCAAGCGGGCTCGCGAACAGGAACGCGGCGAGCGCGAGCGCAAGTGTAGTGAACCTCATGACTGACCCTCTGATGCCGGTGGCCACGGCCTGAATCGGTGCCAGCATAGGATGTCGATCCGAAGAGGGGAAGATGACCCATCAGCCGACGGCGGTCCGATCAATCGCGACGTGATGCGCAAGGGCCTGCGGGCCGCTGGAATTGTGCCTATATTGGGGGGACGATCAGGAGACCCGCCGATGTTCACATTCAAGAAGTCTCTGTCCATTCCGAGCAAGGCCGAGGCGCTGCCGGGCCGTTCAACGCCGATCCCCACGGCAAAAACCCATTTCATCAACGGCCATCCGCTGAAGGGTCCTTATCCCGAGGGCGCGCAGATGGCTCTGTTCGGCATGGGCTGCTTCTGGGGCGCCGAGCGGAAATTCTGGGAACTGGGCGACGGCATCGTCGTGACCGCGGCCGGCTATGCCGCCGGCTCCACGCCGAATCCGACTTACGAGGAGGTCTGTTCGGGACGCACCGGCCATAACGAGGTCGTGCTGGTTGTGTTCGATCCGGGCAAGATCTCGTACGAGATGCTGCTCAAGACCTTTTGGGAAAACCACGATCCCACCCAGGGGATGCGCCAAGGAAACGATATTGGAACGCAATATCGCTCCGGCATCTACGTGTTTAATGAAGCCCAGCGGCGGGCGGCCGAAGAGTCGAAGGCGATGTATGCCCGTGCGCTGGCCGACAAGCGCTACGGTGCGATCACCACGGAAATTCTCGACGCGCCGGACTTCTATTTTGCCGAGGACTACCATCAGCAATATCTCGCGAAGAATCCGTTCGGCTATTGTGGGCTTGGCGGCACCGGCGTGAACTGCCCGATCGGGACCGGCGTCGCGGCCTGAGCGCGCAGAAACTCGCGGCGAAATGCGAGGGCGGCGGGAACATCTCGCCGCTCCTTGCATTTGCGGTTGGGTCGTCGCCGCGATGCGACCCTCGCCGTTTGGATGATCGCGAAGCGCGAACCGGTCATGCGCAGGCTTGAGCGCCCGCTCGAAATGATGCTGTTCCAGAGCCGCTGGCTACTGGCGCCATTCTACATCGGCCTCGTGATCGGGCTGTGTGTCATGGTCGTGCAGTTCCTGCGCGAACTCATGCATTTCGTTCTCAGGATCGGCTCGCTGACCGAAGCGGATGTGATCCTTGGCGTGCTGTCGCTGGTCGATATCGTTCTGGTCAGCAATCTGGTGCTGATCGTGATTTTTTCCGGTTATGAGAATTTCGTCTCGCGCTTCGATGTCGACTCGCATGACCGGCCGGAATGGATGACCAAAGTCGATTTCGGCGGCCTCAAGATGAAGCTGCTGTCGTCGATCGTGGCGATTTCCGCCATTCAGGTTTTGAAAGCCTTCATGAATGTCGGCAGCCACGAGGACAAAGAGCTCTGGTGGATGGCGGGGATCCATGTCGTGTTTTTATTTTCGCTTTTGATCGTGGCAATCTCGGACCGCATTTCCGAAAAGAGCAAGCCGCCGGAGGAAATGCCGGCATCCAAGCGCAAGCTCGCCGCCAAAGAGGCCGCGAAATAGCTGCGACCACAGCGCGGTGAGGGTTTGTTAACCATACAAGGCGTTAATTGGCCCCGGAATTTACCGCCCGGATTCGCCTATGCGGCCAAAGGCCATGCTTTGCCGGCTGACCGCGCTGCTTGTTGCGCTGGCTTTGCCTGCCTGCGTGCACAATCAGGCCGCAGTCGCACCCGACGCTATCGAGCCTGCTGCGGTTCAGCCCGTCGCGATCCAGGCGGCTGCCGCTGCGCCTGCGCCCGTGGTTGTCGCAGCCGGAGGCCCATATGCTCCGGCCGCCTTGATCGGCCACGACGCGCCCTATCAGCTCGATGCCGGCGACCGCCTGCGGGTGCAGGTGTTTGGCCAGGAGGGGCTGACCAATTCCTACATCGTGGATGCGGCCGGCAATATCTCGATGACACTGATCGGCTCGGTGCCGGTCCGCGGGCTGACCACGAGCCAGGTGGCGGCAGCCATCGCAAGCCGGCTGCGCGCCGGCTATATCCGCAATCCGCATGTGTCGGTCGAGGTCGAGGTCTATCGCCCGTTCTTCATTCTGGGCGAAGTCAACGCACCCGGCCAGTATCCGTATGTCCCGAACATGACTGTGGAGGCTGCGGTGGCAATCGCCGGCGGCTTTGCGCCGCGCGCTGACAAGCGCGACATCGTGCTCGCGCGCAATTTCAATGGCCAGGTGATCCGGCAATCCGTGCCGGCGGATTTTCCGCTGCGGCCGGGAGACACCGTCACGGTATGCGAGCGCTGGTTCTGAGTGGAGCGAACAAAGTCGCTCCACTCCGTTTCCGGCGGAAGCCGCAATCCAGATCCTGGGTCCCCGCTTTTGGGGGGACGAACGGATCGTGGAGGCAGTCCGCGTTACTTCATGTGCTTGTCGAGAAAGGCGAGTGTGCGCTCCCAGGCGAGCTTGGCGCTTGCATCGTGGAAGCTCGCCCGTTCGTCGCAGTAGAAGCCATGGCCGGCAGGATAGGTATAGATCTCGCAGTCCGGCCGCTTCTGCTTGATGATCTCGACATCCGACATCGGAATGCTGGTGTCGCTCTCGCCAAAATGCATCTGCACCGGACATTTCGGCTTTTCGTCGGCGAACTTCACGATCTGGCCGCCATAGTAGGCGACTGCGGCCTTCAGCCCGTCAAGCCGCGTCGCTGCCAGGAATGCGGCGCTGCCACCCATGCAGAAGCCAATGACGCCGACCGGGCCCGCAGATTTCACCTCGTCAATGCCAGCCTGCATGTCGAGCAGCATCTTCGGCCAATCGATCTTGGCGATATAGCCGCGCGCATGCGCGACTTCCTCGGCCGAGTAACCGGACTGGAAATCGCGTGCGAAGCGGTCGAACAGAGCCGGGGCCACCGCGACATAGCCTTGCGCGGCAAGCCGGTCGCAGACGTTGCGGATATGGCTGTTCACGCCAAAAATTTCCTGCGCCACCACCATGGCGCCCTTGGGCGTGCCGGATGGTTCGGCGCGATACGCGCCGAGCGAGTGGTTGTCAGTGGTGGTGAGCGAAATATGCTTGCCCAAGGCTCTCTCCTGCTTATTCAGCTACAGCAGGTTGCGCCATAGCACGAGGCGGCGGGAGAGAAAAAGCCTCGGCCAGCAGCGCATAGGACCGCTTGCGCGCCTCGTGATCGTAGATCATCGTGGTGATCATGATTTCGTCGGCCTGCGTTGTTGCAGCGAGTTGCTCAAGCCGCGCCTTCACCATAGCAGGGCTCCCCACCGCAAGGCGTTCGCGATTCTTTTTGATGCGCTCGCGGTCGACCGGCGAATAGTCATAGGCCAGCGCCACTTCCGGGCTTTCCAGCGGGGCATAGAGGCCCTTTGCGCGTCGCACGAAGTTGAGGTCGATCGTGGACGCGAGCCGCTCCGCCTCCTCGGCTGTCTCCGCCACCACGGCCGCTGTCGCCAGGATCGCGAGCGGCTTTTGCAAATGCTGCGAGGGCTGGAATCTGCTGCGATAGAGCCCCATCGCGTCACCGGCGTCGTGCCCCGCGAAATGATGCGCGAAGGAAAAGCCGGCGCCGATCTGTGCCGCGAGTTGCGCGCTATAGTCGCTTGATCCGAGCAGAAAGATCGGCGGCAGCGCGACATCGTCCGGCATGGCACGGACGCTGCTGAACGGGTGGTCCTTGGGGTAGCCGTTGTTTTCGAGCAGCAGCAATTCCTGAAAGCGGTCGAGAAAGTCATCCTCGTCGCGAACATCCTGCCTGCGGCGCAGCGCGATCGATGTGACATGATCGGTTCCCGGTGCGCGGCCGAGGCCGAGATCGATGCGGCCGGGAAACAGCGCCTCCAGCACCTTGAAGCGTTCGGCGACAGTGAGCGGCGCATGATTGGGCAGCATCACGCCGCCCGATCCGATCCGCATGTGGCGCGTCGCCGCGGCGATCTGACCGATCATGATGTCAGGCGCCGAGCTGGCGATATTCGCGAGATTATGGTGCTCGGCCAGCCAGTAGCGGTGATAGCCGAGCCGGTCGGCGTGGCGCGCCAGATCGATGCTGTCGCGCAGGGATTGTGCTGCGGAGCCGCCGGCCGGTACCGGCGAAAGATCGAGGATCGAGAGCGGAATCATGCGGGATCCGGCTTTGTGGGCTGTCAGCCGATGTAAGCCGGATCAAACGAAACGCCAGTGATGACCGGTATTCCGGAAATGTGCCGGTTATCTTCGCGATGTGAAGGAGTTGAAGAAGTTCTGGATACCATTGGTTGCGCGCGCTGGCGCGGCTCGCCGCGCTGGCCGTTTGGCGGCTTTGGATGCCACCGCTCTTTTGGGTGCGGCCTTCCTAGCCCTGACCTTGGGCGCGGCCCTCGGAATCGGGACCTGCTCGACAACATTCTCGTCTTCGGTTTCGACTATCGCTGGATCGGACCTGAGTGCGACCACAGGTTCTCTCTGATTGACGGCGGGCGGCGCCGCATCGATATCGGCGGCCTCGCGTTCCTTGGGCGATTCTGCCACCGAGCCGGTGGTCGCGGGCGTATCGGGCACCTTCGCATCGGTCACCTTCGCATCGGTCACCTTCGCATCGGTAACTTGCGCGTCGGCAGCCTGCGCGGCGGCTGGCCGCGTGTCGACTGGCATCGGGATGACGGGAGGCGTTGGCGCACGCAATTCAGGCGGAAACTCCACAACGGGCGGGTACTGGACGGCCACGCGGATGTCCGGCTCCGGCGCCGGCTCGGGCTGTTCAGTCTTAGCGGGCACAGGCGCAGGTTTGATTTCCGCCGGAGTGACCGCTTCCGCTTCGTCGGCTGGGGGCGTTGCGACATCGTCGGCTGCGGGCTTTGCAACATCGGTCGCTGCAGACGTTGCGACATCGGTCGCCGCCGTGCGAACCGGTTCGGGCTGGAGTTGCGGTTCGGGCTGGCGCTCGGGCTGCGGCTCGGACCGGGGCCGCGCCTCGGCCGGGGCTGGCTCGTTGGTCACATCGCGGACCGGATTGCGCAAGGCACGCGCAGTGACGGCGAAATCGAGAGCGAGCGGTTCAGATTGCCGCATCGGCTCGGGCCAACTCAGCGCAATTCGGTTGACCGGCGTTTCTTCCAGCGTAGCGAGCAGGTCCGTCCGCTTCTTCGACTCCTGCATCATTCGGGACGACGCGTAGAAGCCGACGCCTACGGTGAGGACGAAGGTCGAGATGACGGTAACAATAACGATCCGAAGATCGGGCAGCATGTGTGAATCCGGCAGCCAAAGTCCGTTGGTTCGCCCAACTGGGCGCAGCACGCAATTACGCCAGAGGTGGAGAAGCCGGCATGCCGGCGCTCATCGCCGTGTCATGGTCGCGAGCCGTCAAGGGCGACGAACAGCCGACCTCATTCGCAAATCCTTTCTGATTCGCGGGAACCCGTCATGCGAATACTTGGGAGACGAATGCTTGGGAAATGTTCGGTAAGTCACGGGCAACAACAGCAAATCGCCCGTGATGAGGCCGATCGTCACATCGCAGCGGAAGTTGCTGTCGTGAATTCAGCGCGCCGCAGTCGCACCGGACGCCCGCTGGCCTTTGCCGTCGCCGATCACCACCACCTTGGTGCCGATCTTCACCCGTGTATAGAGGTCCATGACGTCCTCGTTCAGCATGCGGATGCAGCCTGACGAGACGAACTGACCGATGGTCGAGGGCTGGTTCGTGCCGTGCACGCGGTAAATCGTCTTGCCGAGATAGAGCGCGCGCGCCCCCATGGGATTGCTTTCGCCCCCCGCCATGAAGCGCGGCAGATACGGCTGACGTTCGATCATCTCGGCCGGCGGATGCCAGTCCGGCCATTCCGCCATGCGGGTGATTTTCTCGGTGCCGGCCCAGGTGAAGCCCTCGCGGCCAACGCCGATTCCGTAACGGATCGCGGTGCCGTCACCGTTCACGTAGTACAGGAAGGTGCTCGGCGTATCGATGATGATCGTGCCGGCGGGATGCTTGGTCTTGTAATCGACAATCTGCCGCCTGAACTGCGGCGGCAGTTCTTTCGGCTTGCCGATTTCGGGCTGATCCTCCGGCGGCAATGCGGCGATCGTGGTCGGCGGAATCGAGCCGGTCGTGCCCGGATAGGCCGGCCGCCCCGCCTCGATCGACATCGGCGGGCGCGGGGTTCCGTCATCGGGACGCGCTCCATACGGCCCCGTGACCGGAGCATGGGTCACGGGCGACGGGCCACTATAGACCGCAGGCGGCGCCGGCGAGGCATGGACCGGGGGCGGGCTATAGACGCCGGGTGCCGGCTCGCCGTAGCCGGGCGCCGGGCTCGTATAGTGGCGGTCCGGCGGCGGTGGCAACGCTTCCGACGGTGCGCCAACCCGGGGATGAAGGTCGTACGGATAGGTTCCACGGCCGGTGAGCGGTGGCAATGCCTGGCTGTCGATTGCGGGATCGTTGCGCCCGGCCGGATACCGAACGTCGCTTTCGTCCGGATCAATGGGCATCACACCGCGCT
This sequence comes from Hyphomicrobiales bacterium, assembly GCA_044506365.1. Lineage (GTDB taxonomy): Bacteria > Pseudomonadota > Alphaproteobacteria > Rhizobiales > Xanthobacteraceae > Pseudorhodoplanes. The sequence goes on from JBIQKQ010000033.1 coordinate 11,210, forward strand.
GGACCCCCTGGCTCCCGCTCGGCGGGTATGTGTGCTGCGCCGATACGGGCTCCGCGATCGCAAAGCCCAATGTCGCAAGCGATGACACCAAAACCAGCCGCCGCATGTCGCTGTGGTCCCCCGTCCGAATGCTATTAGCCTATGCGGGATAGATTGGGCAGCATGAAGGCGCAGTAAAAGCCGGGCGGGAACAACGAATTTGTGATGCATCGCCTCATTCGGTCGAGAGACCTCGGCTTCGGACATAACTGCCGAGTACTGCCGAAGTCGGTTTCACTGCGGCTGCGCCTACTGGCGCGCCTTTTCCTCAGACCAGCCATAGTCTTCCGCCGTTCCCCACCTGATCGACAGAGCGCAGGCGCAGATCAGGCGAATGAGCCGCGCATCCAGAGGTTGCGCGGAATAACGGCGAATGACCCGATGTTTGATAATTGGGTCGACACGATCAAGGCCGGGCCATGACGGATCGACCGGCACTTTCTCGCCGAAACGATCCTCCGGAAGCGATTCGATAAGGCGGGCAAGGCTCACTGGCACCTCCGCTGGTCTGGCCCGTTGTCCCCTTGCGGATCGGGCGGCCCGCGTAGGGACAAAGGAGAAGGCGACGAATGCCATCGGCGGAAGACAGGAAAGTAACCGCAGCCGTGCAGCCGCGGCCCGAGGATTACGCATACGATCTCGATCGGGCCCTGCAATCGGTTGCCGGCCTGCGTGCGACGATGCCGTCGGATGCCTTCACTGCTGAGACGCTCGGGACCGAGCGGGCGGGGCACGCGGTCCATATCCGGGAGGGCGGCCTTTTTCTGACGATCGGATATCTGATCACCGAGGCCGACCAGGTCTGGCTGCATCTTGCCGACGGGAGCTCGGTCGCTGCAACGCCGATCGGTTTCGACCAGGCGACCGGCTTCGGTCTTGTCCAGGCGCTGGGGCGGGTCGGTCTGCCGGTCCTGCCCTTCGGGAATTCGGGCGCCGTCGAGCTCGGCGACAAGGTGGTGATCGGAGGCGCTGGCGGCCCCAGACGTTCGGTCGCAGCGCGGGTGGTCGGTAAGCAGGAATTTGCCGGCTATTGGGAATATGTGCTGGACGAAGCGATCTTCACCGCGCCGGCCCATCCCAACTGGGGCGGGACGGCGCTGATCGGAACGGACGGCACCCTTCTCGGTATCGGCTCGTTGCAACTCGAAGGCAGCGAGGGTCGTGACGTCAACATGTTCGTCCCAATCGACGGGCTGAAGCCGATTTTAGACGACATGCTGTCGATCGGCGGCCGCAAGGGCCCGCCCCGTCCCTGGCTTGGCATGTATGTCGCCGATGCCGACGAAAAGCTCGTGGTGATGGCCCTTGCCAATCGCGGCCCGGCGCAGCGGGCGAAGATCGAAAGCGGAGATATCGTGCTTGCCGTCAATGGGACAAAGGCGGAGAGTCTGGCCGACTTGTTCCGTAAAATCTGGGCGATGGGCGATGCCGGTGTCGACGTGCCGCTGACAGTGTTGCGCCATGAGCGCGCGATCGACGTGACCGTCACGTCGGCCGACCGCAACGCGTTCCTGAAGACGCCGCGCGCGCACTGACGACGTGCGTCTCGCCGAGTTGCGCTTTGCGCCCCCGGAAGCGAAATCCGGCCCGGCCTTGTTACCTTGCGGGTGCGGCCAGCGCCGTTGTTTCGAACGCGTTGGCTTGAAGCACCATGTTGCCGATCAGACTCGCGACCGAGAGGCGCACGGGTGCGAGAATCCGCGTGCCCGTGACCGGCACGAACCAAACTTCGATGTCACGGCCTTCTGCGAGGAATTTAACAAACTGGCTGGAAGCGCGATGGCCCGATATCGGCGTAAACTTGATGGAGCAGACCAGCGCCATTCGCCCGCTGCCGCCTTCGCCCTTGATGATGTCGGTCCGCTTGAAGGCGAGGGCGAGATCGTAACGGCGGCGACCGTCGAACATGGCGATCGTGCGCTCGCAACCTTCGCGGGCAGTCGGGTCGGAAGCGCCGGGGATGAGAAAGGCGGACAGCGGATCGATGACCCCGAACTTGTGCGCCTCGGTGATCGGCACGCGATCGTCTTCGAGCGGCGGCTCGTCCACGCGAAGATCGCGCACCCGCGATCCGTCGAAACCGATTTGCACGCTCACCTTTTCGTCCTCGCGCACGACCATTGAAGCGAAGCTCATCGGCTGCGGTCGGCCATCCTTGATCTGGCCCGTGACACTGACAGTGCCCTCGCCGCTCACCAGAAGGCTGAGAACGCCCGCGACGCGGCCCTGGGCGAGGGTGGTGTAATCGGACGTGCCGAACCGCGTCTGCCAGGTCAGTTTGCCGATTGCGAGGCCGGCCATGGATAGCGTGTATTGCGCCTCGAACCGGACCTGCGCAGAGGCGGGAGCGGTCCCGGCCAGGACCAGCGCCATCAGACCCAGAAATCCAGGTCCGAAACTAAATCGCATTAATTTTGTCGCACCGAGCGCCGGCCAACTCTCGCGCATGCGCGAACTATAGGGCCGCCGCGACGCAATTGCACCCGCGAGTTGCAGGCCGCGCGCTCGCACCCGAGAACAGCGTTAAGCCGGCTCATCCGCAAGCGGCAGAAGATCGATCGCATCCACCAGCCGGGGATAGAAAGCCAAATAGCCAGCGATCGCGCGGGTCGCGGCGTAAGGCGACTCATAGGTCCAGACCGCATTGTCCGTCACGCGATCCTCGAGCGTAATCGCGTAATAGGCTGCATCGCCCTTGTAGGGGCAATGCGTCGCGTGATCGGTGCGCGTGAGCGCGCTCATGTCCACATCTTCCCGCGGGATGTAATGCACGACGGGATACGAAGCCTCGCTCAGCGCAAGCGCGCGCCGGGTGTCTGCAATCACCCGTCCGCCGTGGGTGACGCGGACGCGGTGAGCTGCCGGCGAAATCGTGATGGGGTGCGAGGAGCCGGGATGCTTCATCGGGCGATCGCGGGTGCCATGTTTTCTGCCGCAGGCCGGAACGGCGCCTGGCGCACCCGACACGATTCGAACGTGTGACCTTTGCCTTCGGAGGGCAACGCTCTATCCAGCTGAGCTACGGGTGCTTCAGGCCCCTCATAGCGCATGCCGCGCCAGGGCCGCAATGGCCGGTTTCGGAGCGGGAAAAGCCGAATCTTCGTGTTCCCGCGGCAATTTTTCGAAGAAGAACTGACCTGCGCCGCTCGCTGCGACGCACTTTGGCGCCCGCGTGCTGTGACCCGGCGCGGCGAGTCAATACGGGTCGGGACCATCCGGCCCGGCCGGTCACCATGTGTGATCGAAGATCAGCCCACGGTTTACGGTCTGTAAACCATACGCCGTTATCCATTCATTAAGCATAACCGCCCGCACGGAATGTCGCTGCGCCTTCAGATTGCGGCGTCCTTCCGCAACCGAACAGCGTCTGAATCGGGGAGCTTGCGATGCGACGTATCGTTCCTGCCCTGCTGGGCCTGGTGTTTGCGTCGCTCGGCTTTGCACGGCTCGCGCAGGCTGCGGATGTTCCCCAGCCCTATGTGGTGCCGCCGCCGTTCCCCATGCTGTATAACTGGACCGGCTTCTATATCGGCGGTCAGGGCGGTTACGGCTGGGGCACGTTCGATGTCAATCCGCGAGGCGCGGACATCGATGGCTGGTTTGCTGGCGGCCAGGCAGGCTTCAACTGGCAGAGCGGCCGTTCTCCCTGGGTGCTCGGCGTCGAAATCGATTCCGCTTTCGCCAGCGTTGAACGCAGCGTCGACCACATTTCCGGGTTCGCCTTCGCCAGCGCCTACAGCAAGACCGACTATTTCGGCAGCGCCCGTATGCGGATCGGCTATGCGATCGATCGCGCGATGATCTACGGGACGGGCGGCGTCGCCTGGGCGCATAATGAGCTGAGCCTCTATGCCAACCCGAATTATGTCGGCGCCATCACGTCGTCGGCGAACAGCCATGTCGGCTTCGCGCTCGGCGCCGGCTTCGAATGGGCGCTGTCACGAAGCTGGACGATGAAGCTGGAATATCTTTACAACGACTTCGGCTCCGCCAATTACCTGGCCGGAACGGTCGCGGGCGGGGTGAACGCCGATCTCAGATTCGGCACCGGCAGGTTCGGTCTCAATTACATCTTCGACTGGGGCCGCCCCTATATCGGCCCGAAATTCTAGCGGTTGTTGCGAGCGGCTCGCGTCATGCGAGGACACCCGCCGCGCGAGCGGTCATTGAATGCTCAGCTTGTTGGCCCTTGCGAGATCGCGCCATTTGGCGAGTTCGCGCGCGGCGAGCTGATCATATTCCTCCGGCGTCGAGGTGACCGGGGTGAGGCCGAAGGTGCGCATGCGTTTCTGAATGGCCGGCAGCTCGATCACGGCGTGGATTTCCTTGTTGAGCTTTTCGATGATCGGCTTCGGCGTTTGAACCGGTACGATCAGGGCGTTGTTGATCGTGAAGTCGAACACTGGAAAGGTTTTGCCCATTAGCGGCGTCTGCGGCGAATCCGTCAGCGGGTCCTTGGTCACCACCGCGATCAGCTTGAGGTTGCCGGCCTGCACATGCTGCTTGGCCGACGACCAGAGATCGAACATCAGCGGTACGCGCCCCGCCATCACGTCGACCTGCGCCGCCGGGCTCCCGCTGTAAGTCACATGCTCCAGCTTGATACCGGTTTCCTTCATCAGGAGTTGACCTGCGAGGAAAGGAACGCCGCCGAAATTCGGCGAGGTATAGGTCAGCCCGTCTGGCGACTTTTTTGCGGCTTCGATCACTTCCGCAAGCGTATTGGGCGCAAAGTCCTTGTTGGCCAGCATGACGATCGGAGCCTGCGAGATCAGGCTGATGCCGGCGAAATCCTTCACCGCGTCATAAGGCATCTTCTCGCGAAGCGCCGCGGTGGTGAAATGGAAATTGCCGACCGAAAGGATGGTGTAGCCATCGGCTGGAGCCTTCATCACAGCGTCGGCGCCGATCACGCCGCCCGCGCCCGGCCGGTTTTCAACCACGACCGGCTGGCCGATCCGCTCCTGCAACGCGTCGGCGATCAGCCGGATCAGTACGTCGCTTGGGCCGCCGGCAGCGCTCGGCTGCACGATCTTGATCGCACGCGACGGATAAGGCGCGTCCTGCGCGCCCGCGATCGGAGCCGCGCCGAATGCCAGCGCAAGCGCGGCCAGCGATTGAAAAAGGAGGCGGGGATATCCGTAGCTGCGCGGTGACATACGTGACTTCCTTCCCGTGGTGCCCGAGCGTTGGCCGGTTCGATGCGCAGCATGCCAACTTCCAAGAGAAATGTCAGGACGACCCTCGCGCGAACCGGGTGCCGGTCTGCCGCAGGGCGTGTTTACTGACAGCTCCTCGGGGCTTCGGAGGGGGTTGGGAGAGGCCGTTCGATCCGGGCGCGTGTCGCGCCACGTGTTGAGCAAGGATCGGATTTTTCTCTCATGTCCCCCAAATGGGGGATGACTGTCCTTGCCGGCTGCTCCAGCATGGAAGATCTGCATCCATGCAGCGCGATGCGCCGTACAGACGCAGGTCATTCGTCTCACTTGCTCCGCGCGGCTTCGTTTGCGCGGAGCTCTTGGCAGATCTGCAAAATTGGGCGGGGTGCGCGGTCCTGCCGGCAAGCGGATCGCGAGCTAATGGGTGCTATCCGGCAAACCCGCCGCCGTCGAGATAGGCCTGTTCCTCCGGGGTCGTCGCCCGCCCCAGCAGGGCGTTGCGATGCGGGAAGCGACCAAAGCGGCGGATGGCGTCGGCGTGAAGCTCCGCGTATTTAAGATTGCTTTCGTTGCCCAACGCCCGGCACAGCTCGACGCACAATTCCTGATCTTCGATGGTCTCCGAATGCATCAGCGGCAGATAGAAGAAGGCCCGCAGGTCCTTGTCGATGGCCTGATCGAAGCCCCTCGCGATTGCAGCCTTGGCGACCTTAAGTGCCGGTTCATCGGTCTCCCATGCACGCGGACTTGCGCGGAACATGTTGCGCGGGAACTGATCGAGCACGATGATGAGCGCGAGTGCACCCTCCGGATCGTTTTCCCAAGAGTTCAGGCGCCCCGCCGCCGCCGCCTCATAGGTCGCAAGAAAACTGTCGCGGATCGCGGCATCGAAGCCGTCGTCCTTGGTGAACCATTTGTCGGGACCGGCCACTTTCCAGAAAGCGAGCACGTCCTCTGCGGATTTGATGTCTGTCATTGCGCTCCTGAAACAACCATCCTGTGTGGGCGTGGCAAAGGCGGCATTCCATGTCGTCGGATCGGTATCGACAGGCGGCAGCGTTCGGGACGAAGGAGCAAACGCACGCGGATAACTATAGCCGCACGCTGCCCGACCGGATCGCGTCGTAGAGCGCCCGATCCAGCGGGACGAAGGCTCCGATAGAAGGGTCGTTGAAGTAGATCGGGTCTCTGATCGTGTCCGGGTCGAAACCCTGTTTCACGAGGTCGACCTTTCGCTGCTTGAACGTGGCGGTCATGTCGAGATCCTTGCGGATGCGCAGGAAGACCGGACGCGCATAATCCGGAAGCGAGTTCTGCAGATGCTTATGGAGCGCGGCAAGGTCGCAGTCCGCGCACACGATCGCGGCCATGCCGGCCCGGCCCTCTTGCCCCGGAATGCGAACGCCATAGACGTTGGTGTCCGTTATACCGGGAAACGTGTTGATCGCTTCGGCCACTTCGAGGGTGGAGACATTCTCGCCCTTCCAGCGGAAGGTGTCGCCGATCCGGTCGACGAAAAAGAAGTAGCCGTTCTCGTCCTTGCGCATCAGGTCACCGGTGCGGAACCAGATGTCGTTTGGCGCGAACACATGACGCAGGATCTTCTGTTCGGTGTCTTCGGGGCGCGCATAGCCTTCGAAGCGGTTGCCGGGCTTGTTGGCGTCGTTGACGATCTTTCCGATGGCTTCGCCCACTTCGTTGGGCCCGCAGGGAATGCAGAATCCCTCGGCATTGCGCTCGGGCTGTTCAGCCTCGACATCGAACTTCACCAGGGCGGTCGGGAAACGGTGTTCGAGGAACCACGGCAGGCGTCCGACCGCACCGGTCTTGCCCTCGAAATTGAACATCAGGACATTACCCTCGGTCGCGGCGTAGAATTCGAGGATCAGCGGAATGCGGAAGCGGTTCTTGAATTCTTCCCAGATATCGGGCCGCAGTCCGTTGCCGCAGGCAAGCCGCAGCTTGTGCCTGGTTTCGTTTGGATTGGGCGGGGCGTTGACGAGGTAGCGGCACAACTCGCCGATATACTGCATCATGGTGCAGTCGTTGTTGACAATGTCGTCCCAGAATTCCCGCACTGAGAAGCGCTCTCGGATATAGACCGAGCCACCATTCACCAGCAGCGAGCCGATCGCGCACAGCCCGCCTGCGGTATGATACATCGGCAGGCACATATAGTTGCGGTCCGATCTCTTGGTCCCCATCACGCCCGCAAAGCCGAAACAGGCCAGCATGACGCGGTAGTGATTGATATTGGCGGCCTTTGGCAGGCCGGTGGTGCCGGAGGTGTAGATATAAAGCGCGGGATCCTCGATGGTCAGCGCGGGCCGCTCCGCTGCACCCAGCGGCTCGCCTGAGAGCCCGTCGGCGACGAGGTCGATGCGCGGGTCGTTTCCGGCTGCGGCGCCATGCACCCAGATTGTCGGATTGGATTTGAGCACCGGGCGGATATCGTTGAATTGTCCGATCAATTCGGCCGCGACGATGATGTGTTTCGGCTCAACGATGTCGATGCAATGCGCCAGCGATTGCCCGATCAGATTGGTATTCAGCAGCGCGGTCACGCCGCCGGATCGGGTGATGCCGAGCCAGATCGCCATAAATTCCGGTCGGTTCGGCATCAGAAGGCACACGGTCTCCCCCTTGCCGATCCGCTCGCCTTGCGCCCAACGCGAATAGCGATTGGAGCGCTCGAACAATTGACGGTAGCTGAACGTCTCGCGCACGGACAAAAGCGCCGGCGCGTCGCCATGCCGTGCGGCCAGTTCCTCGACGACATTTGGGAAAATGCGACCCGGATTCCTCGCAATATGCGTCGTCATCCGCAGGGCGCGCAGCACGCCCCGCAGGAATATCAGATCGCCCTTCAGTTGGCTGAAAAACCCCATCCCCGGCTCCAAAGGGCGATGACCCTACCATCGAAGAGTCGCCGGCCGGTTTCAATACATGGTTAACGCTTGCGGCTATCGGTCAAGACCGCCGAAGGGAACCAGAGGATTGTCGATGAGCGCGGTCGCATCCGGCCGGTCCGGCATGGTGTAGCCGAGAAAGGCGTCGAACAGCTCGCGGATCGCGCGCGGTTCGAGATCGCGGACGATGAACACCATGCGGGTGCGCCGGTCGTCGTCTGGCCAGGCCTCCAGCTGCGTTGCCGGATGCAGGATGTGCTGGACGCCGTGCAGCACCATTGGCCGGTCCGGCGTCTCCTCGATATTCACGATCGCCTTCATGCGCAGAAGGTTCGGCCCGTGTGCGGATCGCACGAGTTCCAGGAACAGGTCGAGCATGGCCGCTGGGATCGCGCGATCGCTAGCAAGCGTGAAGGCCTGCACGCGATCGTCATGCCGGTTCAGATCGGTCTGGTGGCGATGATGATGATCGTGATCGTGATGCTGGTGACCGTCGTGCGCCAGCTGCGTCGCGGAAATCGCTTCGTCCGCGAGCCAGCGCGAGACATCGGGTATTTTGCGGGACGGGTCGTAAAGCCCGCAGCCCGTGAGCGCCGCCGGGGTCGCTTCGCCAGCGGCGGCGTCGAGGATCGGAGCTGCTGGATTGAGCCTTCGCAACCGCGCGATCAGGGCTTCGCGATTAGCGGCGCCGTCCGATGCCGCGAGCAGATCGGTCTTGGTCAGCACAAGGCGGTCCGCGATGGCGGCCTGCTTCACCGCTTCGGAGTGATGGTCGAGCGTGTCCGACCCGTTCACGGCATCGACCAGAGTTACGACGCCATCCAGCCGGAAACGCATTACGAGATACGGATGCTGCATCAGCGTCTGGAGCAGCGGCGCTGGATCGGCGAGACCAGTGGTTTCCACGATGACACGCGTGAACGAGGCGCGCCCATTGTCGAGATTGCGCAGGAGCTTCTCGAGCGCGGTGACGAGATCGCCGCGCAGGTTGCAGCACAGGCAACCGCTCGACAAGACCATCATGTCGCCGTCGATGGTCTCGACCAGGAGATGATCGAGCGGGATTTCGCCGAACTCGTTGATGAGGACCGCGGTGTCGCGCAATGCCGGATCTTGCAGCAGCCGGTTGAGCAGCGTGGTCTTGCCGGCGCCGAGAAAACCGGTGAGCAGGGTCAACGGTATCGGTGCGGCCGGGCGGCGGGCCTGGTCGGGAGCGTTCACCGGGTAGCGGGCTGCGCGGCACGCGTTGTGGGCGGCTTGGCGGTGGCGTGCGCTGTCGGGTCGGGTTTTTTCGCGGGCTTTTTCGTTGCGTCCCGCCGGGGTGGGGGGGAGCCGACCGGCGTCGGAAAGGCACGGGCTGCCGAGCTCGATGTTGCCGGAGTTGCCGTACTCCGCGGCGCGGCGGCGGGCTGAGCCTGCGATCCGGCAAGCGCCGGGGCGGCGGGCGCGGTCGCGGCGGACTTCTTCTTTGACTTCCGTCCGGCCACCCGCGGCTCCTCGACCGGCACCGAGCCTTTGCTCGGGCCGAGGAATACCTCGACGGTGGGCGTCGTCGGATTGTAGTCGCCGAGGAGCGAGGCTGGCTTGGTGTTGCCCGTTCGCAGGGTCGACAGCATCACCGCTTGCGGCGAATTCGGGTCTATACCCGGCGGCAGAGAGGCCTCGGCCTCATCCTCGAGATCCTCCGATTCGCGGGCAGGGCGCTTGCGCTTCTTGCCGCAGATTTCATCGCGCAGATTTGGCGGTTCCGCGCTGATCGGCCGCAAGGTCTCAACGGTTCCCATCGATGGCGTGAGCCAGGAGAATCCGCCGGTGGAAAAGCCACGTTCCAGCATCTGCGCCACCTTCACCGCGCGCACGTTGCCGGAGGGGGCTCCGAGCATGACCGCGATCAGCCTGCGCCCGTTGCGCTTGGCCGACACCACGACGTTGAACCCGGATGCGCAGATGAAGCCGGTCTTCAGTCCATCCGTGCCGGGATAGCGCCCGAGCAGGGTGTTGTAGTTGCGCATGATCCGCCGGCCATATTTGATCGCCGAGATATTCCAGTAGTGCTCGTATTCCGGCAGTTCGTTGTAGATCGCGCGCGCAAGGATCGCCTGGTCGCGCGCCGAGGTCACCTGCTCCTCGGCGGGAAGTCCGTTCGGGTTGACATAGGTGGTCTGCGTCATGCCAAGCCGCGCCGCAGCCTGGTTCATTTCCTCCGCAAAGGCGGAGATCGAGCCGGAGACGCCTTCCGCAAGCGTGACAGACATGTCGTTGGCCGACTTGACCATGATGGTCTTCAGCGCGTTGTCGACGGTGATTTTCGAGCCGACCTTGAAGCCCATCTTGGTGGGCGCCTGAGCCGCCGCATTCGGAGAGACGGTCAGCAGCGTATCGAGCGAGAGCCGGCCGGCCTTGACCGCTTTCAGGGTCACGTATGCCGTCATCACCTTGGTGACGGAGGCGGGATACCACGGATGGGTCGCGTTGTCGGCGTGCAGAACACGGCCGGTATCGGCCTCGATCAGCAGCATGGCTTGGGCAAACGCCCGGTCGGGCGAAAGCGCGGCACACAGGCCGGCCGCGAGGGCAAAAACGACTGGGGCGGCGCGGAACAGGCCCGGATTTCCAAAATTCACGAGGTGCGGTCCGCTTTCTGGTTTCGGCTGTTCAGCCCATCGATCGATCGAAAGGCCGCGATTTGCCGGCAACTTATGCCAAACGCGTCCCCGGAACGCAAAGCGGAGCCCCGGAATCGCGGTTTTTAGCTACCGCGCACTTGCACTCTCACCAAGAAAGCGACCAAAGTTCGGCCAATCCACCTGAGGAGCGCCAATGACCGCCTGTATCGTCGGCTTTGCCCACAGCCGGTTCGGAAAGCTCGATGCCGAGACCGTCGAAAGCCTGATCGAGCGCGTTGCAACCGACGCGCTTGCCGATGCGGGCATTGCGCCCGGCGACGTCGACGAGATTTTGCTCGGTCATTTCAATGCGGGCTTTTCGGCGCAGGACTTCACCGCCTCGCTGGTGTTGCAGGCCTCGCCGGATCTGCGCTTCAAGCGCGCCACGCGGGTGGAGAATGCCTGCGCCACCGGATCGGCGGCGGTGCACCAGGGCCTGAAGAGTATCGCCGCGCGCGCGGCGCGCATCGTGCTCGTGGTTGGCGTCGAGCAGATGACAACGACCCCCGCGCCCGAAATCGGGAGGAACCTCCTCAAGGCCTCCTATGTGCGCGACGAAGCTGACATCGAAGGCGGGTTCGCCGGCATCTTCGGCAAGATCGCGGGCCTGTATTTCCAGAAATATGGCGATCAATCCGATGCGCTGGCGATGATCGCAGCCAAGAACCACAAGAACGGCGTCGGTAATCCTTACGCGCAACTGCGCAAGGATCTCGGCTACGAGTTCTGCCGCACCGAGAGCGACAAGAACCCGATTGTCGCCGGGCCGTTGAAGCGCACGGATTGCTCCCTTGTGTCCGACGGCGCTGCGGCCCTGGTGCTCGCCGATGTCGAGACCGCGCTTCGGCTCGACAAGGCGATTGCCTTTCGCGCCGCGCAGCATGTGCAGGACTTCCTTCCGATGGCGAAGCGCGACATCCTCAAATTCGAGGGTTGTTCGCTCGCATGGAAGCAGGCGCTGGCTCAGGCCGGAATTGCGCTCACCGACCTGTCTTTTGTCGAGACACATGACTGTTTCACGATCGCCGAACTGATCGAATACGAGGCGATGGGTCTCGTGCCGGAAGGTCAGGGGGCGCGTGCGATCGCCGGGGGGATCACGCAGAAAGATGGCAAGCTGCCGGTGAATCCTTCCGGCGGCCTGAAGGCGAAGGGGCATCCGATCGGCGCCACCGGCGTCTCGATGCATGCGCTCACTGCGATGCAGCTCCTCGGCAGCGCGGGCGATATCCAGGTGAAGGGTGCGCAACTCGGCGGCATCTTCAACATGGGTGGCGCCGCGGTGGCCAATTACGTCAGCATCCTGGAGCGGATCAGGTAGCCGGTTGTCGCCCCGCGAAGGCAGGAGCCCATATTCCAGAGTTGTGGCTATGGGTCCCCGCCTTCGCGGGGACGACACCGACTGTTCTACTCCGCCGCATCCTCGTCCTTCTTGTGCGGTACCAGGAATTGCGAGCGCGCCAGTTCGGCAAAGGCGCCACCCTGCGCCACCAGCGCGTTGAAGCTGCCGGACTCGATCACGCGACCATCCTTGAACACCAGAATGCGGGTGGCGTTGCGGATGGTCGCGAGCCGATGGGCGATCACGAAAGTGGTGCGGTCCTTCATCACCTCGTCGAGAGCGGCCTGTACCTTCATTTCGGTCGCCGCATCCAGCGCTGATGTCGCTTCGTCGAGGATCAGGATCGGCGGGTTTTTCAGAAGCGCGCGCGCAATCGAGAGTCGCTGGCGCTCGCCTCCCGAGAGAAAACGGCCGCGCTCACCGACAATCGCATTGAGCCTGTCCGGATTGCGCTCGACGAAATCATAGGCCTGTGCGCGCCTGAGCGCATCGATCATCTCCTCATCGCTGGCATCTGGCTTGCCGGCGGTCAGATTCTCGCGGATCGAGCGGTTGAACAGCAGCACTTCCTGGAACACCACACCGATATTGCGGCGGAGTGCAGAGAGTTTCATCTCGCGCAGATCGATGCCGTCGATGGTGATGCGGCCCGATTGCGGATCGAACACCCGGTGCAGGAGCGCCAACGCCGTCGTCTTGCCAGCGCCGGTCGGACCTACCAACGCGATGACTTCGCCCGGTTGCGCGGTAAAGGACAGGTCGGCAATGGCGGCCCGTTTGCCGTCGTACGAAAAGGAAACGTCCTCGAACGACACCCGCCCGGTCAGGCGCCCGGGATCGACCGCGTGCGGATCGTCGCGGACCGCAGGCACCGTGTCGAGGACATCGAAGAATTCCTGTAATCGCGGCGCCACCATGAAGACGCTGTTGATGAATCCGGCGACCTGTTCGAGCTTGCCGACCAGCATGGTGGCAAAGCTCATGAACATCACGATTTCGCCGATCGTGGTGAGCCCCTGAAAGAACAGCCAGGTGCCGACAACGAAGATCGCGAGCAGCGTGATCGTGGTCGATGCGCGCGTGAGCACCGTCACCACGGCCCACCAGGACAGCACCGGCATCTGCGCGCCCAGCAGCCGCTCGACCACCATCCGCAGGCCCATCACCTCGGCTTCAATGCGGGCGAAACTCTGCACCAGCGCGACATTCCCGAGGGCATCGGAGGCGCGTTCGGCGAGATCGGAATAGTACTTCTCGACCGAGGTCTGCAGTTCGCCGGTCTTGCGCAGGACATAGGTCGTCAGGATCGCAAAGACCGTACACAGCACGATGAGGAGCAGAGCGAGCCGCCAGTTGAGATAGAGCGAGAGCGGCAGCAAAATGACCAGCGAAACAATCGCGGCGAGGTTCTCGCGGAAAAACGACAGCCACAATCCCCAGAGCGAGTCGGTGCCGGTCAGCATCACTTTCATCAGGCGGCCGGAATGCGAGCCGCCGTGATAAGCCAGCGGCAGCTGCAGGACATGCTCAAAATAATCGGTCAGCACCGCTTGCCGCCGCCGGTGCGACAGCCGATCGGCATGCAGCGCGATGAATACGCCGCAAAGGATGGTGAAGATGCCAAAGCCCGCCCAGGCGCCCAGCAATGGCAGCAGCTTGCTGAACGTTAACGGATCGGCGCCCGCTTTCTGCGAGCTTGCGAGGGCGTCGATGATGCGGCCGAACAGCACCGGCTCGGCGAACATCGCGGCGGAAAGCGCAAGATTGGCAAATGCCAGGAACCAGCCAAGCCTGGCTTCGGGCCCTAGCAGGGCGAGGACGCGACCGTACAGGCGGATAAGATTCATCGTGAACCGGTTCGAATTCTGGCCGCAGGAGCCTGATAACGGCACCGTGAGCTGGCTTTCATTACCGTCATACCGTCACACATGGGCGCTGTCTCAACGCGCCATTGCGGGACGAGCGGGGACCGGTAATAACGGCGCGGCCGCCTGATTGGCGATGGCGAAGGGCAGGCAAAAAGTAAAGCTTGCAGGACGATCAACAATAAGAATCTCCAAGACCTTACGAATGATCAACATCCCGACCGAACTGCTGCGCACGCTGGTCGCTGTGGTCGACCTTCGCTCCTTCACGAAAGCCGCGCATTCGCTGGGCATTACCCAACCGGCAGTCAGCGCCCAGATCAAACGGCTGCAGATGCTGCTGGATTGCGAGCTGCTCGACAAGAGCGCGCCGGGCGTGAGTCTCACGAGGTCCGGCGAACTCGTCGTCAATTATGCGCGGCGGATGCTCAACATCAACGATCAGATCGTCGATCTGTCGGTACCGCGGCTTGGCGCGCGATCACTGCGTCTCGGGTTGCCGGGCGACTATGCGACCCCGTGTCTGCCGAAGATCTTCACCGAATTTAGAACCCATTATCCCGACCTCAGGCTGTCAGTGCGGATGAATCATTTTGATGTCATGGCGCGCGACCTGCGACAGGGAGACCTGAACCTGATGGTCGGGCTGTCCGAAACCGGTATTGCGCTCAAGGCCCGCCATCAATGGACCGAGCCCGCAGTCTGGGTGCGCTGCCCCTCCTTCACCCTCGATCACGACGCTCCCGTGCCACTGATTACGCTCGGCGAAGGCTCGGTGTTGCACCGTGCCGCGGTCGCCGCGCTTAACCGGGCGCAACGCAGCTTCGAGGTGGTCTTTATCGGGCACAGCAAGGCGAGCATTGTGGAAGCCGTGCGTCACGGCATGGGGGTGGCCGTGGTTGCGCGCGGCCGGTCGGATCTTCCGGGCATTTCCGTCTGGGAGGACGCACCCCTGCCGCCGCTCGCGCCGCTGCATTGCGGGGTCTATCTCGGTGAAAGTGGTCCGCTTCCGCAGCTCGAAGAGCTTGCCGACATTTTGTTCAATATCCTAGGACCGCAGCGCGATTGTAAGGAAAACCTGCAGCCGGAGCCTGCGATCTCAGCCGATCGGATCTAAGAAGGAGTGGTATCGAGGCTAATGAGTGATTTGCTCTTCCCTCCTTCGCTCGCTGGGGCGTTGCAGGGATCGCTTCCTCAGTTCTGCGCGAAACCAGAGCGCTGCGCCCAGCCGGTCATGCGCTGCTCCAGCACGGCCATCACCCAGTACATGACGATACCGAGCACCGCGAGCGCCAGCAGGCCAGCGAAGATCAGCGGCACATTGAACTGGGCCTGCGCCTGAAGCATCAGGTTGCCGATACCGTTATTGGCCGCGACGCTCTCCGACACCACAGTGCCGACAAAGGCGAGCGTGATCGCGACCTTCAGCGATCCGAAGAAATACGGCAGTGAACGGGGAATGCCGACTTTGCGCATGATGTCGAACTTTGAAGCGCCAAGCGCCTTCAGCACGTCTTCGAGTTCCGGCTCGATTGTCGCAAGTCCGGTCGCGACATTCACCACGATCGGGAAGAACGAGATCAGGAACGCGGTCAGCACCGCCGGGATGAAGCCGATGCCGAACCACAGCACCAGAATTGGCACCACCGCAACTTTCGGAATGGCGTTGAAGCCAATCATCAGCGGATAGATGCCGGCATAGATCGTACGCGACCACCCGATCACGAGGCCCAGAACAAGGCCGAATCCGACTGCGAGCAGGAACCCGATCATAGTGGCTTCGAGCGTGATCCATGAGTTGCGCAAGATCGCCGGCCAGTAGTCATAGGTCGCCTTGAACACCGCGATCGGCGTTGGCAGGAAGAATTCCGGAATCCTGAATGCGCGGCAGACGAACTCCCAGATCAGGAAGGTCGCGACGGTAAAAAGCCACGGGGCGAGCCGGATGAATGTCCTGGAGCCGTTCATTTGCGCGCCTGCACGATGTGGCCGCGCAACTCGTGCACGATATCCTGAAATTGCCTGCTGTAGGTCACTTCCAGATCGCGCGGGCGCGGGATGTCGACTTGGCGTTCGACCACGATACGGCCGGGACGCTGCGACATCACGAAGATGCGGTCGGCGAGGAACACGGCCTCGCGCAGATCGTGCGTGACAAGAACCACCGTGATGCCGCGCGCCGCATGCAAGTCGCGGATCACGCACCAGAGTTCCTCACGGGTGAAGGCGTCGAGCGCCCCGAACGGCTCGTCCAGCATCAGCAACTGCGGCTCATGGATCAGTGCGCGGCAGAGCGAGGTGCGCTGCTGCATGCC
>JBIQKQ010000034.1:0-8302 GCA_044506365.1 Hyphomicrobiales bacterium
CTCGGCCGCAAGGGCGACCTGTGTTCGAAAGTCCGTGAGAGCCTCGTCTCGATCGGCCGTCTGGTGCTTTTTCTGGCGCACGAGGATGAGCACACCCGCTGGTCGAAAGAGATGCGCGCGCAGCTCAAGACCATGCAGCGCGACGTGCAGTCGCTGTCCGATCACACCACCTATCAGACCAACACCATCACCTTCCTGCTCGATGCCATGCTGGGTCTCGTCAGCATCGAGCAGAACAACATCATCAAGCTGTTCTCCGTGGTCGCGGTGGTGCTGATGCCGCCGACGCTGGTCGGCACCGTCTATGGCATGAATTTCAGGAACATCCCGGAGCTTGACTGGAGTCTCGGCTATCCGACGGCGCTGATCGCCATGGTGGTCTCGGCGATCCTGCCCTATCTTTATTTTAAGTGGCGGAAATGGCTGTGACGTCCTGACCGGAAAGGCATCGGCTGCGGGTCCCAGGTTTTCACGACGAACGGGCTTGCATCGGTCATTTCGCGCGTCGTCAGCGGCGGGCCTGTCGTGCCACATGACGCTTTCCTTATGACGCGTTGCCGCATGACCCTTCCGCACCGCAGCGTGAGTCAACGCGTCTTTCAGGTAAGATCACCTCCTGCAGCGGGGCGCGAAGCGGCACGATAAATCCACATCGGAAGGCGGCAGATGCGGGCAGTGATCGTCGGCGCGGGAATGGGCGGGTTGATGGCTGCGTTGGCGCTGCGACAGTCCGGCGTCTTCCAGTCCGTGGATGTTTACGAGCAGACGAAGGTGCCCAGCACCGCAGGCGCCGGATTGAACATCCCGCCGAACGGCGCGCGGATCTGTCGTTGGCTGGGCGTCGACCTGGATGGCGGAGACCCCAAGGGCCCCGATGGAGCGGTCGACGGTGGCCGGGCGGCGATCCTGCAATCGACGCGGCAGTTCAACGCGGATGGGAGCGTGACCACGAGGCCGTTCGATCATGTCACCGCGGCGGGTGATGGCGCCGGATTCCATCACATGCACCGGCTGGACCTGTTGATGTGCCTGTACAAGCGGGTGTTCGAGTTCGGCCCCGACAGCGGGGAGCCGTGCCCGATCACCGTGCACATGGACTGCAGGCTGACGCAGTTGCGTCAGACCGAAAACGATGTGACGGCGACCTTTTCCAACGGCCGGACCGCCTCCGGCGAGGTTCTGGTCGGCGCCGATGGCATCAACTCTGCCACTCTGGAGCTGGTGTGGCCGAATGCCCGCCCCAGGCGCTGGACCGAAGTGACCTGCTTTCGCGGACTCATTCCACGGGCAAACGTCGCTTCGCTCCACAAGGCCGACGGCAGTGCGCTGGACCATAATCCCATCCACTCCTTCAGCATGGACCGCCATCGCAACGACAAGAGCGGGGCGACGACCTATTGGGTGCGCGGCGGCGAGTTGTTGAACGTGTGGATCGCCCGCTATGAGCCGAACTCGGCAGCGTTCGAGCAGGAGGAAGGTGACTGGTTTCCGGTGAGCCGGGAGGAGATCCTGCGCGAAGTGGACGAGGCTTTCGCAGGCAGCGCCACGAAAGACGATTTACTTGCGCTGGCTGGGGCGATCGTTCGGCCGACGAAGTGGGGTCTGTACGATCGGGACGCGCTCGAAACCTGGGTGCAGGGCCGCATCTGTTTGCTCGGCGACGCGGCGCACCCGATGCTGCCGACATTCGGCCAGGGCGCCGCGCAATCCTTCGAGGACGCCGCCGCGCTCTGCTGTGCCTTCACGCTCCACCACTCCGACGTGACGACGGCGCTTCTGCATTACGAACGCGTGCGGCACTACCGCGCCACCCGCTTCCAGCTCGGCTCGAAATTCGCCTTCGATCACTTGCGCGCCAAGGACACCTCCGAGCAGAAGGCGCTGCTCGAGAAGCTCGACGAGCGGGTCAGCCCGGCCTTTGCACACGACAAGCGTGGCGGAGAGGACGACTCCTGGATCTATGCATTTGATGCGCGAAATATCGGCACGGCGTTGCCGCCCAAGCGATGGGGGCCGTGGGACTTCCGCAAGGCCGCCAAGAAAGACTATGCCGCGATCACCCGTGATCTCTGGACGCCGGCTTCGCCCGCCAGGGCGCCGCGTCCCGTGACGCGCGCCGAGGTCGCCCGGCACAATACGCGCGACGACTGCTGGGTCATCATTTCAGGAAAGGTCTATGACATCACCGAGTGGGCACCGCATCACCCTGGCGGCGCCGGAATTGCCCGGATGTATGCCGGCAAGGAAGCCACCGCTGAGTTCGGCGACTACCACAGCGCGCAGGCTGTCGCGCATATGGCGCATTTCTATATCGGCGACCTCGTGGAGACCGCGCCCGCCTTGCGGTGACCGGCGCCTGCCTGCCGGGAGGTCAATCAAACATGCTGGCCGCCGTTGATATGTATTTCGGCACCATGCACGTAAGACGATGTTTCCGTGCACAGCACATAGACGATCTTCGCCACCTCGTCCGGCGTGCCGAGCCGGTGCATCGGGATCTGCTGCTCGACGATCTTCTCGGTGCCCGGCGACAGGATCGAGGTGTCGATCTCGCCCGGCGCGATCGCGTTCACGCGGATGCCGAGCGGCCCGAAATCGGCGGCCATCTCGCGGGTCAGCGCCGCGAGCGCAGCCTTCGACGTCGCATAGGCGGCGCCTGCGAACGGATGCACGCGTGAGCCGGCGATCGAGGTGACGTTGACCACCGAGCCGTGCGTCGCCCGCAGTTCGTCCATCAATCCGCGCGCCAGCATGATCGGTGCGAAGAAATTCACCTGGAACACATGCTGCCAGGTCCTGATCTCGGTTTCGATCGCGCTCAGCCGCGCCCCGCCTGCCGCCTTCGGTGAAATCGCGGCATTGTTGACGAGCGCATGCAGCTTGCCGTCCGGCAGCCTGCGCTTGATCTCGGCGATCGCCTCTTCGGTATTGTCGGGGTCGGCGAGGTCGACCTGGATATGGTCTTCGGGTCCGGCTTCCCAGGGGCAGTTTTCCGGAAAGGCGTGACGCGAGCAGGTGATGACGCGCCAACCGGCCGCCGAGAAGCGCTTCACCGTGGCGTGCCCGATGCCGCGGCTCGCACCGGTCAGCAACAGGGTACGGCGCGCGCCGTTATGGTCGGACATCGGCATCGGCGAATCCTGCTCACACGCGCTTACGGGTAAAGGCGCGTCCTGGTCCAAGACTCATGAGGCTGGTTGCGCGTGAAGGCAATACGGTCATGCAAACGGAACGGGCGATCATGCCAGAATTCCATCGCGAGCGGAGCCACCCGAAAGCCGGACCAGAACGGCGGTCGTGGAATCGTTCCAACCGGATAGCGGGCGGTGACGGCCGCGACCGCCATTTCGAAGGCGAGACGGCTTTCGAGCGGCGATGATTGCTTGCTGGCCCAGGCGCCGAGCTGCGCAAGCCGCGGCCGGGTTGCGAAATAGGCATCGGCTTCCGCTTCGCTCACCGGCGCGACCGTGCCACGAATGCGTACCTGGCGGCGCAGCGATTTCCAGTGGAAGGCGAGCGCCGCCTGCGGCCGCTCGCGCAATTCGCGCCCTTTGACGCTGTCCAAGTTGGTGTAGAAGACGAAACCGGCTTCGTCGAATCCCTTGAGCAGCACCATCCGCACGTCCGGCCATCCGTCGGCGCCCGCCGTGGCGAGTGCCATCGCATTGGGATCGTTCGGCTCGGCGCGCTGCGCCTCATCGAGCCAGGCGCCAAACAGTGCGAACGGCTCGGACGCTTCGGTGAAATCACCGTTCTTTAACAAATTCGGATGTTCAATGGCTGATGTGTCTGTCATTCCGTGGAGCACCGAGTGGCCGGCCCGCGTTCAGCCGTCCGATGTGTCGTATATAAGCGAGCGTTCGCCGCGCGCCTATGCCGAATGCTGCTGAGCGGCGCTGTGGTGCTGGCAGGGGGCCTGCTCGCCTGCGGCTGCAGCACCAGCCCCAGCGCCAATATGTCGGGCGCGGCCGGAAAAGACGAGCCGGTGAAGACCGGCGCTATCCTCAACCCGCCCTCGCCGGAAGGCAGCGGGCTGCCACCCGCCTCGGACCTCGCCTATGCCAAGGTCGCGGCCGCCGAAGTCATGCGCCGCGACAGCAAGGACGTCAGTCTGCCCTGGGAAAACCCCGCGTCCGGGGCGCGCGGCACCGTCACGCCGATCGCGACCGCCTACCGGGTCGAGGGCGAATTGTGCCGCGACTTCATTGCCAGCCATGTGGCGGATGGGACCGAATCCTGGATGCAGGGCGAGGCTTGCCGGATCTCCAGAGGCGAGTGGGAGGTGCGCCGGCTGAAGGCCTGGCGGCGGTCGTGAGCCGTCCCGCCGCCTGGAGGAAGCGGGGGAAGAACCCGGCCTGGCGCTGCCGGGCGTTGCGAAAATCGGATTACAATCCCAAATAGCCAGGGAACCGCAGGCCGGCCGTCTCGGCCGGCTGCGCAAAGGAGCCGGGTCCTCCCGGCGTCTGCCGAACAAGGAGTGCCGACATATGCGCGACCCCTACGAGGTGTTGGGGGTGCCGCGGGGGGCCGATGCTGGCCAGATCAAGTCAGCGTTTCGAAAGCTTGCCAAGAAGCACCACCCCGACGCCAACAAGAACGATGCCAAAGCCGCGGAGAAATTCGCGGAGGTGAATGCCGCCTACGAAATTCTGGGCGACGAAACCAAGCGCAAGCAGTTTGATGCCGGCGAAATTGACGCCGAGGGCAAGCCGCGCTTCCAGGGATTCGAAGGCGTGCATCCGGGTGGCGGCTTTGGCAGAGGCGGCTTCGGCGCAGGCGGGCCCGATATCCAGTTTGAAACCTTCACCTTCGGACCCCAGGGGGGGCGCGCGGGCCGTGTGGGCGGCGGCGGCTTTGGCGGAATTGATGACATCCTCAAGGAGATGATGGGCGGTCGTGCGCGCCGCAGCCGCACCTTTGAGGCGAAGGATTTCGCACCGCCTCCAGGGCGCGATGCCATGGCATCCACAACCGTCACGCTGTCGGATCTCGCGCATGGCGGTTCCCGCAGGGTCTATCTGCCGACCGGCAAGGAGGTCGACGTCAAAATCCCGCTGGGCTTGTCTGACGGCCAGCAGATCAGGCTGAAGGGGCAGGGCTTTTCCGACGGCGGCCCACCTGGCGACGCCATCGTCACGGTGCATGTCGCAAAGCACCCGTATTTCGAACGCGAGGGTTCGAACATCCGGCTGGAATTGCCGATCACGCTGTACGAGGCCGTGCTGGGTGGCAAGGTCCGCGTGCCGACGCTGGATGGCGCCGTCGAACTCAACATCCCCGCCAATACCAGCGGCGGGCGGACCTTCCGTCTGCGCGGCAAGGGGCTGCCGGACAAGACCGGCAAGGGCGACCTGCTCGCCACCGTGCGAATCGTGCTGCCCGATGCGGCCGACCGCGAGCTCGAAGAGCTGATGCGCAAGTGGCGCGACGAGAAGAGCTACGATCCGCGCAAGGATCTGGGATAGCGCCTGCGCGCGGCTACGGCCTCAGCCTCCGCTCCGTCCCACCATTGGCTCCGACGAGGAACGGTTCGGATGCGGCGGCGGGGCGCGGTTTTCGAGCTGTTCGAAGGCGGCGCGCGCCAGTTCCTTCAGGCGCATCTTGTCGGCCGGGCCGGATACCACATAACCATATTCGCCGACCACCCAGCGGATCGCCGCGACGTGATCCGAGATGTAATAGCGGAAGGCCATCTGCGGGTGATCGAGCCTCGACATGTAAAACGTGATTCGGTCGCCGCTGCCATTCTCGTACATCAGCAGCGCGGCCGGGCCCGACTCTCCGGGCAGCAGACGTCCACCCAGAAGCTTCAGATCGAAAGCGGTGAAATCCGGCATGCGCAGTGTCGTTCCGAGCCGCCGCGACAGCCACTGCGTCAGGTGCGACTCGGCCGCTCCGACTTCAATCGGATGACGAATTTCTCCGATATAAAGTTTGTGCGCGGCCAGCGCGTGCTGCGCCAGATCGTCGGCGGCATCCCCGACCGCGGCAACGACTTCCGTGGTGCTACGCGCCATCCAGCCCGCGATCCCGCCGACCAGGAAAGCAATCGCAACGATCCCCGCCGCGATCGCGCGCCAGGTGCGGCGCGAGCGCAGCAGCGCATCCATTTTCAGGCGGGCGGGAACTGTTTCGTTCGCGGTATTGCCGAAGCGCACGCGGATCGCGTCGGCCTGCAGGCGCCATGCTGCAACCCGCGCGGAATCCTCGGGATGCGACGCGAGCCATTCCTCGACCGCGGCGCGGCGCTCGAGCGGCAATTCGCCGTCCACATAAGCGTGGAGTTCGTCTTCGGTGACGACCGGTGATGTCCGATCGACCATCGTTTCACCTCTTGACTATTTCACCCGGCGCAGCGCCGGACGCTCGCCGTCGAGATAGGCCTTGATCTGAGCCCGCGCGCGCGCGAGCCGCGACATCACCGTGCCGATCGGCACGCCCTGGATGTCCGCGACTTCGCGATAGGAGAGACCCTCCAGCACGACCAGCAGCAGCGCCTGTCGCTGGTCGTCCACCAGCAGGCCGAGCGCGCGCTCGATGTCGCGCCCGCCCGCTTCCGGGCCGGCCGAATCGGGGGCGTCGTTATCGTCGAGTGCGGCGGTCAGCGGGCGCCGCGCCAGCGAGCGCAGCCGGTTGCGGTTGAGATTGGTCAGAATCGTGAACAGCCAGGACCGAATCTCTCCGCCATGGAACAGATGCTCCGAGCGGAGTGCGCGGACCAGGGTATCCTGGACCAGGTCGTCGGCGAGTTCCGCATCGCGGGTCAGCGCCCGCGCATAGCGGCGCAGCGCCGGAACATTGGCTTCCACATCCTGATGAAAGCTGCTCATGTCAGTCGCTGCCCCTGTCAGCGGGTTTCGGCCGACTCAGCCTTGCGCGCAGGGCCGTGATCACGGAGACAAACACCTGTTAGACCTTCGATATTCCGAAATCGACATCTGTTTCCGGGACCCGCACCGCTTCTTGATGGTCACAATACGCTATGCCACAAGGTGGCGCTCTGGTGCGGGGGTTGATGTCCTGCCGATGTCGCCTCACGGGCGATCGCAGGAGCGGTCAAATCCAGGGCCGCGCCAGGGCCATAGAGTAGCTCGTGTCCCGCGGTTCCGACGCTTGTATGAGCATTTGCCGCAACGGGGGGTACAAGCGCTAAACCGGACGTTCAAGCCTCAAGAAGGAACAGCAATGGCGGACGCTTCTGGCCTGATGCGCGGCAAGCGCGGCCTGATCATGGGGGTTGCCAACAACCGTTCGATTGCCTGGGGGATTGCCCGGGCCTGCCGCAACCACGGGGCGGACCTCGCCTTCACTTACCAGGGCGATGCGCTGAAGAAGCGGGTCGAACCGCTGGCCGAGGAGGTCGACGGTATTGTGGTGGGCCATTGCGACGTCTCGGAGCCGAAGACCATCGATGCGGCGTTCGAGGCGGTCCGCGCCGCCTGGGGCGCGCTCGATTTCGTGGTCCATGCGATTGCCTTTTCCGACAAGGATCAACTCGACGGCCGCTACGTCGACACCACCGAGGACAATTTCGTCAAGACCATGCTGATCTCCTGCTATTCGTTCACGGCGATCGCGCAGCGCGCGGAGAAGCTGATGACGAATGGCGGATCGATGCTGACGCTGACCTATTACGGCGCAGAAAAATGGATGCCGCATTACAATGTGATGGGCCTTGCCAAGGCGGCGCTGGAAAGCTCGGTGCGGTATCTCGCCGCCGATCTCGGCGTGAAGAATATCCGCGTGAACGCGATATCGGCCGGCCCAATCAAGACACTGGCGGCCTCCGGCATCGGCGACTTCCGCTACATCCTGAAATGGAACGAATACAACACGCCCCTGCGCCGCAATGTGTCGCTGGATGAGGTGGGTGACGCGGCGGCCTATTTTCTGTCCGATCTGTCGCGTGGCGTGACTGGCGAAATCCATCACGTCGATGCCGGCTATCATATCGTCGGGATCAAGCATCCGGACGCGCCGGATCTAACGGTGGGTGAGCCGTAACTGTTTCGTCTCATCCGGGCGGCGATTTCCGGATTCAGCAACAACGACGTGGCGGGTGCGTGCGGCGCGGTCGTGAGCCGTGCACGCGTCCCGCAATCAGAAACAAAAAACGGCCGGGCTTTCGTCCGGCCGTTTTGCGGTGAATCGCAGCGCGAAGTGATCAGGCAGCGATCCGGTAAAGGATCACGTTTTCGGCCTTCTTGTCCTTCTTCGCCTTCTTGCCTTTCTTCTTGGCAGCGGCGGAGAGGTCGGTTGCGATCAGCTCGGCTTTCTTGTCCTTCTTCGCCTTCTTGCCCTT
>JBIQKQ010000034.1:8402-27458 GCA_044506365.1 Hyphomicrobiales bacterium
AGAGGTCGGTTGCGATCAGCTCGGCTTTCTTGTCCTTCTTCGCCTTCTTGCCCTTTTTCTTGGCGGCGGCGGAGAGGTCGGTTGCGATCAGCTCGGCCTTCTTGTCCTTCTTGGCTTTCTTGCCTTTCTTTTTCGCGGCCGCCGAGAAGTCGTCGCTCTTCGCAACGCCCGGCGCCGGCTGAGCCGCGATCACCGGCGACAGGGTCATCGACCCGATGAAGCCGATCGCGGCCATAATGGCGATCAATTTGCGCATGTGTGCATCCTCGCTTGGTCGGTCTTTTTGCGGTGAGAGCGGATCGAAACACGCTGTGAGACGAGCTCTCCCGCAGCGCGACGATTCATCTCAGATTTGATCGCCGCCGGCAAACGAATAAATCAAAAAACGATAGAAAAATCAGTAGCTTAACGGAAATTCAGTTTGCTATTAATGGGCGTTCAGAGCGCTTAATGCGCATTCACGGCAGGGCCGCGTTTCGCGCGGTCCAGGGCTGCTGCAACGCATGGGCGGTGAACAGCGAGCGGCGGTCGGCCGGCACGTCCCATCCTTATTTGACCCATCGGACGGTGCGGGCTACGACACCGCCGCATCCGAACAAACCGCAATGTCGTTCAACACCTTCGGCCATCTGTTTCGCGTCACCACGTTCGGCGAGAGCCACGGGCCGGCGATCGGCTGTGTCGTCGATGGCTGTCCGCCGCGCATTGCGCTGAGCGCCGCAGACATCCAGACCGATCTCGACCGCAGGCGGCCGGGGCAGTCGCGATTCACCACGCAGCGGCAGGAACCGGACACCGTGCGCATCCTGTCGGGCGTGTTTACCGACGAAGCGAGCGGACAGGAGACGACGACCGGCACACCGATCGCGTTGCTGATTGAAAATGTCGACCAGCGCTCCAGGGACTATTCCGACATTAAGGACAAGTACCGTCCGGGCCACGCCGGCTATACCTACGATGCGAAATACGGTTTCCACGATTATCGCGGCGGGGGGCGCGCATCGGCGCGCGAGACCGCATCGCGAGTCGCCGCCGGCGCGATCGCGCGCAAGGTCGTGCCGGGAGTCACGGTCCGGGGTGCGCTGGTGCGGATCGGACCGCATGCGGTGGACCGCACGCGCTGGGACTGGAACGAGGTGTCGCGCAATCCGTTCTTCTGCCCGGACGCAAAGACCGCCGAATTGTGGGCGGGCTATCTCGACGGCGTGCGTAAGGCGGGTTCTTCGGCCGGCGCCGTGATCGAGATTGTCGCGGACGGCGTGCCGCCTGGCCTCGGGGCTCCCATATACGGCAAGCTTGACGCCGACCTTGCCGCGGCCTTCATGAGCATCAACGCGGTCAAGGGCGTCGAGATCGGCGACGGCTTTGCGGCGGCGGACCTCTCGGGCGAGGCCAATGCCGACGAGATGCGGATGGGCAATGACGGCAGGCCGGTCTTCCTGTCCAACCACGCCGGCGGCATCTTGGGCGGGATTTCGACCGGTCAGCCGATCGTGGCCCGCTTCGCGGTCAAGCCGACATCCTCGATCCTGCAGCCGCGCCGGACCGTCGATCGCTACGGCCGGGACACCGAGATCGTGACCAAGGGCCGCCACGACCCCTGCGTCGGCATCCGCGCGGTGCCGGTCGGCGAGGCGATGATGGCATGTGTGCTCGCAGATCATTATCTGCGTCATCGCGGGCAGATGGGCGAGGGGCCATCCTGGCCGTTCCCGCTGCCGGCGCGCTAGTCAAAGGACTTCAATGCTCGACACCCATCAGCGCATCGACCAGGCCATCGCGGCATTCGCCCGCGGCGAAATCATCGTCGTGACCGACGATGACGACCGCGAGAATGAGGGCGACCTGTTCGTCGCCGCCTCGCTCTGCACGCCGGAGAAGATGGGCTTCATCATCCGCCACACCTCCGGCATCGTCTGTGCGCCCCTGTCGGCGGAAGACGCCAAGCGCCTGCATCTCGACCCGATGGTGTCGCGCAACGACGCGCCGCTCGCGACGGCCTTCACCGTGTCGGTGGACGTCAAGCACGGGCTGACCACCGGCATTTCCGCCGAGGAGCGCACCAACACGGTGCGGGCACTCGCCAATGGCAATAGCGGCGCCACCGATTTTGTGCGGCCCGGGCATGTGTTTCCGCTGGTCGCGCGGGACGGCGGGGTGTTGATGCGGTCGGGTCATACGGAGGCCTGCATCGATCTGTGCAAGCTCGCCGGCGTTCCGCAAGTCGGGGTGCTGTCGGAGCTGATGAACGACGACGGCACCGTGATGCGTGGCCGCCAGGTCGTGGAATTCGCGGAGAAGCATGGCCTGAAGCGGCTGTCGATCGCTGACCTGATTGCCTATCGCCAGGCCCGCGAAAAGCTGGTCGAGCGGGTCGGCGAATTTCCGGTGGCTTCGCCGATCGGGCCGCTGCAGGGCTATGCCTATGTGACCCCTTTCGACGCCACCCACCACATGGCATTCGTCTATGGCGGGGTTGGCGAGGGTACGGACATCCTGACGCGCCTGCACCGCGCCGACGTGATCGGCGACGTGTTCGGCGGCGCCAAGACCATCAACGCGGTCCTGCAGCGATTCAAGGACGAGGGCCGCGGCGTCATCGTCTATCTGCGCGATGGCACCGCCGGCGTGCCGGTGACGGCAATCCCCGTCAACGGCGAGACCGAGTCGGAAGCCGCCCGCATCCGGCAATGGCGCGAAATCGGGCTTGGCGCGCAGATCCTGAAGGATCTGGGCATCAAATCGATCCGGCTCGTGACCTCGAAAAAGTTCACCTATGTGGGTCTCGGCGGCTTCGGTATCGAAATCGTGTCCACCGAATCCGTCGACGGCTGAACCGGGCGCTTTTCCGCGCCCGCGGGGCGTGGCAGCATTGTCTCCGGACCCGCGGGGAAATGACGATGTCGCGCCGATGGCCGGGACATGCCGTTCTGCTCCTGTCGTTCGGCATGTTCGCCCTGGCCGCGTTGCGGCTGGACGCGGCGCCGGCCCCGCGCGAGGGTGCGGGCCAGCAGACCACCGTTGACGTCGAACTCGTACTGGCGGTCGACATCTCCTTTTCCATGGACCTGGAAGAACTGGCGCTGCAGCGCGAGGGCTATGCCAAGGCGCTGACCTCCGCCGAGTTTCTCGGCGCGCTGCGCCAGGGCATCCACGGCAGGATCGCGATCACGTATTTCGAATGGGCCGGCGCCGGCGAACAGCACGTCGTGGTGCCGTGGCGAGTGATCGAGGGTCCTGAAAGCGCGGATTCGGTGGCGAACGAGATTCTCGTCGCGCCGATCCGGCGCGCCGCCCGCACCTCGATTTCCGGTGCGCTTCTGTTCGGGGCGGAACTGTTCGAAACCAGCGGCCAGCGCGGCATTCGCCGGGTGATCGATGTGTCCGGCGACGGCGCCAATAACAGCGGCGCGCTGGTGACGGTGGCGCGCGACGAGGTGCTGTCGAAGGCCATCACCATCAATGGTCTTCCGGTGATGCTGAAGCGGCCGAGCTATTCGACCATGGATATCGAGTTGCTCGACGAGTATTACGAGGATTGCGTGATCGGCGGTCCTGCGGCTTTCGTGGTCCCGGTGAAGGATCGCGACAAGTTCGTGGAAGCGATTCGTACCAAGCTGGTGCTGGAGATCGCGAGGCTGACGCCGCAGACCCGCGTGATAAAAGCATCCGCGAAAAATCCTCGCGTGCCCTGCACGATCGGTGAGCGCATCTGGCAGGAGCGCTGGGGCAATTGAGGCCGTCCCGTGCCCCGGACGCGGTGCGGCGCGAAGTGCTGCACCGCGGAGCCGGGTCCTATGTTGATCGTTTTCTCAACGGGTCGCGGTTCTGCAGCGCACCGCTACGCAAGGGCTTGCGCTGCACTGCGCCCGGGACGCGAGACAGCTACCTCACAAACCCCGCCACGATCTCGACATGCGCGGTGTATTTGAACTGGTCGACCGGCGTGACGTGCACCGGGCGGTAGCCGCCGGCGATCAGGATCGCGGCGTCGCGCGCGAAGGTCGCAGCATTGCAGGACACCGCCACGACGGTCTTCACCTTGCTCTTTGCGATCTCGCGCGCCTGCGCCGCCGCGCCTTGCCGCGGTGGATCGAAGACGATGGCGTCGAACAGCGCGAGTTCGGTTGCCGATAGCGGCAGCCGGAACAAGTCGCGCGGGTGTGTGATCACTTGCTTCAGGCCGGGCGTCGCCTGCGCGGCGCGCGCCAGCGCTTCCAGCGCGGGCCGGTCGCTGTCGATCGCGGTCACGCGCATTCTTTCGGTCAGCCTGAGCGCGAATGGCCCGACGCCGCAGAACAGGTCCAGGGCGGTCCTTGCATTGCCGATGGATTGAAGCACCAGCGCGGCAAGCGTCTCCTCGCCGAGCGCGGTCGCTTGCAGGAACGGCCCCGGCGGTAGCGTCACCTGCGCCTTTCCCATGCGCACCACGGGCGGCGCGATCTGCGCCACCATCTGGCCGTGCCGCGTGATCCGGACGATGCGTCGCGGCGCGGCGACGCGCGCCAGCGTCGAAGCCCGCGACGGATCGAGCGGGCCCGAACCGCGCACATCGATATCGAGGCCGTTCAGCGTCCCGGTCATGTGGATGTCGAGCGGTTTCTTCAGCGGACCCAGCGCCTCGGCAATCGCCCAGCCGGCCTCGATCGCGCCGGCCATCGACGGCGCCAGCACCGGGCAGTGCTCGATCGGCACGATGGTATGCGCACGTAGCGCCGAAAATCCGACCTCGACGATCGCTCTCGTCCCCTGCCGGGCATGCAGCACGGCGCGGCGGCGGCCCTCGCCATGCGCATCGATCAGCTCGTCCACCGGGGCGTCGATGCCAGCCTGCTGCAACGCCCCGACGACGAGATTGCGCTTCCAGTCCCGGTAGCGCGGCTCGGCCCAATGCTGGATGGCGCAGCCGCCGCAAATGCCAAAATGCGGGCAGAACGGTTCGATCCGGTCGGGCGACGGCTCGACGATGCGCAGCAGATGCCGCCGGTCGGGATGGCCCGCCACCGCATCGGCATCGACCGTCTCGCCCGGCAGCGTATAGGGCACGAAGACTGGCCCATCCTCCGTGCGCGCAACGCCGTCAGCGCGATGACCAATATCCGAAATGACCAGTCGGTCCACCATGATGCCCTCATGCCCGGGTTTTGCGGGCGCGGGCAAGGCGGCTGCGCCAAAAGGCTGCCCGGCCGATCAGCGATCCATACAGTGTCGCGGAGCGAACATGCGCACTCCATGCTAGCGTATCGTTCTGCGGCCACATTGCCTGCACGCACTAGACGGGACCGACAAAGCAGCAAGCGGGAAGACCACGATGACCCTGTTCGCGATCGTGGCCGGAATGATGGCCGCGATCCACCTGGTGGCAGGATGCAGCGGCCACGTCCGGCTGTGTTCGTGTCGGCGATCCTGTGGCTGCTCTACGCCTATTACGAGCATCTGGTGGCCACGGGCGTGCTCTGCGATGCCGACTGCAACATTCGCGTCGATCTGGTCTTCTTCTTTCCGATCCTGGCGCTCGCTACTTATTGCGCCTACCAGTCGTATATGGGACGGCCGGGCCAGTTGAAGATCATCGGCACGGTTCTTGGCGGCGTGGGCGTGCTCGCGCTCGGACTGTATGCGGAGGGCCATGGTTACGGCCTGCTGTTCTGGGTCCTGGTTTTGGCTGCCGTGGCAATCGGCCTCGTCTATGTGAGCCGGTCGAAGTCCAGCACCAACCGGTCCTGACGCTAATGCGTCGCGCCCGGCGCCTCCGGCATGTAGCCGCGCGCGGTGAGAATATGGAATCGCGTTACCAGCATGATCGCGTAAATGATCACCGACAGCGACAGCCCGATCCAGACACCGAGCGCTCCGTAATTCAGGGTGAAGCCGAGCCCGTAGCAGGCGGTAAAGCCGACCAGCCAGAAGCAGACGAACGAGAACAGCAGCGGGATTCGCGTATCGTTCAGCCCGCGCAGCGCGCCGGCCGCGATCGACTGAACCCCGTCGCAGATGAAGAAGCTCGCGCCAACAACCATCAGCGTCGCCGCGAGCGCCGCGGTCGGCGCATTGTCGTGCGTTACCGATCCGAGGAACAGCACCGGCAGCATCTCGCGCGTTGCGATCACGACGATCGTCATCGTGAACATGAAGGCGACGCCGAGCCAGATCGCGACGAAGCCGGCGCTGCGGGTGCCGGCGCTGTCGCGCCGCCCGACCGCATGGCCGACGCGCACGGTGGCAGCCATGGATATTCCGAAGGGCACCATGAACATGATCGACGCGATCTGCAGCGCGATCTGGTGCGCGGCAAGCGCGGTGGTGGAAATCCACCCCATCATCAGCCCGGCGGCAGCGAAGATGCCGTATTCGAGCATGAAGGTTCCGGAAATCGGCGTGCCGATCACCAGAAGCTGCCGGAACAGGGGCCAGTCCGGCCGCCAGAACCGGCCCATGACCTGGAATTTCCGGAACGGCCGCAGCGCGTAGCAGACCCAGATGGCGGCCGCGCACATGGCAAGGTTGACCGTCGTTGTTGCGATGCCGGCGCCGAGCAGGTCGAGCCGCGGCAGCCCGAAAGCGCCGTAGATCAGCGCATAGGCCAGCGCCGCATTGGCCGGAATCGCGGCGAGTGTGATCCACAATCCCGGCTCGGGCCGGTTCACCGCGCCCATGAAGCCGCGCAGCGCGATGAACCACCAGGAGGGGATGAGACACCAGGCGAGTCCGAAGAGATAGCGCGCGGCCAGCGTCGCCGATTCCTCGGTCTGGCCGAGGATCAACAGAATGTCCTTGCCGTAGAGTTGCACCAGGCTGAGCGGGATGCCGAGCAGGGTCGCCGCCCACAGCCCGACCCGCAATGCGCGGCGCACCATGCGCGGATCGCGTGCGCCAAACGCCTGCGCGGCGAGCGGAGCGACCGCGGAGACGAGACCCATCCCCATCACGAAGACCGCGAACAGCACCGTATGCCCGAGCGCCGCGGCCGCAACCACGTGGTCGCCAAGCCGGCCGAGCAGCGCGAGGTCGGTCGTCATCATCGCGATCTGGCCGAGCTGGGTCAGGGCGATCGGCCAGGCCAGCCGGATCGTCTCGGTCAGTTCGGTGCGCCAGCGGGATGGCGTGTCGGCCGGGGCAGGAACCCCGGCGGTCAGGGTACTTTGCATTGTCATCGTATGGCCGCTTGGCAGCGTGACGGCAACGGACGGCCCAAGCGCAGCTCATGGCGGATTCTTGACAGACGCAGGCGACGCTTGCGTGGGCGCGGCGATAGCGGCGAAAAGTGTTTGAATTCGGCCCGCTTCCATTCTTTTACCTGATGAGATGGCAAGGGTCGGGTGCAAGTCTTGAGTGAATGTGCGAAGGGGCTGGCCTCGTCCGCCGGGCGAAGCGCAGCCGCTACAGTGATCGATCCGCCTTCGGCGGAGAAAACGGGGACCGCCGATGGACAATATCGTCCGCGCGCTGCGCACCTTCCTGCGGCTAGCGCTGCCGTATTTCCGGTCCGAGGAGCGCTGGACGGCGCGGCTGCTGCTGCTCGCCATCATCGGCGCGGAGCTGGCGCTGGTCTATGTCGCGGTCGCCGCGGTCAACTGGAACGCGCGCTTCTATAATGCGCTGGAGCAGCGCGACTGGGCCGCCTTCTATGCCGAACTGGTCTTCTTCGGCTTCATTGTGCTGTGCGCGGTGCTGGCGGGAGCCTCGCAATATTACTTCGGCCAGACCCTGCAGATTCGCTGGCGGCGCTGGCTGACGGCCAATTACGTGTCGGTCTGGATGGCGCAGGGCCGTCATTATCGTGTCCAGGTCGTCGCGCCGCAGGTCGACAACATTCATCTGCGCATCGCCAGCGACGTCTATCTGTTCATCCAGCGCACACTCGAACTTGCGACCGGGCTGCTGGGCAGCGCCGTCGCGCTCGGCTCGTTCGCCTATATTCTATGGGGGCTGTCGGCGGTCACGCCCACGCCCGGTTTCGCCAGCAGCATCCCGGGGTGGCTGATCTGGGCGGCGCTGCTGTATGCCGGTCTCGGCACCCTGTTCGCGCATCTGATCGGCTGGCGCTTGATCCCGCTCAATTTCAACCAGCAGCGATTCGAATCCGATTTCCGTTTCGCCATCGTGCGTGCGGCGGATCATTCCGAGCCGATCGCACTGATGCAGGGAGAGCCGGTCGAACGCGCCGACCTGCATCATCGCTTCTCGAACCTGGTTGCCAACTGGACGCGGCTGGTGGCGACGCAGACGCGGCTGGTCGGCTTTGTCGGCGGCTACGCGCAGGCCTCCACGGTGGTGCCGGTCCTGATGGTGGCGCCGGCCTATCTCGCCGGCGCGATCCCGCTCGGCTCGCTGATCCAGGCGGCTCTCGCCTTCACCCGGGTCGAAGGCGCATTCGCCTTCTGCATCAGCGCCTATCCCAAGATCGCGGAATGGAAGGCGATGGTCGACCGTCTCGCCGGGTTCGAAGACGCCATGGCGATGGTGGACGAGAGCCGGGCGGAGACGAAGGGCGTGATCGTCGTCGAGCGCAATGGCGAAGGCGATCTGCGCCTGTCGGGGCTGTCGATCCGGCTGCCGGACGGTTCTGAGATTTCGGGCCTGCCCGCCGTGGCGCTGCGGCGCGGCGACCGGCTGATGATCACCGGTCCCTCGGGCTCGGGCAAATCGACACTGTTCCGCGCGCTGGCCGGATTGTGGCCGGCGGGATCGGGCCGGGTCGAATTCCCGAAAGATGGCGAGGTGCTGGTGATGCCGCAGCGGCCGTACTTCCCGCTCGGCACGCTGCGGACCGCGGTCGCCTATCCGAGCCCGCAGGGCGAGGTGTCGGAGGAGGAGATCGTGTCCGCGCTGCAGACCGTCGGGCTGCCCTATCTCGTGTCCCGGCTGGACGAGGAGGCCGACTGGAGCGTGCTTCTGTCGGGCGGCGAGCAGCAGCGTGTCGGCCTCGCCCGCGCGCTGATCCGCAAGCCGACCATCCTTCTGTTCGACGAGCCCGTGGCGGCGCTGGCCGACGCTTCCGGCCGCGAACTCTATCGGACGCTGCTCGACAAGCTGCCCGGTACGGTGGTGCTGACCATCGACCGGCGCGAGGTGCTGCGCGAATGTCACCCCAAAATCGTCGAATTGAGCCGCGACGAAGCCGGTGCGACGCAGCCCGGTCCGTTGCCGGGCCCCTTGGCAACTCTGCCGGCTTAAGTTAGCGGATGGGAATAACTGACAGGATAATGGTCCGCTCGTCACTGCGAAAGCGGGACCCGGAGCAGGGTGCACCGGGCTTTCCGGTCGCGCGGCGATGAACGGAGCTTTTGTAGGGAAACGCCATGCTGCAGATGAACTACTGGACCGACAAATGGGATTTGCACGAGGACGTGTGTCCTTGCGACGTGCATTTCAACGAATGGGTCAAGGAGCAGGGCCTAAGGGACAAGACCATTTTCCATTTCGGCACCGGCACGCATCATGTCGTCGGCGTCGAGCAGGCGCGCAATGGCCTGAACAATTCGGTGCTGGCGATCACCGCCTCGATTGAGGAATACGAGGCCTATATCAAGCTGGTCTCCACCAATTCGGCGGTTGCGAAGAACTACATCGCCTATTTCGGCGACATCTACCTCACCAATCCGCGGCTCCTGCCTGACTTCGACATCGTCACGATGGTGCATCTGTGCGAGTTCTTCTTCCCGAACACGGCGAGCCCGGAATATGG
The DNA here is from genome assembly GCA_044506365.1 of Hyphomicrobiales bacterium. Classification (GTDB taxonomy): domain Bacteria; phylum Pseudomonadota; class Alphaproteobacteria; order Rhizobiales; family Xanthobacteraceae; genus Pseudorhodoplanes. The sequence continues at coordinate 18,091 of JBIQKQ010000034.1, forward strand.
CGGCAAGACCGATCGGCAGGTCCTCGACCTGTTCACCGACAAGACGCGCTCCGGCGGCTATCTGATCTTCTATCGCAATTCGATGGGCAGCGAGCGGACCGCGGAAATCCTCCCGGTCTGGGAGAAGGAAAAGCCGGTGGAGCGGGTCGCCGATTTCAAGACGCTGATCGTTTATCGGAAGAAGTAAAGAACGGCGGGCGCGTCGGAACTTCTGTCCCCGCGAAAGCGGGGACTGAGAGCCAGAGAGTGGATTCCCGCTTGCGCGGGATGAACAGAGTCTGTGGCGGCCGGTGTTTCCTATTTCACGTCCAGCGGCGTCGTACCCTTGGGGTTGCCGGACGCGTCGGTGGTGATCTTCTCCACCCGCGCTTCGGCCGCCTTCAGTAATTCCTCGCAGCGCCGCTTGAGTGCTTCGCCGCGCTCGTAGATTTCGACCGATTCCGCGAGCGGCACCTTGCCCTCTTCCAGCCGCTTGATGATCGATTCCAGCTCCTCGATTGCGCGTTCGAAAGGCATGCTGGTCACGTCGCAATGGTTATTCTCGGCCATGTCGGTCCTTGCGAATCGGAATTGACACCATCGCGCTGCTCGTCCCGGCGCAGCGCTGTACGAACTACCCCCGCATCAGCGCGGTGACATGGGCGTCCACCGAACCGGCGAGTCCCTGCAGGTCATAGCCGCCCTCAAGCGCCGACACCACCCGCCCGTTCGCCTTGCGGTCGGCGAGATCCATCAGCTTTTTCGTGGCCCAGGCGAAATCGTCCTCGGTGAAATTCAGGCTGGCCAGCGGATCGCGGATATGCGCGTCGAAGCCCGACGAGATGATGACGAGGTCCGGCCCGAAAGCCTCAAGCCGCGGCAGGATTACGGTCTCCATCGCGTCCCGGAACTGTTCGCCGCCGTCGCCGGCGCGCAGCGGCGCATTGACGATCGTGTCGTGATCGCCGCGCTCGGACTTTGCTCCGGTGCCAGGATAGAGCGGCATCTGGTGGGTCGAGCAGTACATCACGGTGGGATCGCTCCAGAAGATCTCCTGGGTGCCGTTGCCGTGATGCACGTCGAAATCGACAATGCCGATGCGGGCGAGCCCATGCTTCTTCTGGGCGTGACGGGCGGCGATCGCGACATTGTTGAACAGGCAGAAGCCCATCGGCCGCACGCTCTCGGCGTGATGGCCGGGCGGGCGGGTGGCGACGAAGGCGTTCGCGGCCTTCTTTCCGACCACCTCGTCGACCGCGAGCACGACGCCGCCAACCGCGCGCAGCGCCGCTTCCAGCGAGCCGGTCGACATCGAGGTGTCACCGTCCAGCGCCACCATCCCTTCGCGCGGCGCGGCCTCGCGGATCGCTTCGGCATATTCCATCGGGTGCGCCAGCGCGACCGTTTCAAGCTCGGCCATCGGCGCCTGCTCGCGCGCGAGATTGGCGAATTTCTCGTTCTCCAGAACGCGATCGATGGCGCGCAGCCGATCCGGCCGTTCCGGGTGGCCGGGCGGCGTTAGGTGATTGAGGCAGGCCGGATGGCTGATGAGCAGTGTGGTCATGCGAATGGAGACACCGGGCCTGAATCAGGATTTCGGGCGGGAGGCCTCAAGGTCACGGATATCGCGCCTCGCGTCAATGACAACGCCCGGTGGCGGCGGCGGTTCGTCGGGCGTGAAGAAAACTTCGGCGAGCGGCTGTGTCGGATCGACCCGGTACTGATCGAAGTCGCGCACGCCCTCGCCATAGAGGAAGGTATCGTCGATCAGGAAGTGCCCGGTGAACTCCGCCGCCTTCTTGTTGAAGATCGCGTAGGCGGCATCCGCCATGATTTCGGGCTTGCGCGACATCCGCATCACCGCGTCGCCGCCGAGCAGGTTGCGGATTGCGCTGGTCGCGATGGTCGCACGCGGCCACAGCGCGTTCACCGCGATTCCCTTGCGCCGCAATTCGCCGGCGAGCCCGAGCACCACCATGCTCATGCCGAACTTCGCCATGGTGTAGGCGGTCGACGGCGCGAACCAGCGCTCCCGCATGTCGAGCGGCGGCGAGTTCATGAGGATGTGCGGGTTTTCGGCCTTTTCCAGATAGGGGATGGCGAATTTCGACACCATGAAGGTGCCGCGCGCATTGACCCCGTTCATCAGGTCGTAGCGCTTCATGTCAGTCTGTTCGACCGGCGTCACCTGCACCGCGCTGGCGTTGTTCACCACGATGTCGATGCCGCCGAAGGCTTCGGCGGTGCGGGCGAGACCGGCTCGCACCTGCTCCTCGTCGCGAACATCGACCGCAAGCGGCAGCGCCTTGCCGCCCGCTTTCACCACCTCCGCCGCGGCGGTATGAATCGTTCCGGGCAGCTTCGGATGCGGCTGATCGGTCTTGGCGGCGATCGCGATATTGGCGCCGTCGCGCGCCGCCCGCAGCGCGATCGCAAGACCGATGCCGCGCGAGGCGCCGGTAATGAAAAGGGTCTTGCCTTTCAGGGACATTGATCGGTGCTCCGCCTCCAGTGCCCCGTTTCCGAAGTCCGTGTTATATTGCGGCACATTCCGACATACGAATTTCGGAGGGGCACCAGAGTCTCTCTGATTCCGTGCCGCATTTCGACTTGAGGTTCCGGGTCGCACCTGCGCAAGCGGTGCAGGACCCCCAAATCGGCGACGCCAGGGGATGGGACATGCTGCGGCGCTGCGAGTCAACGCGCAGCCGAGTACGCCCGGAGCGGGACTTCCTTTTCGGCGGCAGCCTCATATCTGGAAGCAGTCAGGCCGGGCGCATGATCGCCGGCCTTCAGTCTTGCGCGAGGCCGCATGCAGCTCACCGGCATCCACCATCTCACCGCAGTCTCCGCCGACGCCCCGGGCAACCTGCGCTTCTATACGCAGGTCATGGGGATGCGCCTGATCAAGAGGACGGTGAACCAGGACGATGTTTCGGCCTATCACCTGTTTTACGGCGACGGGATCGCCTCGCCCGGCAGCGATCTCACCTTTTTCGATTTTCCGACCGGGCCGGAGCACCGCGGCAACCAGACCATTACACGCACGGGCCTGCGGGTCGCCGGCCACGACACGCTGCAATGGTGGCATCGTCGCCTGACCGAGGCCGAGGTCAACGTTGGCGAGATCAGTGAGCGCGACGGGCGCTTCACGCTCGATTTCGAGGACCCGGAGGGCCAGCGCCTCAGTCTGATCGACGATGGGGGTGCGGGCGAGGCGCATCCCTGGGAGAAGAGCCCCATTCCGGCGGAGCATCAGATTCGCGGGCTTGGACCGATCACCCTATCAGTCCCGGACCGGACCCAGACCGACATCGTCTTGCGCGAGCTGATGTTCATGCGGCATGTGCGCGACTATCCGGTGCCGGATTCGGATTCCGACATTGTCCATGTCTACGAGATGGGCGAGGGAGGGCCCGCTGCCGAACTGCATGTTGCGGTACGGCCGAGGCTCCCGGTCGCACAGCCCGGCGCAGGCGGCGTGCACCATGTCGCATTCCGCACGCCAAACCGCGCCGAATACGACGCATGGGCCGAGCGGCTGCGCAAGCTTCGCATTCCGAACAGCGGCAAGGTCAATCGTTTCTATTTCGAGTCGCTGTATTTCCGCGAGCCGAACGGCATCCTGTTCGAAATCGCAACCGACGGGCCAGGCTTTGACGCAGACGAGCCGATGGAGTCCCTCGGAGAGAAACTCTCGCTGCCGCCGTTCCTGGAGAAGCGACGCGCGGAAATCGAGCGGGGACTGAAGCCGCTGACGATGTAATCAGCAGCCGGCAGGGCGCGAGCGCCTTAGCGCGCATCACCCCTCGAACACCGACCAGCCCATCCGCTGCGTCAGCTTTTCCAGCGCGATCCGGCCGAGATGCGAATTGCCGCTGTCGTCGAGGCCAGGCGACCAGACTGCGATCGCGGCCTTGCCCGGCGCGATCGCAAGAATCCCGCCACCGACGCCGCTCTTGCCCGGAAGCCCGACCCGGAAGGCGAATTCGCCTGATCCGTCGTAATGCCCGCAGGTCAGCATGATGGCGTTGATGCGCCGTGCGCGCTCGGGCGGCACGACCGCAAAACCGGTCGACGGATTGAGTCCGCGATGCGCAAGAAAGCGCCCCGCCATCGCCAGCTGTCGGCAGGACATCGCAATCGCGCAGTGATGGAAGTAGACGCCGAGGGTGTAGTCGACCGGATTGTCGATCACCCCGAAGGCTTTCATGTAGTTCGCGAGTGCAATGTTGCGAAAGCCGGTGCGCTGCTCCGATGCCGCCACCGCCTCGTCGATCACGATCGAGGCATCGTCCGCGACGAAATGCATGAAGCGGAGGATGTCCCCCAGCACTTCGCGCGGCTTGTGGCCCGACAGGATCGCATCGGTCACGGCGATAGCGCCGGCATTGATGAAGGGATTGCGCGGAACGCCATGTTCGTATTCGAGCTGGACGATGGAATTGAAGGCGGTGCCCGAGGGCTCGCGGCCAACGCGCCGCCACAGCCGGTCGCCGATCCGCCCGAGCGCAAGCGTCAATGTGAACACCTTTGATATGCTCTGGATCGAGAACGGCTCCTCGCTGTCGCCGCCCGTGGCGACGCGGCCCTGCGCATCGATCACCGCGATGCCGAATTTTGATGGGTCGGCGCGGGCAAGTTCGGGGATATAGGTTGCGACCTTGCCGCGGTCCGGACGCTGGCGCATCTCGTCGGCGATGTCGGTAACGACGGTCTGGAGATCGGGAGTCAAGGTCATGTCGATTGAGGAAAGTTGCCGTCATGCCCGGGCTTGCCGCGGGCATCCACGCCTGAGACGCAAGCCCAATCTAGAGAGGTGGATGGCCGGGACAAGCCCGGCCATGACACTGCCGAAGACCGTGAGAGAACGCTCACTTCTTCCTTGCAAAAAAAGCTTCGAACGCGGCCTGCGCTTCCGGCGACTGCAGCCGTTCGCGAAAGAAATCGGCTTCCATGTCGATGCGCTCGGCGAGTTCCTCCGGCTCGCCGCGGATCATGCGCCGCGAGGCCAGCACGGCTTCCGGCGGCAGCGCAGCGATCCTGCGCGCGGCGGCAAGCGCCTGCGCTTCCGTTTCCGCAGACTCGGCGACCGCGTTGACGAGGCCGATGCCAAGCGCGCCCTGCGCATCGAGCGGCTCGCCCATGACCAGCATCGAAAAGGCGCGGCGCGGTCCCATCAGGCGCGGCGCGAGCAGGGTGGAGGCGGCTTCCGGAACAAGGCCGAGGCTGACGAACGGCGTGACGAATCGCGACCCCTGCGACGCCACCACGTAATCGCAATGCAGCAGCATTGTGGTGCCCACGCCGACGGCCAGACCGTCCACGGCCGCCACGAGCGGCCGCTCGCAATAAGCCAGCGCGCGCAGAAAGCGCAGCACCGGCTCGCCAAGGCCTTCGCCATCGGCCGCCGCCTGCCGGAATTCGTCGATGTCGTTTCCGGCGCAGAACGCGCCCGGACAGCCGGCGATGACCACGCAGCGGATCGCCTGTTCGCTCCGAAGCCCGGTAAGCGCCGCCGCCATGACCTCATACATCGCGGCGTTCAGCGCATTCTTCTTCTCGGGGCGGTTCATCCGCACGACGCGGATGGTGTCGTCGTCCCTGATGTCGACAAGGCTGGTCATGTCAGGCGGCTTCATCAGGGAGCGGCGCCGACAGGACCGACTCGGCCGCTTCCGTGACCGTGGTTTCGAGTCCGGCATTTTGAACGGCGAGGTTTTCGGCAAAGAAGCGCGCGACCGCAATACGGTCGGCGCTGTTGCCGTCCGCGAGGCGGATGGCGGCGAGCGCCTCGTTGGCGAGCAGACAGCCGCCGGCCGCGTTGCCGAACAGCCGTAGATAGGGCGTTGCGCCGGCGAGTGTCGCGCGCGTATCCGACGACAGGCGTGCGAGCAGCCATTCGGTGGCGCGTTCAAGCGAGTCGATCGCGTCGGTCAGCCGCGTCGCGGTTGCGCCGAAGGCGGGATCGTTTGCCGCCCGTACGCGCGCAACGATGGCGCGCAATTCGGCAATGAACGCTTTCACCGTGCCGCCGCCGTCGAGCGCAATCTTGCGGGTGACGAGATCGATGGCCTGGATGCCGTTCGTGCCTTCATAGATCGCGGCGATGCGGGCGTCGCGATAGTGCTGCGCGGCACCGGTCTCCTCGATGAATCCCATCCCGCCATGCACCTGCACGCCGAGCGAAGCCACTTCGATGCCGATGTCGGTGGAGAAGGCCTTGGCCACCGGCGTCAGCAGGGCGGCGCGTTCCTGCGCGGCCTTTCGCCCGGTTTCAGCCTTTTCGAGATGCGAGCGGTCGAGCGCCATCGCGGTGGCGTAGCAGATCGCCCGTGCGGCCTGGGTCAGCGCGCGCATGGTGAGCAGCATGCGGCGCACATCGGCGTGTTCGACGATGGCGACGGAGGCGGGGCCGTCCGGCCGCTCGCTCCGCCCCTGCCTGCGCTCGCGTGCATAATGCAGCGCCTGCTGCATCGCGCGTTCTGCGATGGCGACGCCTTGCAAGCCGACCGCGAGCCGGGCCTCGTTCATCATCGTGAACATGCAGGCCATACCGGCATGTTCCTTGCCGATCAGGTAGCCGACCGCGCCGCCTTTATCCCCATAAACCATGGTGCAGGTCGGCGACGCATGGATCCCCATCTTGTGCTCGATCGAATGGGCGTAGACGTCGTTGCGTTTGCCAAGCTTTCCGTCGTCTTCGAGCATGAATTTCGGCACGAGGAACAGGGAAATGCCCTTCGTTCCGGGTGGCGCATCCGGCAGGCGGGCCAGCACGAAATGAATGATATTGCCGGTCATTTCGTGGTCACCATAGGTGATGAAGATCTTTTGCCCGAAGATCCGGTAGGTGCCGTCGTCCGCGCGTTCGGCGCGCGCCCGCAGCGCTCCCACATCCGACCCCGCCTGCGGCTCGGTGAGCTGCATGGTGCCCATCCATTCGCCGCTTATCAGTTTGGGAAGGAAGGTTTTTTTCAGCTCCTCGCTGCCGTGAAGGGCGAGCGCGTCGATGCCCGCCATGGTGAGGACCGGGCCGATGCCGAAGGCCATCGAGGCTGCATTCCACATCTCGATACAGGCCGCGTTCAGCGCCCGCGGCAGCCCCTGGCCGCCCCATTGCGCCGGCGCGGCCAGCCCGTTCCAGCCGTCCGCGGCCCAGTCGCGATAGGCTTCGGTCCAGCCCGGCGGCATGGTCACGCGGCCGTCCTTGAACGGGGTGCCGAACGTATCGCCGACCCGGTTGAGCGGGGCGATCACGTCCGTCGCGAACCGCCCGGCTTCGGTAAGGATGGCGTCAATGTCGTCAGCCGACAACTCCCCATAGAGGCCGGCGGCGAGCGCTTCGCTCATCCCGGCGCCCTGCTTGAGTGCAAAGGCGACGTCGGCAACCGGCGCGCGATAGGACATGGCTCCCTCCGGGACGCAGCATGGCGGACGCTGTCCACGGCTAGTCGAGCGGGAGGGGGGCGTCAATGCGCGGCCGCCGATGCCCGGCCGGGCGAGGACCCGCCGTCGAATGCATGGCGATCCGCCCGGAATAGAGATTGCGGCCAAGGGGCGCCGCCGCTATTTTCCGCGCGGCCTCAATTTGGCGTTCCGTTTCGCAAGCTGCCGAAAGGTTGCGGGATCGTGCCTTCGAGGCCCTCCTGACACAAGTTGGGGCGTAGCCAAGTGGTAAGGCACCGGATTTTGATTCCGGCATTCGGAGGTTCGAACCCTCCCGCCCCAGCCAGCGACTAAGCTATTGATATTACACAATAATTAGTGCTTCATGAAGTGCGGATTTCGCCCGGTTTTACGGGACATTCTTGCCCTCTGATAAGGGCGAATTCTCCACAGAGACACCTTCTCGCGCTATCTCGCGCCAGATTGGCACTAAAATCTCTCCGCGGCCATTCAGTGGTTGCCGCATGTGCGGATTGATCGCGTTAGATCACCGCGCTTTCTCCCGTGAAACTTGCGCGGATCACTGCGATGACCGCCTTGTACCAGACTCCGAAGTCGCGAAGACGCGACTCATGTCGAATGCACTCATTCAGGCGGGCCGCGATCCAACTATTCTGTTGCTCAGGATGCCAATGCCCTTTGCTTCCATTTCGATCCGCATCCCCGGCTCGATCCAGCGCCCCAATTCGAGGCAGCACCCGCGGTCCATAGTGCCGGACGCAAACACATCGCCTGGAAAGATGGTCTCACCTGATGATGCGTTCTCGATAATCTGCTGCCATGAGAATTTCATCCCGCGAGTGTGCCCCCGCGCCCACTCCTCACCGTCAACCCTCAGGATCATCTCGACGTTCGAAGGGTCAATCTCGTCCAAGGTTACAATGCAGGGACCCAGAACATTGCCCTGATCGAAGTCCTTGCTCTTTCCGGGGCCGGCTCCGATTCGAGCTTCATCAGCCTGTACGTCCCGGGCGCTCCAGTCATTGTAGATTGTGATGCCAGCAACGAATTCCATGGCGTCACTGGCCTCGATATCGCGTCCGCCGCGGGCCATCACCAGAGCTAGCTCGAATTCGAAATCCAATTTCTCGGTATAACTTGGCCATGCGATATCGTCGCCCGGACCGGCCAAGCCGAGGTGATTACGATTCGTATAGGTCGGCATGCGGTACCAAAGATCTGGCAGATCGAGCCCCTTCTGCTTGATCGCCTGCTTTTTGTGTTCTTCATACACCAGATAGTCCTTGATGCGGCGAGGACGCAGTGGCGCGAGAAGACGGCACTCACCCGGCCCGTAGAATATCTTTGCGCCTGACGGTGAAAGTGCCTGTGTCCCCTTGTTTCGAGCAAATGAGAAGGCAGTTTCCGCCGCCTCACGCGCCATAGGCCAGCGTGACAGGAATTGCACCATATCTGCCGGAATGATGTCGTTCGCCAGTTCGGGCGCCGCGTAGACCCCGCGCTCGCAGAGATGCCATCCAAAGGCGGCACACAGGTCCACAACGAAATCACGGTGCAGTGCACCAATCCGGACCACCTCGCCAACCTGAGTTGGAACGCTGAAAGTTACGAGCTTCATATCAAAAATGTCGATTGTTCGATCCGGGCTTGCACCGCGACCACGCTTCAATTTAAACTGACTGATCGATCAGTCAATGACCGGTAGGTCTCGGAATTTCGGGCCAAGTCAAATATTAATAGACAGGGTGGAAAGCGGAATGCCCGAACTTGCCGTGCGTGGCGTAACCCTTCGATACGAAGTCGTCGGTAAGCGAGGTCCAACCATCGCCCTTACACCGGGCGCGAGACGCCCCTACGACGAACTCCTCAGCCTTTCCAGCCGGCTCGCAGAGCGAGGCTATCAGGTTCTTTTGCACGACCGTCGGAACTGCGGGAGCTCTCAGATTGCATTCGAGCCCGCCGGTTCGGAACACGAGGTT
>JBIQKQ010000035.1:0-11311 GCA_044506365.1 Hyphomicrobiales bacterium
AGAAGAAGGTTGCCCAATACGGCACCCCCGCCGATATCGAAGCCATCATGATGCTCGGGCATATTGAGCGATCCCGCAAGCAATATGCCGACTGTGCGCAGACCTATTCGCGGGTGATCGAGCAGATATCCGAGCCGACGCGCACGAACTGGAACGTGTTCTATTCCCGCGGCATCTGCCACGAGCGCAACAAGGCCTGGCCGTTGGCGGAAGCCGATTTCAAGAAGGCGCTCGAACTGTTTCCGGACCGCGCCGACGTGCTGAACTATCTCGGCTATTCCTGGGTCGATCAGGGCGTCAATCTCGACGAAGGCATGGCGATGATCCGCCGCGCCGTCGAGCAGAAGCCGGATGACGGCTATATCGTTGACTCGCTCGGCTGGGCCTATTACCGCCTCGGCAATTACGAGGAGGCGGTCAAGCATCTGGAGCGCGCCGTCGAGATCAGGCCCGAGGATCCGACCATCAACGACCATCTCGGCGATGCCTATTGGAAGGTCGGACGTCATCTCGAAGCCGAATTCCAGTGGTCGCACGCGGCCGCGCTCAAGCCCGAGCCTGACGAACTGGTAAAGATTCAGAACAAGCTGAAGAACGGCCTGCCCGATGACGGCCCGGGCGCGACGGCCGAACAGAAGACCGAGCAGAAACCGAAGCCGGACAACGGCGGCTGATCCGCGCGTGACAAGCCGTGCTGCGGAGCAATTCGCTCCGGCGAAGATCAATCTGACGCTCCGGATCGGGCGCAAGCGCCCGGACGGCTACCACGATCTCGAAAGCCTCGTGGTCTTTGCCGATATCGGCGACACGTTACGGATTGCGCCCGGCGAGGCGCTTGGTCTGAGCGTCGAGGGTCCGACCGCAACCGATTCGGGGCCGCCTGAGAGCAATCTCGTGCTGAAGGTCGCGCGCGCGACGCAGGCGCGGATCCCCGGTCTGCAGATGGGACATTTCCATCTGACGAAAGCCGTTCCGGTCGCGGCCGGCCTTGGTGGCGGGTCCTCGGATGCAGCGGCGGCGCTGCGGCTGCTCGCAAGGCTCAACAATCTGCCGACGAAAGATGCCCGGCTGATGGATGCGGCGCGCACCACTGGGGCCGACATACCCGTTTGTCTCGATCCCTCCCCCCGCATCATGCGGGGCATCGGCGAGGTCCTGTCCGCGCCACTGCGACTGCCCGCGCTGCACGCGGTCCTCGTCAATCCGCGAATTCCGGTGCCGACGGCGCAAGTCTTCGCCGCGCTCGCGAAACGGCGGGCCGATGCCGCGCCGCTCGCGATTGACCGCGACGAGGCTTCGCGGCTGGTGGAAGCCGGCGGCAACCCTGCATTCGATGCGCTAGTCGATGCGCTTACGTCATCGTCGAACGATCTCGAAGCACCCGCGACTGAACTGTTTCCGGGGATCGCCGAAGCCATCGGCGCGCTGCATGCGACCAGACGATGCCGCCTCGCCCGCATGAGCGGCTCCGGCGCAACCTGCTTTGGACTTTTTGCAACAGCGGACGACGCGACCGAAGCGGCCGCGCGCCTCAAGCGCGAACATTCCGGCTGGTGGGTTTGCGCAACGATTCTGGGTTCAGCGAAGACGGTGGCAGCCGATGTGCCCTCTCCCCTTGAGGGAGAGGGTGTGTAGGTGGTGCCGCATATTTGGATGGGTGAGGGGTGACAAACGATACTGTAACCCCTCACCCATCCGAGCGGACTGTGAGATCGGAGCAACCCTCTCCCTCAAGGGGAGAGGGGTACTGCGACGCACGCCGAATGCTTGGCTCAACTCGCAACAGCTCATCAAGCAGTTCAGTAAGCCCGTGCCAGGCAGAATGCGACGGCTTCTTCGAGCGCCGCCTTCATCGGCGATGCAGGGAACAGCGCAAGCGCATCGATCGCCATCGCGCCGTAATGCTGCGCCCGGCCGATGGTGTCTTCGAGCGCGCGATGCTTCGTCATCAAGGCGATCGCGCGGTCGAGATCGGCATCGGTTGCGGCGCCCTGTTCGAGGCAGCGGGTCCAGAATGCGCGCTCTTCTTCGGTGCCGCGCCGGAACGACAGCACCACCGGCAGCGTGATCTTGCCCTCGCGGAAATCGTCGCCGACATTCTTGCCGAGCTTGGCGGATTTTCCGCCGTAATCGAGCGCATCGTCGACGAGCTGGAATGCGATGCCGAGATTCATGCCGTAGGAACGACAGGCCGCGAGATCGCCCTTGCCACGTCCGGCGAGCACCGGGCCGACCTCGCAGGCCGCCGCGAACAGTTCGGCGGTCTTGCCGCGAATGACAAAGAGATACTCGTCCTCGGTCGTCTGGGTGTTCTTGGCGGCGGCAAGCTGCATCACCTCGCCTTCGGCGATCACCGTTGCGGCCTGCGACAGGATGTCCAAAGCGCGCAGGTTGCCGACATCCACCATCATCCGGAACGCCTGGCCGAGCAGGAAATCGCCGACCAGAACGCTTGCTTCGTTGCCCCAGAGCATGCGAGCCGCGAGCTTGCCGCGCCGCATCTCACTCTCGTCCACCACATCGTCGTGCAAAAGCGTCGCGGTGTGCATGAATTCAACCGCCGCCGCGAGCTTGATATGGCCCTCGCCGTCGTAGCCCGACAGCTGCGCCATCGCGAGCGTCAGCATCGGCCGCAGCCGCTTGCCCCCGGAATTGATCAGGTGGTTCGCCACTTCCGGTATCATGGTCACTTGCGACCCGGTGCGCGCCAGGATCGCGGCATTGACCTTTTCCATATCGGGCGCGACCAGTTCGACCAGCGGGTTGATCGAAGCCGATGGCTGCGATTCAAAGGGGATAACGACAGCCAATCGAGGCACTCCAGGAACGGACAAATCCAGAATAGAAACGCTATGGTAGGCGGGCAAGTGCGCCGCTTTGCCGCGAATACGCTATTTCCGGCGATTGCGGAAGCCAGGCGAGAATTTTGCGGCCTGATCGCGGCGGACAGTCCGCCGCGACCGTGCCGGACCCGCAGGATACGAACCTTTGCGTGAAATCGTCCGCACCAATGATCCCGTCCTGATCAGCGCCATCGAGGCGCTGTTCTCAGGAGCCCATATTCCCTACATGGTTCTGGATCAGAATATGAGCGTGATGGAAGGATCGATCGGCATGCTGCCCCGTCGCATTCTGGTCGGGGACGAGGCTGAGGAGGAAGCGCGCAGGCTTCTCACAGATGCCGGGCTCGGCAAGGAATTGCGGCCCCAGACACCATGACTGAACGTGCCACAAACGCGCCCGATATCACCGATGACGCCATCCTGAACGGGCGATTGCGGGTGTTTCAGCCCAGGCGGGGCCACCGGTTCGGACATGACGCCATCCTGCTCGCAGCGGCGGTTCCCGCGAAAACCGGCGACCGTGTCGCGGAATTCGGTGCAGGCGTCGGGGCTGCCGGTCTTGCACTGCTGTCGCGCGTGCCGGGCCTCGATGCGACCCTGTACGAACGTGACCCGGCGCTGAGCGGTCTGGCACAGCAGAACATCGCGCGGAACGGCTTTGCCGCTGTGGCGCGCGCGGTGACGCATGACATTACCGCGATATCGCCGGAGCGGAACCTCGATCACGTTTTCATGAATCCGCCCTTCAACAATGCGAACCTGCAGCCATCGCCCGATCCGGCACGCCGCAGCGCGCATCAGGCATCGCAAGGTCTTCTCGCAGGCTGGGTCCGGAGCGCACACGGCGCCTTGCATGACGGTGGAACGGTGACGCTGATCTGGCGTGCGGAGGGTCTGGCGGAGGTGACTGCGGCCCTGACGGAAGGATTCGGCGCCGTCACGGTGCTGCCGATCTATCCGGCGCCGCGGCGGGTGGCGAACCGTGTGATCGCGAATGCCCGCAAGGGCGCGAATGCACCGCTGCGCATGCTTCCTCCGCTCGTTCTCAATGGCAGTGACCTGCGCCCGACCGCTGATGCCGAGGCTATCCTGCGACAAGGCGCGGCCTTGCCGATCGCTCAATCGTAGATGAACTCGTGACCTTGGAATCCGAAACCCGCTCTCCAGCAGATCGCAGAATGAAGCGGGGTTCGTCGGCGTCACGAACCGAGACGTTCGGGTTTTGCGTTGCGTCCGGCTACAGAGGACATGTGCGCAAATGCGGCGATCGTTCCGAGCAGGACGATCAACATATAGATTTTCATGGGCATGCGTCCTGATCGAGACCAGGCTCACTCGCGCCGACGCGGCAGCCTGCTCCCTCGGGGGCATTCACACCGCGTTTGGGTTAATCTCCCGTAACCGCGTGCCGCGATCAAGGAAAGTTGAGGGACGTTTCGATGGCAGAGATTTCGGGCGAACAGGTCCGCAAGTTTTTTGACTCGCTCATTCCCGCGCGTTTCCGGAGCGGCACACCGGTGGTCCCAGTCGTGAGGCTGACCGGCGTGGTCGGATTTTCGACGCCGCTGCGTCCTGGCATCACCCTCGCCGGTGTCGCACGCCTGCTCGATCGCGCGTTTTCTGTCCGGCGCGCCAAAGCGGTAGCGCTGATGATAAATTCGCCGGGCGGATCACCGGTGCAGTCGCATCTGATCTATCGGCGGGTGCGGCAATTGGCCGACGAGAAGAAGGTTCCGGTCATTGTCTTCATCGAGGATGCGGGCGCATCCGGCGGCTATATGATCGCCTGCGCGGGTGATGAAATCTATTGCGATCCGTTTTCGATCGTGGGTTCGATCGGTGTGATCGGCGCCACCTTCGGCCTCGACAAGGCGATCGAAAAGCTCGGCATCGAACGGCGCGTCTATACCGCGGGCGATCGCAAGATGATCCTCGATCCGTTCCTGCCGGAAAACCCGGATGACGTGGCGCACATCAAGGCGATCCAGCAGGATATTCACGAAGGCTTTATTGCGCTGGTCAAGGAGCGCCGGGGGGCGAAGCTGACCGGCCCCGAATCGGCCTTGTTCTCCGGCGAGTACTGGGCCGGAGAGCAGGCGCTCCGACTCGGGCTGGTGGATGGCATTGCAGAAGTGCGCTCATTCCTGCGCGCGCGGTTCGGCGATAAGGTGCTTCTACCGCTGATTGCGGAGCGCGGCTGGTTCGGACGCCGGATACCCGGTTTCGGCTCGCGAATGATCGCCGGGCTTGCCGGCGGCGACAGCTTGGCCGCCGATGCTTTGTCCGCGGCGGAAACCAGGGCGATGTGGGCCCGTTATGGACTGTAGGTTGGATTGCAGACAGAAAGCGCGAAGATGATCCCGGTGCTTCCTCGAATGGTGTTGTGGGCTGCCAGCGCGGTCGCGGCCTTCGCGCTCGCTCGCATTGCCCGTCGCGAATATCAGCGCGTCAACGACGAGCTTGAGGAGTTGCGGCTGTCGCCGGTGGCAAGCAAGGCCGAGCGCGGGGATCATCCGACGCTGCGTCGCGATCCGCGAACCGGAGTCTACACCCTCTAGTCTCGGCCAAGGTTCGGCCCTCCAACCGGCCCCCACGGACCATCGCCGCGCCCCGGCGCGTTTCGCGGTTCGCTCCAGGGACCCGGCCAGGGTTCCCCCGCATCCGCCGGCGCGTCGGCATGATCCGGCTCGGGCAGCGCGGCGATCGGTCCGGGATCGCGCCCGCCGGCCATCCGCACCAGCGCGTCGACGCGGCTGTCGATCGAGGGATGGGTCGCGAACATATCGGCGAACCCGGCCCGCGGATTATCGACGCACATTTCCATCACTGCGGAAGTGACGCCGTCCAGTTCGCCGCGATTTTCAATCTTGCGCAGCGCTGTAATCATCGCATCGGGATTTTTCGTCAGTTCGACCGCGCCGGCGTCCGCCAGAAATTCGCGCGACCGCGACAAAGCGAACCGGATCACCAGAGAGAGAAACCAGGCCACCGCAATCAGCACGATCGCGAGGAGGATCGCTGCGCCGGCGCCGCCCTTGCGGTCGCTGCTGCCGGAGGAACCGCCGCGGCCCATGCGCATGCCGCCGTGGAACATCATCCGGAAAAAGATTTCGGCGGCGAATGAGACGACGCCGGCGATGATCACCGCGATCACCATCATTCGCACGTCGCCGTTGCGAATATGGGTCAGTTCATGGGCGAGTACCGCCTCAAGCTCGGCATCGTTCAGATGATCGACGAGGCCACTCGTGACCGTGATGGAATATTGCTTCTGGTTGAGACCGGTTGCGAAGGCATTAAGCGCGGCGCTATCCATGACCTTCAGCTTCGGTATCGGAATGCCGCGCGAGATGCACAGATTTTCCAACAGATTGTAGAGCCGGGGCTGTTCGCGGCGGGTGACCTCATGACCTCCGGTCAGCGCATCGATCATGCTCTGATGGAAGCGATACGCGATCGCGATCCAGATCGCGGTGCCAAGCGTCACGAACGGCGCCGACCCGAGCAGATCGCCCCAGGCGCGCGCGACAATCGTCTCGAACGAGGCGCGACCGTCGAGGAACGCCTCGGCGATCAACGCGCCCGCGAATGTCATGAGGTAGACAAGGAAGAACAGGCCGATTAGCAGCGCAACCGAGCGGCGGCGATTGCTCCGGATATGCGTATAGAGGCCATAGGCCGCCATGCTTTATCGCCCCGCCGCGGCGGCCGCGTAGCCGCCCGCCTTGTTTCCTGCCGATCAGAATTTCACTTGCGGCGCTTGTTCGAGCTGCGGCCGGGACTCACCGAGATCGAAGAATTCGCGCTTATGGAAGCCAAGCGATCCGGCGACCAGCACCGCCGGGAAGCTCTCGATCCCGGTATTGTACTCCTGCACCGCGTTGTTGAAGAAGCGGCGTGCGGCGGCGATCTTGTTTTCGATATCCGAGAGCTCGCTCTGCAATTGCTGGAAATTGGTGTTGGCCTTCAGGTCCGGATAGGCCTCGGCCAGCGCGAACAGCTGGCGCAGAGCCCCACTTAGAACATTTTCGGCGGCCCCTTGAGCGGCTGGCCCCTGCGCCGCGATCGCCGCATTGCGAGCCTTGACCACCGCATCGAGCGTCTCGCGCTCGTGCGTCGCATAGCCTTTCACGGTCTCGACCAGATTGGGGACCAGGTCGTGACGCTGCTTCAGCTGGACGTCGACATCCGCAAAGGCTTGGCTGACACGCTGACGCATCGCGACCAGGCCGTTGTAGATCGATATGCCCCAGAAAACGAGGCCGACAATCACAACAAGAATGATCAGGGACGAGGTCATACAATCTCCTTTGGCGCAGCAATCGGACGGATCAACAAGCGATCTTAGCCGTTTTCCGGCGGCATTTCGGCGGCGATGGCAAGGAACCGGCGGGTGGTCAAGGGCGTTTCAATTGTGCCCGCCCGCCGGGCGATTGCAAGGAGGTCGAGGGCATGGTTTGGCGCCGCATGCTTGGCAGAGAGGAACTGACGCCGGTCGAATCCCGCCAGGGCTTTTTGGATCGGCCGGTTCTGGTGGTCTTACTCACAAGCATCGCGATGGTGGGAGTGCTGTTCGGTCTGCTCTTGCTGAGCATTTAGCCCCGCATCCCTAACCGCTGACCTCCTCGGGCGATCGGTCAGCGCGTTGTGCCGCCGGCTGCTCGGTTCCGGACAAGTTGAACGCCGTATTCACCAAAGCGATGTGCGAGAAAGCTTGCGGAAAATTACCGAGCTGTAGCCGCGCAACCGGATCGTATTGCTCGCTTAAAAGTCCGACATCATTGCACAGCGATATGAGTCGCTCGAACAGCGCTTCGGCATCTTTGCGACGCCCCATCAGCACATAGGCGTCGGCCAGCCAGAAGCTGCACGCAAGAAAGGCGCCTTCGCCGGGCGGCAACCCATCCTGTGACACGAGCGTATCGTAGCGATAGACCAGGCCCTCACGCACCAGCCGCTGCTCGATCTGGTGCACAGTCCCGGTGAAGCGCGGATCATCCGCCGCGAGGAAACCGACCTCGGCGAGCAGCAGCAGGCTAGCGTCGAACTCCCGCGTGCCGTAGGAACGCACGAATGCGTTCAAGTCCGGGTCGTACCCGTTGGCGATCACATCCGCCCGGATTTCGTCGCATAGTTCACGCCAGCGGGCGGCAGGACCGGGAAGCTGGTACCGCTCAACGCTCTTGACCGCCCGGTCGAAAGCCACCCACGCCATCACTTTAGAATGTGTGAAGTGGAGTCGCTGATTGCGCACCTCCCAGATGCCCTCGTCCGGGTCCCGCCACACCCGTTCGAGGTGGGTCAGCAGCGCGCGCTGCAGATTCCACCCGGCTTCGAGCTGGGACAAGCCCCCTTCGCGCGCCTGATGCAGCGAGTCGAACAACTCACCATAAACGTCGATCTGCAACTGGTTATGCGCGCCGTTGCCGATTCGGACCGGCCGGGAATCACGATAGCCCGGCAACCACGGCAGCTCCATTTCTGTCAGCCGCCGTTCGCCGGCGATACCGTACATAATCTGGATCTGGTCGGGCGCGCCCGCGACCGCGCGCAGCAGCCAGTCGCGCCAGGCCTCCGCCTCCTCGAAATATCCGGCACTCATCAGCGCGAGCAGCGTCAATGTCGAGTCACGCAGCCAGCAGAACCGATAGTCCCAGTTGCGCTCGCCGCCTATCTGTTCGGGTAGCGAGGTTGTCGGCGCGGCGACGATGCCGCCGGTCGGCGCGTAGGTGAGCGCTTTGAGCGTGATCAGCGAGCGGTTGACCAGGTCGCTGCGCTGCGTGGTTCTGCGCGCGCGCGATATCCAGGCGCGCCAGAAGCGCTCCGTCGCTGCCAGTTCATGGTGCGGATCGGCGACATGCGGCAGCGGCAAATGCGAACTCGAATAGACGAGGGTGAAGGGAACCGTCTGGCCCGCGGCTATTGTGAATTCGCCGACCGTTTTGAACCCCTCTCCGTGCAAAGGCGCCGGCGAATGCAACAGAATCATGTCGGGACCAGCAATCGCGCGCAGGGTTTGGTCATCGATTCGCGCAACCCACGGGATGATCGTTCCGTAGTCGAAGCGCAGGATCAATTCCGCGCACATCGTCATCCTGCCCCGGTCGCATCGCACGATCCTGACAAGATCCGACACCGCCGCCGCGCTGACCCGGACCGGCATGAAGTCAATAATGGTGGCGGCGCCCTGTTCGGTCTCGAATGTCGTCTCGAGAATGAGGGTATTCTCGCGGTAGCGTCGTGTGACGCGTGCTTCGTCCTTGGGCGCAATACGGAAGCGGCCGTTCTCCGGCGTTCCGAGAAGGGCGGCGAAACATGCGCCGGAATCGAAGCGCGGCCAGCACAGCCAGTCGATCGATCCGTCGCGCCCGACAAGCGCCGCTGTCTCGCAGTCGCCGATCAGCGCATAATCCTCAATCCGCTGCGTCATATCCGTCCGAAAAATCCAGAACCACCTTGATATCGCCGGCCTGCGGCGTGAAAGCCTCGCGCCATCGTGACAGCGGCACTCGCCTCGTGATCAGACGGTAGAGCCAGGCGCGGTCGGACTGCGCCAACGCTTCAGCAGCCTGACGATAGTGCAGGCGATTGGCGTTGACCGCGCCGAACACGACCTCATTGCCCAATACCAGCTTTCGATTGAAGGCGCCGATATCGAACTCCGCTGTCCGACCAGCGGACGAAACGCCGAGCAGACATACGATGCCGGACGGTGCGCAACGCGCGATCGATTCGACAATCAGCGGCGTTGCCGCCGTGCATTCCATGACAATATCAAACTGCAGATCGCGCAACGCGCCCGGGGCGGTGTGGTGCGTACCGCCGAGGTCGCGGATCAGCACCGGCTTTGGTCCTGTTTTATTGCGATCGAGGACATGCACGTCCAGGCCGCGCTGGCGTCCCATCAGCGCCGCCAGCAATCCGATCGGTCCCGCTCCGGTGACCAGGAGGTTGCCCGCCGACCAGGCCTGCGAGCGGCGGCCGACCCGCTCCACGTGGTCCCATGCTTTGGCGACGATGCTGGCCGGCTCCATCAGCACACCGGCGAGGCCGAGATCGCGATCGACCTTGACCGCGAAGTCCGGCTCGATCCGAAACCATTCGGAGCCGAAGCCATGCCGGTCCTTGATGCCGCGTTCGGTATAGCCGCCGTTTCGGCACATATCCCATTCGCCGGCGGCGCATGATGGACAAGGCAGCGGGTCAGGACGGCGCACGATGCCGACGAGCGGATCGCCCACCACGAAGCCGCTGTCCCGCGGCGCTTCCTCGACGATGCCGAGCGACTCGTGGCCGAGCACCAGCCGTTCCGCACCTGCCGGCGCCGAGCCATACAGCCCTTCGAGAATCTCGTGATCTGTGCCGCAGACGCCGAGCGCTCGCGTTCGCACGAGAATGGAGCCGTCAGCCACCGGCGGCGCGGCGATGTCGTCCAACCGGATCGAGTCGGGGACGCCGGGCAATACGGTCACGGCGCGCATGATACGAGTCTCGTGAGCACCCCGGCGAAGACTGCTGTGCATTGCATGACATCACTGAACGGTTTCATTGCTCAACCGTTCCGACGACCGCGATGGAAATGCGGCGGCCGCGCGACGGAACCGTGTGGAACTTGCGGCGTTTGATCGCTGACGTCTCAGCGCGCGGCAGCGGCAGCGATCCGCGCGATCCGAGGGGCGACAGCGTATTCGCGTGCGCTTTCCGATCAACAGCGGAGTTAGACTTATGACGCTCGGCACCATTCTCGTCATCATTCTCATCCTTATCCTTATCGGGGCAATTCCGAACTGGGGCTACAGTCGCAATTGGGGATATGGGCCATCCGGAATTGTCGGCGTGGTTCTGGTTGTGGTCTTGGTACTCCTGCTGATGGGACGGATTTGACGGTAATTAGCGCTTATACGCTTCAATCAGACATATCATACGAAGGGCCGGAGGATGCTCCGGCCCTTTTCGATCGACCCCGGCTCCGCAGTGTCAGGAATCGCAGCGTACGCTGATGTGAGCGAATGCGGGTGTAGTGACGGGACTGAAAGCCGGCTCGCAGCCGACCGGCAACCTCTCGGGCTTCGCCTTGTCGCTGTCATTCGGCACTTCGCGCACCGGCTGGACCGGGATCGTCCGGACCGTAGCCGGTGGCCTTCGGACGGCGCTTTCCATCCGCGGACGCGCCAAGCTCCTGCTCACGATCGTCGTGCTCAGCGACGGTAAATCGAACGCGACAATGTCCCGGACCTCTCCCGGCATTGGCGTGACAGGCAGACGGTCCGCCTTGGCGGCGGCGTGCAGCCAGCGCAGGTCGAGCTTGGCCGGCGGCTGCGATAGCGCAATCAGAGCGATGGAACAGGCCGCCGCGCAAGCGATTGCGATGCTGCCGACGGCGCAAGTGGTCTTGCGCAGCATGATCGGTGTTCTCCGAAGCGAAGGGCGGGCGGCCTGCCGCCGCCTACCGCCGGGGTTCCGGCCGG
>JBIQKQ010000035.1:11321-27279 GCA_044506365.1 Hyphomicrobiales bacterium
ACCCGTTCCGCTATGCGGCCGACGCGACCAGCTGATTCTTCGGGACTGCGACGCGGCACGTGAGCCCTTCGGCAAGGAAGTCCAGGCTGACCTCCGCGTCGAGCGCACGCGTGAGATTGTGCTCGATCACGATACTGCCGAACCCGCGCCGCTTAGGCGCGGCGACTTTCGGCCCGCCGCGCTCACGCCAGAGCAATTCGATCCCGCTGTCGCCGGATATCGGCTTCCAGGTGATCGTCACGCGGCCCCGCGAGCGTGACAATGCGCCGTGCTTGGCGGCATTTGCAGCGAGTTCATGAAGCGCGAGGCCAAGGCTCTGCGCCGCTTCCGGCTTGAGACGGATGTCGGGACCGTCGATGGATATCTGGCCGGAGTCCCGATCGAGATAATGCGCGACCTGCAGCCGCACCAATTCCTCCAGGGACGCCCCATGCCAGCTCTCCTGGACCAGGAGATCATGTGATCGCGCCAGCGCCTGCACTCGGGCACTGAACCGCTCGAGGAATGTCTGTATACTGCCGGTGTGCTTAGCGGTCTGCCGTGCCATCGCCTGGATGACCGCCAGCAGATTCTTCGAGCGATGCGTCAGCTCACGCATCAGCAAGCGCAGATGCGCCTCATTCTCCTTGCGTTCGGTGACGTCGACGGCAGCACCGGTCAGTCCGATCAGGCCTCCCGAGACGTCCCGCATCGGCTCGAAATGCAAGTCGTACCAGAGCGTTGTGGCGCCGGTGTCGATACGGCATTCCGCATCACACGGCTCGCCCTTCTGCAACACCTGATGTTTCAGCGCGATGATCGCGTCCGCCCGGCCGGGCAGCAACTCGGCATCGGTCTTGCCATGGATGTCTGAGGGATCGAGCCCATACATCGGCTTGCTGACGGAGGTATAGCGAAGCTCGGTATCCTGCGTGAACACCGCAACGTTCGATCCGCGCAGGGCGAATTCGTAGCGCTGCGCTGCGGTCGCGAGATCCTCGGCCAGACGCCGTTGTTCGCTCTCCAGCGAGCGGATACGGCTGATATCCACCGCCGTGCACATGATCCCTGTCACCTCACCATCCTCCCCGATGAGGGGATCGACATGCAGCGCGAACAGCGCGCGCCGCTCGGGGGTGATGAAGGATACTTCGCAGTCCTCCGCGACGCCGGATTGGAGGACGTGCCGCTTGAGCGCGATGACCGATTTCTGCTCAGGCGAAGACCATAGCTCGTCGTCGGTGCGGCCGAGCATACCAGCGGTAGCCTCATCGCCGCGCGCACCTGCGATCCATGTGTACCGGAGATCTCGGTCCTGCGCGAAAGCGTGAATGTTGGCTCCGCGAAACGCAATTTCGAAGCGGGTCCTGAGGTCCGCGCATTCCCGCGACTTGCGCCGCGCCTCTTCGCGCGCGCGTCTAAGCTTCGCGCGGGTCTGACTGTGCAGGTCGATCTCCCGGCGCAGAAGCTCGGCACTCTCTCCGGCGGGGGCTGTCAATTCGGCGTTGATCGGTGACGCGGCCTTCGAGTCGTCGCTTAAAAGCGACTGGCCTTTCCGCCCCCTCGTTGTCTTCACCACATTGCCACTCGTATTCGACATGATCGGCGGGCCAGGGTAACGGAACACGCCACCCCGGTTCGATGCCGATTTATGAAATCCCCAGTGAGGCCGTTGCGCACATCCCAACGTGCAAGAAGGCCAAGCGTTTCCGGGAGTTAGATCACAGCGGCGTTTTTAGGTCAGCCAGTTTTTTTCCAGACGAACGACTACGCAAATCATCGGCGATTGTCCGGAACCGATTTCGCAGTTGTGCATTAACGCGTCGTAGCCGGCCGTCATCCCCCTCCCCCTCGTGCTCGGTCGGCTCGGTTTAAGGCGTGGCCTGCAGTTCTTGCCGGCCACGCCTTTTTTTGTGCCGGTCGCTCGCCCCTGCAGCCACGCTCTGGGCGGAACAATGCAGGTTCCGTAGCGTTTGCCCAAACAAGATTGAAGCAGCGGGAGTTGACCTCATGGCACGGTCGCAGGCTGGCGCGACGAAGGCAAAGTCACGGCGCAAGATGTCGGCCCGGCATTCACAGAACAATTCTCGGTTGGGGCGCGCACCGCATGTGATGGGCGAGGCGGTTGCGGACGACGTGGCCGCAATGCGCGCCGAAATCGCCGACATGATCGCTTCGCTCGACGAGCGGATCGCGCGGCTGAACCAGCTGACAAAGCAGGGCGCGAACCACGCGGCCGAGAGCGCCAATGATATCGTGCTAAGTGCGATTTCAGGCCTGACCGGCCGCGCCACCCAACAGGCGCAGGCCGGGGTCGCCTCGGCCAGCGACGAGGTGGCAAAGTTCGGCAGCCAGGCGGTCAATCGATTCGTCCGCGAGATCGACAAGCGACCCCTGCTGACGCTTGCGATCGCGGCCGGCATCGGCTTCATTGCGGGGCTCGCCCGTCGGCCGGAGTAGTTGCCGATGGCCCTTTCCGATCTGGTCACCGAAGGCCTGGAGCGACCGGTCGCGGCCGTTCGGCGTTACGCGATTTCTCTTGCGGTCGCGATCGTAGCCGCCATTGGCGCGCTTATTTATGCCGCGTCAGCATTGCTGCTGGCGATCGAAGCAGTGCTGGGGCCGATCGGCGCCCGCGCCGCTGTCGCCGCCGTCCTGCTCGCGGTGGCGATCGGCGGCTATTTCGCCCCACGCTTGTTGCCCAGATCGTCCGGCCGGACGCCAAAGGTGGTAGACGCCGAGTTGGAAGGCCTGTCCCGCGATCAGCGCATCGCCATGGTCTTCGAAGCGCTGATGCTTGGCTTCTCAATGGGTTCGCGCAAGCCAGCGGAAGACGCCGACGGCCAGAAATAATCGGCCGGCGGCTTTGGCTGTAGCCTGCCCGGGATCAGCTGGCGCGTCGCTCGCGCCGCCGCGCATTGCGCTCGAAGAAAAGCGCCTGACTGATCACAGCCGAGACCGTTGCTGGCTGGAACGGCTTTGCGATCAGGAAAGCCGGCTCTGGCCGCTCTCCGGTGAGAAAGCGTTCCGGATAGGCGGTAATGAAGATGACCGGCACTTCGAAGGACCGCAGCAACTCATTGACCGCATCAAGACCCGACGAGCCATCAGCAAGCTGGATATCCGCGAGGATTAGTCCCGGACGCTTGGCTTTGGCCAAGGTAATCGCCTCCGAATGGGTTCGGGCGACGCCGAGCACGCGATGACCGAGACTTTCCACCAGCCCTTCGAGGTCCATCGCGATGAACGGCTCATCCTCGATGATCATGACATCGGTGGCGATCTCGGCGGCGAGCTCACGCCCCGACTCCTCCACCAGTTGCCGAAGCGTTGGGACGTCGACGTCGAGGATGGCTGCCGCATCGATTTCCGAGAAGCCTTCAAGTGCGATCAGCAGAAATGCCTGACGGGGGCGTGGTGTTATTTGGCTGAGACGCTGCTCGGCCGGCAGCGCCGTGCCGTCCGGGCCGCCCTTCGCATTCACGACCACCGAATTCCAGATTTTGCTGAAAAGCTGGTACAGCGCGACGCGCGGGGACGAGGAATTATCGAGGACCGAGGTATCCTCGATGAGGGCCTCCAGGGCGGCGGCCACATAGGCGTCGCCGGAGGACTGACTGCCGGTCAAAGCGCGCGCGTAGCGGCGCAGGAACGGCAAATAGGGTGCGATGGCTTGTGAAGCGGACACGGATCCCTCCCGTTGGGCCTAAGGGCGTCGCGGCCCCAACGTGTCTTAGCAAAAAAAGTTCCCCCGGGCGGAACCTTCGATGCAGTTGGGCATTCCGACATGGAGCGGGGACCGGTCCGTAGGTGGGCCGGCGAAGGACGAAATGAGAACACCCAAATCAGGTACATCACCTTCCATGCAGCCGGACGCCATGAATCAGAAAAACGCCTCCGGTCTGAACCGGGAAATCCAGAACAAGATCGGACAGCAGTTGCGGGCGATATACGACGATGTCGTGCAAGAGGGCGTGCCGGACCGATTTGCTGACCTGCTCAAGCAGCTCGACAAGGGGCCGACGGAAGGGAAAACCGAATGAGTGTCGATCCGGCTCTGAGAGACCAGATCCTGGCGGGTATCCCGAGCCTGCGTGCGTTTGCCATCTCGCTCTCCGGCAACGTGGATCGGGCAGACGACCTCGTGCAGGAAACGATCCTGCGCGCGCTGGCGAATATTCAGTCCTTCCAGCCCGGCACCAATCTGCCGGCATGGCTGTTCACGATCCTGCGCAACCTGTTCCGCTCCGAATACCGCAAACGCCGCCGTGAGGTTGAGGATTCCGATGGCAGCCTGGCAGAGACATTGAAGTCCCACCCCGATCAGATCGGGCGGGTCGAGTTTCAGGAATTCCGGCAGGCGCTGGCACAGTTGCCGGCTGAGCAGCGAGAGGCGCTGATCCTGGTCGGAGCGTCGGGTTTCTCATATGAGGAAGCGGCCGATATCTGCGAATGCGCCGTCGGCACCATCAAGAGCCGCGTGAACCGCGCGCGAAGCCGCCTGGCCAAGCTGCTCGAAGTCGATAACATCGACGAATTTGGCCCGGACCATACCACCCGCGCGGTGCTGATGCGGCACGAAAGCTGATTTTCGCACATGAAAGGCATGAGCGCTGCGCTCGATGGCGCGCGTTTTCATTTGCCCGGCCACGCGGCGGGAACCGCCTCCAGGAGGTGGCCGTTGAGACTTGTGCGTAACAAGAGACAGGCTCGCAATGGCTCCGCACATATCGAAGCCGGATGTTCGGTCGAACACCGGAGTTCTTCAAGGGCACAAGGCCGAACTTGACCATCATCAGGGAGCGTTTGCGCGTGCGGCCTGCGAGATTGCCCGCCTGGCCGGTAAGCCCATTGCGTTCCTGACGGCGGCAAGTCTAGTCATTGTGTGGGCGCTCAGCGGACCTCTGTTTGGTTTCAGCGACACATGGCAACTGGTGATCAACACCTCGACCACCATCGTCACCTTCTTGATGGTTTTCCTGATCCAGAACACGCAAAACCGGGACACCGCGGCGATCCAGATCAAGCTCGCCGAACTGATCCTGCGGCTCGATGGCGCCGACGACAAGCTTGCGACCGCTGAGGACCTCTCCGACGAGCAACTGGAGCGGCTGCACAACGAATACAGGCAGAGAGCCGATAAGACCCTCGAATCCCTTGGCCGCCGCCGTGGTGACAAGCCGCGGGCGGCCTGAACACGGTATCGCGGCGGGACAGGACGCAACAAACGAAATCTGCACTCCATCCGCACGGACGGGCCGACCGTCAGCGTGGTGTTACTTCTGGCAGGCGGGGCAGTAGAATGTCGAGCGGCCACCTTGCACGATGCGACGCACGGCCCCGCCGCAGCCACGCGTCTTACAAGGCGCGCCCGCGCGATCATAGACACGGAACGAATGCTGGAAATAGCCGAGTTCGCCGTCGGTGCGGCGATGATCTCGCAGCGAGGAGCCACCGGCCGTGATCGCGTCGTTCAGCACCACGCGAATGGCTTCGACCAATGCGATTGATCGTTGGTTCGGAGCACCCTTGCGGTCGGAGAGGGTCGAGGCCTTGCGCTTCGGCGACAGCCGCGCGCGATGCAGGGCTTCGCAGACATAGATGTTGCCAAGGCCTGCGACCACGCGCTGGTCAAGCAGCGCCGCCTTCAGACTAGTCCGTTTGTCGGCACAGGCCGAGGCCAGCATGGCAGCATCGAAGGCGTTGCCGAGCGGTTCGGGTCCCAGCGCGCGCAGCAGCGGCTCCTGCTCCAGATCCGGACGCGCGACCAGCTTCATGCACCCGAAGCGTCGTGGGTCGTTGAAGGTCGCGATGCCGCCACTCGACATGTGGAACACGATATGGTCGTGGGCGAGAGCCTTCGAGCGCTCGCGATGAAAATCGCCTGGCGTTTCCTCCGCGCCAGCCTGCGACACGCGGAACGAGCCGGACATGCCTAAATGCATGAGCAGCACCTCCCCGGATGATAGGTCGGCCAGGATGTATTTCGCCCGGCGGCCGAGACCGGTCACGGTCTGGCCTTCCAGCCGCCTGACGAAATCCTTCGGCAATGGCCAGCGAAGATCGCCGCGCCGCGCCTCGACGCGGTCGAAACGGGCGCCCTCCATCACCGGCGCAAGTCCGCGGCGAACGGTTTCGACTTCGGGCAGTTCAGGCATCGCGCAGTCAGTCTTTTTTCTCGGCGATCTCACCGAAGCGGATGCGGTTGCCGAACGGGTCGGTCACCGTCATCTCAGCCTTGGTCCAGTCGCGGCTTTCAACCCCGGGGCGCAGGTAGCGGTAACCCTTGGCGCTGATCTCGGCATGGTAGTCCCGCACGCCGCGCATGCGCACATAGGCGGTCGAGCCCGGACAGGCATCCCCGTGATGCTCGCTCAGGTGCAGCACCAAAGGTCCGCGCGACACCTGCATATAGACCGGCATATCGGGTTCGAATCGGTGCTCCCAGTCGAGCGTGAAGCCGAGGAAGTCGAGATAGAATTCCCGCGCCTTCTCGACCGAGAAGATGCGGAAGACGGGAATGGCGGGATTGAAAGTCGCGGTCACGTCGGGCGCGGCACGTCTCGTTAACAAGTCCAGTGCCGGTATGTAGCGCAGTCCGGCGGGCTGGGCTATCGTCCGGCCGCGCAGGATAGACATGACAGAGAATTCCGCAAAAGAGGCCGATTTCGGTTTCCGGCAGGTGCCGCTCGGCGAAAAGCAGGGGCTGGTGGACGACGTGTTCCACTCGGTTGCGCGCCGATACGACCTGATGAACGACCTGATGTCGGGCGGCTTGCACCGTGCCTGGAAAAATGCGCTGGTCAGCGCGGTCAACGCACCGAGGAGTGACCGGAATTTCCAGCTGCTCGACGTTGCCGGAGGTACCGGCGACATCGCCTTTCGCGTGGTCGGTGCCAGCGGCGCCGGCACCCACGCAACGATCGTGGATATCAACAGCGAGATGCTCGCGGTCGGCCAGGAGCGCGCCCGCAAGGGCGGCCTGGAAGCGGCCGTGACCTTTATCGAAGGCAATGCCGAGGCGCTGCCGCTGCCGGACCGCGCCTTTGACGCTTATACAATCGCGTTTGGCATCCGCAACGTGCCGCGGATCGATGTAGCGCTGCGCGAGGCTTATCGCGTGCTGCGTCCAGGCGGGCATTTTCTTTGCCTGGAATTTTCTTCGGTCGATGTGCCCGCGTTCGGAACGCTCTATGACTTTTACTCCTTTAACGTGATCCCCGCGCTCGGCCGCGCCGTGGCGCGTGACGCGGATTCCTACCGCTACCTGGTGGAATCGATCCGCAAATTCCCCAAACCACAGGCGTTCGCAGACATGATCCGCGCGGCCGGCTTCGCGCGGGTGTCGTTCACCCCGATGACCGGCGGAATCGTGGCGCTCCATTCCGGCTGGCGGCTGTGACTCAGGCTCGCCACACGCGTCCGCTCGCATGATCTCGGCCCTCACCAATTCGCTGCGGCTGGCGCGCGCGGGATATGTGTTTGCGCGCGAAGGCGTGTTCCGCCAGGTTGACCCGGCGCTGGTGCCGGTGCCGGCGCGAATCGCGCTGCGCGCCGCAGGTCTAATCGCGCGTCCGGGCAAGGACAGTCAGGCCGGGCGGCTCGCCGCAGCGCTGACGCGCCTCGGCCCGACCTATGTGAAGCTCGGACAGTTTCTTGCGACCCGCCCCGACGTGGTGGGCGTTGCGACCGCGCACGACCTGGAGAGCTTGCAGGATCGCATGCCGGCCTTTCCTCACACGCAGGCGGTGGCGATCGTCGAGCAGGCTTTTGGGCGGCCGGTCGATCAGACATTTGCGACCTTCGGCTCATCGGTCGCGGCTGCTTCGATCGCGCAGGTGCACCGCGCCGAAGTCCGAGCGGCGGACGGCCTGCGCAGCGTCGCGGTCAAGGTGCTGCGGCCGGGAATCGAACGGCGCTTCGCCATCGATCAGGAGGCGTTCGCCTTCGCCGCGCGCAATGCCGAAGCCTACTCCGCGGAAGCGCGGCGGCTGCGGCTGGTCGAGACGGTGGCGACGCTGCGCCGGTCGGTCGCGCTTGAGATGGACCTGCGACTTGAAGCCGCTGCCTTGTCCGAAATGGCGGAGAACACCAAGGGCGATCCGGGATTCCGCGTACCGGCAGTCGACTGGGACCGCACCACCAAGGAGGTGCTGACGCTGGAATGGATCGACGGCACGCAGCTGTCGAACCGTGCCGCGCTGGAAGCCAAGGGCTTCGACCTGAAGGTCCTTGCACGCATCGTGATCCAGAGTTTCCTGCGTCACGCGCTGCGCGACGGCTTCTTTCACGCCGACATGCATCCGGGTAACCTTTTCGTCGACGACGAGGGCCAGCTGGTCGCGGTCGATTTTGGCATCATGGGACGGCTCGGCCCGAAGGAGCGGCGCTTTCTTGCCGAAATCCTATACGGGTTCATCACGCGCGATTACCGGCGCACCGCGGAAGTGCATTTTGAAGCGCGCTATGTGCCCTCGCATCATTCGGTCGAGGACTTCGCGCAGGCCATCCGCGCCATCGGCGAGCCGATCCATAACCGCGCGGCCGACGAAATCTCGATGGCAAAGCTGCTGACGCTGTTGTTCGAGGTCACGGGCCTGTTCGATATGCGGACCCGACCGGAGTTGCTGCTGCTGCAAAAGACCATGGTGGTGGTGGAGGGCGTCGCGCGTTCGCTCGATCCGAAACTTGACATGTGGTCGACCGCCGAGCCCGTGGTGCGCGAATGGATCGAGCGCAATCTCGGGCCGGCCGGCCGCATCGAAAACGCGACCGAAAGTCTGGCCGAGCTTGGCCGCTTTACCGGCCAGGTACCAAGCCTCCTGAGGCGGGGCGCCGCGCTTGTGGAGCAGCTGGACGCGGCGACCCGCAACGGCATCGTCCTCGCGCCGGAAACGGTCGCGGATATCGGACGCGCGGAAGCAAGGGGCAGCCGCGCCAGCACCGTCGCGCTCTGGGTGATTGCAGCGCTGCTCTTTTACATCGCGTGGCTGATCAAGTGATTATTGTTCCACCAACGGCTATACTTGACGTTCCATGCTGACCGGCAAGCGCATCCTGCTCGTGATCGGCGGCGGCATCGCCGCCTACAAGTCGCTCGACCTGATCCGGCGGCTGCGCGAACGGGGGGCCGCCGTGCGCGGCATCCTGACCAGAGCCGGACATGAATTCATTACGCCGCTTTCGGTCGGAACGCTGTGCGGAGAGCGCGCCTTCACTGACCTGTTCGATTCCGGGCGTGAATTCGACGTCGGCCACATCCGGCTCGCGCGCGAGACCGATCTCGTCATTGTCGCACCCGCCACCGCCGACCTGATCGCGAAGATGGCCGGCGGCCATGCCGACGATCTGGCGACTGCGGTTCTGCTCGCGACGGACAAGCCGATCCTGATCGCGCCCGCGATGAACCCGGTGATGTGGCGGAATGCGGCCACCCGCCGCAATGTCGCGCGGCTCGCCGCTGACGGGCTCAAATTTATCGGGCCGAATTCCGGCGAGATGGCCGAGAGCGGCGAAGCGGGCACCGGCCGGATGGCGGAGCCGCTGGAGATAGTAGATGCCGCGCTTCACGTTCTCGCCGCGTCCGGCGAAAAGCCGCTTGCCGGCAAGCGGGTGCTCATTACCTCCGGCCCGACCCACGAGCCAATCGATCCGATCCGCTATATCGCCAATCGCTCATCCGGCAAGCAGGGCCATGCAATCGCTGCTGCCGCCGCCCAAGCCGGAGCCGATGTTGTCCTGGTCTCGGGCCCGGTTCACCTTCCTGACCCTGAGGGCGTGACGTCAATCCATGTCACCACAGCGCGGGAAATGCTCGATGCGGTAAAGAACGGGCTTCCCGCGGATGCGGCGATCTTCGCCGCCGCGGTCGCGGACTGGGCGGTCGCCAAGCCTGACGCGCAGAAGATCAAGAAGACGCAAGCCAGCGCCCCTACATTCGCGCTGACCGAAAATCCGGACATTCTCGCGACGGTTGCGAAGCTGAAATCAGGCCGGCCACCGCTTGTGGTCGGATTTGCGGCCGAGACCGAAAAGGTCATCGATCACGCAAAGGCCAAGCTCAAGAGCAAGGGCTGCGATTGGATTGTCGCCAACGATGTCTCGCCGGGATCCGGCGTCATGGGCGGAGACCGCAACAGCGTTCACCTCGTCACCGCGGCCGGGGTCGAGTCATGGCCCTCACAATCGAAGGACGAGGTGGCGCGCCACCTCATCGGGCGCATCGCCGCCGCTCTGAATGGAACACGCTCTTGACGACGATGGACGTGCGGATCGTGCAGCTTCCACACGGGGCGGGCATGCCGTTGCCCGCCTATCAGACCGCAGCTGCGGCCGGCCTCGATCTGATGGCCGCCGTGCCCGAGGGACAGAAGATCATGATCGCGCCGGGCGAGCATGCAACGATCCCCACCGGGATCGCGCTTGCCCTGCCGATCGGCAGCGAAGGTCAGGTCAGGCCCCGCTCCGGGCTGGCTGCCAAACACGGCGTCACCGTTCTGAATGCGCCGGGCACCATCGATGCCGACTATCGCGGCGAGGTCAGTGTCATCCTCATCAATCACGGCAGATCTGCTTTCGCGGTCGAACGCGGGATGCGAATCGCTCAGCTCGTCGTCGCTTCAGTGACGACCGTAACGCTGCGGCTTGTCGATAAGCTTGATGAAACGGACCGCGGAAGCGGTGGCTTTGGTTCGACCGGGACGAAAGATGTCGATACCTCCAGGGAGGGGTAGACAGCGCGGCTTAATTTACTACCGTTATGCCTCATAAAGCACAATAACGGTGAGTGAATTGGAAATGCCGCTGATGTCTCGGAAAGGCATCCTTGCCCTCGCAGCCGTCATCGACATCGCGCTGAATTCGCAGATCCGGCCGGTCTCTGCCAAGGCGCTCGCATCCAGGCATGGGCTGCCGCCGCGACACCTTGAACCGGTCCTTCAGGCCCTCGTCCATGAAGGCATCCTGCGAGGCGTCAGAGGCCCGCGCGGAGGATACGAGCTTGGACGCAGCAGCGACAGCATAACGGCGAATGAGATATTGCGGGCGGCTGGGACCGTCGAGGAACAGCCGCCGGAAGCCGTTGCCGGATCGCGCCTTATCGGCGAGGTGGTGTTGCCGGCAATGGCACAGGCGGAAACGGCCTTCGCTACGGCTCTGTCCACCATCTATTTGGGCGACCTGGTCAGGCAGGCTGGAAAATCCGCGTTATAGGTCCCGCTGCCCCCCGTTCACGGTCTGGACTCTTAACGCGCGACTCCGCTTGAGAGTAAAGTCGGATGATTCGGTCCGCAGCCGCGGCCCGTTCGTTAGCGTCGAAATTGCGTCCATAACGATACAGGCTTGCTCCGGAGGTCCGGAAGCGAACCGGTATTGGGGGACAATGGGTAGGCGGGAATGATTCGGTCGACCGGCGGCGTCCGCAACGCCGATCCGCTGCGATGCGGATGGCTTGCTGCGCCCGGCATATTCTGGTCGGCCCCGGCACCGGCCGCTTCTCCCATAAGGAATGGGACACCCATCGATCTCTATATCGGCGCATTCGCCAGTCTCGAACGCCACGAGCTTGCGGCGCTCGCCTTGACGCTCGGCGCCGTGCTGTTTGCGGTCGTCACCGCAATCATGCTGGTGCGCACGCGCCATCGCGCCGCTGCCACCGAGGCGCAGGCGCGACGAGAAATCGACGCGCTGACAGCCGAAGCCGACCGCCTCAGCGCATTGCTTCTTTCCGAGCCGCAGATCGTCGTCGGCTGGGCGGCCGGCTACGACGAGCCCGACATTGTCGGGGACGTGACGATCGTCACGCAGGCTACAATGCCGCAGCGCGTTCTCGCATTCGAATCGTGGCTCCCAATGGACCAGACGCAGATGATCGAGTCGGCGGTCGAAAAGCTGCGCGCCCACGGTGAAGGCTTCGCCATGACCCTCACCACGCTGGGCGGCAAGGCGATCGAAGCGGAGGGCCGGGCCATCGGCGGACGCGCCGTCATGCGGCTGCGCGACGTCAGCGGCATCAAGGGAGAGCAGATCGCACTCACCGCACGGCACGATCGCCTGGTCGGCGACATGATGGCCTTGCGCACACTGATCGACGCCCTGCCTTTCCCCGTCTGGGCGCGCGATCGGGAGGGCAGGCTTGATTTCGTCAATGCCGCTTATGCCAATGCCATCGAAGCCCGCGATCCGACGGAAGCGGTCGAGCGTAACCTTGAATTGCTCGACAAATCCGCGCGCGACGATGCGGCGCGCATGCGCGAGGACGGCACCACGTATCGCGGCCGGGTGCCGGCGGTGATTGCAGGCGAGCGGCGCATCTTCGACGTCGTCGAAGTGCCCACCCGCGCCGGCAGCGCCGCGGTCGGCATCGACGCCACGGAAATCGAGAATGTCCGCGCCGAGATGGCACGCATGGTCGATGCCCATCGCCGCACACTCGACCAGCTTGCCACCGGTGTCGCGATCTTCGGCGCCGACCACACGCTGCGCTTCTACAACGAGGCCTATCGCGCGCTGTGGGACCTGGACGCGTCTTATCTCGATCACGGTCCGACAGATTCAGCGATTCTCGACCGGCTGCGGACCGGCCGCAAGCTGCCGGAACAGCAGGACTTCCGGAGCTGGAAGAACCAACTTCACGAGGCCTATCGAAATCTCGAGGCCCGTGAGGATCTCTGGCACCTGCCTGACGGGCGCACCTTGCGGGTGGTGACGACGCCGAATACCGAAGGCGGCGTGACCTACCTGTTCGACGACGTGACCGAGCGCCTCGAGCTTGAGCGCCGTTACGACGCGCTGATCCGGGTGCAGGGCGAGACCCTCGATAATCTCACCGAAGCGGTCGCCGTGTTCGCCAGCGATGGCCGCCTGCGCCTACACAATCCGGCATTCCAGCAACTCTGGAAATTGCCGGAGGAGGCGCTCGCCGAGCGCCCGCATATCGAAGCCGTAATCGCCTGGTGTGCGCCACTGCAGCCGGAGGATCAGACCCTTCGCGCGCTGCGTGCCGCGGTGACGTCGATCGGCCAGCGTGACGCGGTCAAAGGGCGGCTCGAACGGCGTGACGGCAGCGTGGTCGACGTGGCCACCCTGCCGCTACCCGACGGCGCGACGCTCGTCACCTTCCAGGATGTGACCGACACCGTGAATGTCGAACGTGCGCTGCGCGAGCGCAATGAAGCGCTGGAGACGGCCGACCAGATCAAGATCGACTTCCTGCATCATGTCTCGTATGAGCTGCGCTCGCCGCTCACCAACATCATCGGCTTCGCGCATTTCCTGGGCGATCCGACGACCGGACCGCTCACCGACCGGCAGTCGGAATATCTCGGCTACATCACGGTTTCGACCAACGCGTTGCTCGCGCTGATCAACGACATTCTTGATCTGGCAACCATTGACGCCGGTGCGATGACCCTGAATCTGGGGCCGGTGGACATCCGCAAGACCATGGAGGCTGCGGCCCAAGGCATTGGTGACCGGCTGGTGAAGGATAATATCACGCTCGATATCGAGACCGATCCCGCTGATATTGGCCTGTTCTCTGCCGACGAACGCCGCATCCGCCAGGTGCTTTTCAACCTCCTGTCGAACGCCGTCGGCTTCTCGCCAAGCGGCGGCACGGTCCGCCTGCGGGCCGAGCGACGTCACGATGCGATCGCATTTTCGGTAACCGATCAGGGCCCCGGCATCCCGCCCGAAATGAAGCACCGCATTTTCGACTGGTTTGAGAGCCATTCGCTCGGCTCGCAGCATCGGGGCGCCGGTCTTGGCCTGTCGATCGTGCGCTCATTCGTGCAATTGCACGGCGGAACGGTGGACATCGAGTCCACGGTCGGGCAAGGGACCACGGTGACCTGCATCTTCCCAACCAATCCGCCCGCCCAGCAGCAGACCGTGGCAGCCTGACCATTTGCCATGACGGCACGCGAATCGCGCTTCACCGTGGCGCTCGAAAACGAGCAGGCGACGCAGCGCTTTGCAGTCGAGATCGCCAATGCGCTCGAACCCGGCGACCTGATCACGCTGTCGGGCGATCTCGGCGCTGGCAAAACCGCATTCGCTCGCGCCCTGATCCGGCATCTTGCCGGCGATCCGGAACTCGCGGTGCCAAGCCCGACCTTCACGCTGATGCAAGTTTACGAGCTGCCGCGATTCACACTCGCGCATGCCGATCTCTATCGTCTAAGCAGTGCGGACGAACTGGCCGAGCTTGGGCTCGACGAGATCGCTGCGACCGGCGTCGTGCTGATGGAATGGCCGGACCGTGCCCATGGCTGGCTGCCCGCGGACCGGATCGATATCGTGCTGACGCTCGCGCCGGCGCGAGGCGACCAGTATCGCGATGCCCAGGTCACCGGATACGGCAAACTGGCGCAGCGCGTCGCCCGCATAGAGGCTTTGCGGACCTTTCTTCATCGCAGCGGATACGCTCTCGCCGAACGGCAGCGCATGCAAGGCGATGCCTCGACCCGCCTCTACGAGCGGCTCATCAGCAACGCGACATCCACGATCTTGATGAATGCGCCGCGCCGGCCGGACGGGCCGCCGATCCGCGAAGGTAAGCCTTACAGCGCGATCGCCCATCTCGCCGAAGATGTGCGGCCGTTCGTTGCGATGGCGGACGGCTTGCGCATGCTCGGCTTTTCGGCACCGGAAATCCACGCCGCCGACCTCGACCAGGGGTTCCTGCTGCTGGAGGATTTCGGAACCGACGCCTTTGTGACCGGCTCTCCTCCCGCGCCGATCGCGCCCCGTTACGGCGAGGCCGCCGACCTCCTTGCAGCGCTTCATGCAAGGCAGGTCCCGTCGATGCTGCCGTTGCCGGACGGCACGACCTACGCCCTCCACGCCTATGACAGCGAGGCTTTTCTGATCGAGGCGGAGTTGCTGCTCGACTGGTACGTTCCGCATCGTGGGGTAGCGCCGGACGCCGCAGGACGGGACACGTTCCGCCGGCTTTGGCGCGATGCCCTCAAGCCGGCGCTCGGCGGCCAGCAGACCTGGGTCCTGCGCGATTTCCATTCGCCCAATCTGATCTGGCTGCCGGACCGCAAGGGATACCGGCGCGTCGGCCTGCTCGATTTTCAGGACGCGGTGATAGGACCGACCGGCTACGACGTGGCTTCGCTCCTGCAGGATGCACGCGTCGACGTGCCCGACCCCCTCGCGCAGGAGTTATTCGATCGCTATGTCGCAAGACGCAGCGAGGTGGACGCGAGCTTCGATCCGGCAGGGTTCGCGGCCATCTACGCCGTGATGGCCGCCCAGCGGGCCACCAAGGTCCTCGGCATTTTCGCGCGGCTCGATCGCCGGGACGGTAAACCACAGTATTTGCGTCACATGCCGCGCGTATGGCGCTACCTGCAGCGTGCGTTGCGCCACCCGAGCCTCGCCGACCTATCAGCATGGTACAAGGACAATGTGCCCGCCTTCGATCGGCTGTGATAGATGACCGGCCGACGGGGCGGATGGGGGTTGATTCGCATGGCGCATGGCGTTCCGCAAACGGCGATGGTGCTCGCGGCCGGATACGGGGAGCGCATGCGCCCGTTGACCGATACGAGACCAAAACCGCTGGTTCAGGTGTCGGGCCGCGCCCTGCTCGATTACGTGCTCGACAAGCTCGCCCAGGCCGGCGTCGCGACCGCGGTGATCAACGTGCATTACCTCGCCGACCAGATCGAGACCCATGTGGCCGGACGCAAAGCGCCGCAGATCGTGATTTCCGACGAGCGGGACAAGCTGCTCGATACCGGCGGTGGCGTCGTGAAGGCGCTGCCGCTGCTCGGCGCGGAGCCGTTTCTCCTCATCAATTCCGACAGCATCTGGCTCGACGGCACGCGGAGCAACCTGCAGCGGCTCGCCGCCGCATTCGATGCCGCGCGCATGGATGCCCTCCTTCTTCTCGCGCCGGCGGCAACCAGCATCGGCTATTCGGGCCGCGGCGATTTCGCAATGTCGCCCGATGGGCGCCTGCGGCCGC
>JBIQKQ010000198.1:0-3903 GCA_044506365.1 Hyphomicrobiales bacterium
ACGCCATCTGAGGTGTTCGACTACGACATGGCGAGCCGCGCGCGCACGTTGCGCAAGCGCCAGGAGATTCCGTCAGGACACGATCCTGCAAATTACGTCACCACCCGCATCATGGCGAAGGCGAACGACGGGGCCGAGGTACCGGTGTCGATCCTGCATCGCAAGGATTTCGCGCGCAACGGCCGCGCGCCGCTGCTGCTCTATGGCTACGGCTCCTACGGTCTCGCGATGCCGGCGTCGTTCTCGGCCAACCGATTGTCGCTGGTCGATCGCGGCTTCGTTTATGCCATCGCGCATATCCGCGGCGGCACGGACAAGGGCTGGGGCTGGTATCTCGACGGCAAGCGCGAGAAGAAGATCAACAGCTTTGACGATTTCGCCGCTTGCGGCCGCGCGCTGATCGCGGCGAATTATACGTCGGCGAAGAACATCGTCGGCCACGGCGGCAGCGCCGGCGGCATGCTGATGGGCGCGGTCGCCAACCGCGCCGGCGAATTGTTCGCCGGCATCGTCGCGGAGGTGCCGTTCGTCGACGTGCTCAACACCATGCTTGACGACACGCTGCCGCTCACGCCGCCCGAATGGCCGGAGTGGGGCAATCCGATCGCGAGCGAGCAGGATTTCCGCACCATCCTGTCCTACTCGCCTTACGAAAACGTCGCGGCGAAAGACTATCCCGCGATCCTCGCCATGGGCGGGCTGACCGATCCCCGCGTCACCTATTGGGAGCCGGCGAAATGGATCGCGCGGCTGCGCGCCACCATGAAATCAGGCGGCCCCGTTCTGCTGCGGACCAACATGGGCGCGGGACACGGCGGCGCCTCCGGCCGCTTCGACCGCCTCGACGAAGTCGCGCTCGCCTATGCCTTCGCGCTGTGGGCGGTAAAATCTGACATGAAAGCGCGACATCAGTTTGACGCGAATTGATACACGTCGGCGGCCTGATACATTCCTGACAACATCAGGATCGTGAGAGGATCACCACGTGGCAGTTCAAACGCGCGGCAAGCAGGGACCGCAGGGGATTCCCGGCATCCAAGGACCGCCGGGACGCCCCGGCGCGCAAGGCAAACCGGGAGCGCGTGGCGCGCCTGGAAAACCTGGTCCGGCCGGAAAAACAGGATCGCGGGGCAAGGCCGGTCCTGACGGCAAGCCTGGGGCGGACGGCAAAGCGGGACGCGACGGCAGGCCGGGTGCGGATGGCAAGCCGGGCGTGGATGGCAAAACAGGACCGCAGGGGCCCCGCGGCGAACAGGGACCGCCCGGACAACTGCCGTCGATTGAGGAGGTGCTGCCCTGGATCGAACGGATTGTCGAAGCCTGGAGCGAGTATCAGCGGCGGCAAACCATTGAGGCCGAGCATCGGCTGCTCGCCGAGCAGCAGCGCATCGAGGCCGAGCGTGCGCTCGCCGAGACCTTGCAGGATAACGACACAGACGATGGAGGACGGAAAAAGAAGAAGAAAGACAAACGCCATCGGCGTAAGGACACCGATGGCGAATAACAGTCTGGGCAATTCCGGCAAAAGTGCGCGGCGGGTTTTTCCGCCGCCATGGGCGATTCAGCGAACGTCTCAGTCGTGATCCATTTCGCCGATGTGCTTCTGCGAGTAGAGTTCGACACCGATCTTCTTGATGAGGTCGATCTGGGTTTCGAGGAAGTCGATATGGCTCTCCTCGTCCTTCATCAGGCTTTCGAAGATGTCGCGGGTGACATAGTCCTTCACGGCGTGGCAGTGGGTCGCCGCCTCCTCGTAGAGCGCGCGCGCCGAATATTCCGCCTTGAGATCGCAATCCATCACCTCGCCGACATTCTGGCCGATGTGCAGGGGATCGAGCACCTGCATGTTCGGGAAGCCGTCAAGGAAGATGATGCGGTCGATCAGCTTGTCGGCGTGCTCCATCTCCTCGATGGATTCCGCGCGCCATTTCTTGGCAAGATCCTTGATACCCCAGTTGTCCAGCAAGCGGTAATGCAACCAGTACTGGTTGACCGCGGTCAGTTCGTGGCGGAGCGCCTTGTTCAGGTATTCAATAACTTTCGGTTCGCCCTTCATGGAGCAACTCCTGTTCTATGTGCTTGACGCTGGCAGGCGGCCGTCGCACCCGCCAATCCAATTTAGAATACTTCTAAACCGAATTTCGCAGCGCGGCAACCCCTGGATGAGGGACAGCTATCCGCAGGCAAAGCGAGGTGCATAGGCCCCAGCGAACTGACGGGACGTTCCGGGGGTAATTCTCAGAGGGTAATTTCGTTCTGACTCTGCTCGACTTCTGTGTGCATCGCGGAATGGGGACACCCTTCGCAACATTTCCGGGCGCAGGCGCCGAGCGCTTCCTTGATGATGGTTCTGATGGTTCGGGCACATCGACCGCATTCAGCACTGCATCCGAGGCATCCGTAGACCTGCTTGGGCGAGCGGCGCAGGTCGTCGGGCGCGGTGACGGCGGAGCGAACGTCGTGATCGGTCAACACGTTACAGGAACAAACGATCATAAACGGAACCCAATGGCGACACGAGGAACCGCGCCGATATTGTTGGACCGTGTCCGGAAACGCAAAGGGAAAACGGGCTATTTGAAGCTATTCCAAACTACCTGAAATCCGCGCGAGGCCGACCCTGCGGACGCCGGCCATCTGCCCGCTCGGCGTTGTCGTAACGTACTGAAA
Organism: Hyphomicrobiales bacterium; assembly: GCA_044506365.1. Classification (GTDB taxonomy): domain Bacteria; phylum Pseudomonadota; class Alphaproteobacteria; order Rhizobiales; family Xanthobacteraceae; genus Pseudorhodoplanes. Next base: position 2,671 of record JBIQKQ010000198.1, read on the forward strand.
TCCATTGTATAAACCTTAACGGGAACAATCCCGATCGTGGCAGGATTGAGCCATCGCGTTCATTGATCGTTCAAAGCGGGTGTGGAAATCTCTCGGCCGGCGGTTCACCCCGTCGCTGTCGATGGGCGCAAGAGGAAGACGCAAGAGAAAAGGTGAAGCCATGAAGAAACAAATGATGGCATTGGCGGCGGTTGCCACGCTGGTCACAGCGTTGGCTGCGCCGCAAGCCGCCGAAGCTGGCGGCGGCCGGGTCGCGGCTGGCGTTATCGGCGGTCTGGCGGCCGGCGCCATTATCGGCGGCGCGCTGGCGGGCCCGGGCTATTATTACGGACCCGGCTATTACGGCCCGCGATACTATGGACCAGGCTACGGCTATTACGGTCCGGGTTATGTCGCGGCGCCCGGCTGCTACTGGCAGCGCCAGCGCTTCTGGGACGGCTTCGGCTGGCGGGTGCGGCGCGTCCGGGTATGCGGCTGATCCGGCGGCGGCCATAGCGAATCGGTTTTCCGGATTGTACTGTCAGTGCTCTCTGGACCGCTGGGCGGATGGCCTGAAAAAGCCGTTTTTTCAGCCAACTGACTTGCGAACGCCTGCGTCGGGTCGATGTCGGGCGCTTCCGGTCGAGACAGCCGGCTTCAGCGACCGCATCGCGCGTAGTGGACTCACAAACCGGCGCCCGTGGCGCATCCCTTCAGGAGAGATCCCAAGATGAAAAAGACAGTTTTCGCCCTCCTCGCAGCCGCGACGCTGGCGTTTGGATCGATGGCGACGGCTCCGCAGGCGCATGCGGGCGGCGGCGATGTCGCCGCCGGTATCGCCGGAGGTTTGATCGGCGGCGCCCTCATCGGCGGCGCGATTGCCAACAGCCGTCCGGCCTATGCCGCGCCGGCTCCGGTCTATGTTGAAGAGCCTCCCTGTCACATGGAGCGCGAGAGGTTCTGGGATGGATACGGCTGGCGTTTCCGCCGCATCCGGGTTTGCGACTGATCCGGACTTTCTGACGATTCGATTTGAAGACCCGGTCTCACGGCCGGGTTTTTCGTTTGTCGATGACGTCCGGCGCCTGGTGTCTGGCGCGGTTCATCACGCGAACCGAAACCATCCTCGCGTCAGGCTTGAGGACATGCTTCGTTTGAAAACGCCATGGATCAGCGCGCGTCATTCATCGCGCGCAGCACCGCGCCGCTGGGCCAGCAATCCACTTTAAGGCCGGCCGACTTCTGGTAAGCGCC